>JBAZXG010000002.1:0-238274 GCA_041660005.1 Patescibacteria group bacterium | reverse complement strand
TTTTCTTGGCCTTGCGGCCATGAGCAATAATTATTTTTCAATCACGATTTATACCCCCCCCCACCAATCAATAAAGAAACAGCAGGACGGAAGGAGAAGGCCGAGCCACCAGACACGAACCAGCGACATTTCACGGAGCGACGGCCAGCAGGACGGAGCGGAGTGAAGTCGGACTTGGGATTTTGACTAGGCAAGGCCAGAAAAGTGAGCATTGAAGGCGGTATTGAGACTAGCTACCCCTTCATTCCGGCAGTACCCGAGTGAAGGGGTGCGTGAAGGGGTAAACCGGAGTGAAGTCGGGTTTGGAAATTGAGAGCGGCGAGGTCAGAAAAGCGAGGAATGATGGGCGGTTTCAGCAACGCAGGGTAGTCATTCCGAGGTAGAGCGAATGACTACCTGTATGACTACCCTAGAGGCCGATATTTCGGGTAGAATGGGTACGCACATCAGCGTATAATCTCACCATCATTAGTTCCACCGAAGAGGTGGAATTTTTGTTTTGTGCGGAATGCGCTTGTTTACTGTATAAGTTAGCGGTTTTGTCGGTGTTGATGCGGTTCGAACGCTGGGGACACCATTTGGCTTGTTTGGCGGAATTATGAAAAACAAATGGCTTAGATTGGAGAGAAGTTACCTTTTGGTTTGTGGTTCGAACGTCTGGCAAAACTCTTGTAAAATCAGGTGAAAGCGATACAATACAACTAACCATATATTACATGCCGTTTATGACAAATAACGAGACAACAATTGGGCAGAAAATACGAGTTTGGAGAGCTAAACGGGATTTAACGCAGGATGAGCTCGCAAAGAAGGCGGATATTCCCTATCCGACCTTGATTAAGATTGAATCGGACACTGTAACCAATCCGACGCTGGATACCGTAAAGAAGATTGCGACGGGGTTAGGGGTTACGCTTGATGAATTAACACAATAATTATGGTAAATATTAACGAAGCTAAAACTAGACAAGAGATCATCGACAAGCGGCTTGAAAAAGCCGGCTGGAGTGTTAGTGATCCATCTCAAGTTACATCCGAGCTTGATATTTGGATTGGCTTGCCAGAGGGCGTTAAGGAGCCGGAACACGAATATCAAGGCTTTCAATTTGCTGATTATGCCCTACTTGGTGATAGTGGTTATCCTTTGGCGATTGTAGAAGCTAAAAAAACTTCAAAAGATGCAAGAGTTGGACAAGAACAAGCACGCCAATATGCAGAAAATATTCAAAAAAATTCCGGCAAAGATATGCCATTTGTTTTTTATACGAATGGGCACGATATTTATTTTTGGGATACCGAAAAATACCCACCTCGCAAAGTTTATGGATTTCCAACAAAAAAAGATTTAGAGAGAATGTTGTTTTTGCGTAAAAACGAAAAACCACTTTCCCAAGAATTAATCCAAAAAGAAATTGCCGGACGACCATATCAAATAGAAGCCATTCGTTCTGTTTTTGAAAACTTAGATAAAGGAAAAAGAAAATCTTTGCTCGTAATGGCAACAGGTACAGGAAAAACAAGAACTTGCGTAGCAATGATTGAAGCACTCATGCGAGCAAACAAGGTGCAAAAGGTTTTGTTTCTAGTTGATCGAATTGCACTTAGAAACCAAGCACTTGACGCTTTTAAAGAATTCTTACCAAATGCCCCAGTTTGGCCAAAAGTTGGCGAGCACGACATCGTAACAGACAGAAGAATTTATTGCGCTACTTATCCGACAATGCTCAATATCATTGAAGATAAAGACTGCCCGCTTAGTCCGCATTTTTTTGATATGATCGTAGCCGATGAAAGCCATAGATCAATCTACAATGTTTACAAAAATATTTTTGATTATTTTGACTCTGTTCAGCTTGGTCTAACTGCTACACCAAAAGATGCAATTGAACATAATACTTTTGGAATTTTTGAATGTGAAGATGGAATCCCAACTTATGCCTACTCATATGAAGAAGCGATAAACAATAAGCCCCCCTACCTTTCAGACTTTGAAGTTCTAAAAGTTCGCACCAAATTTCAAAAAGAAGGTATTAGAAAAGATAATATTACCATTGCCGAACAGCAAAAACTGCTTGCCGACGGCAAAGAACCAACGGAAATAAATTACGAGGGCAGTGAAATTGAAAAAAAAGTAACCAACAAAGGAACGAATGCGCTGATCGTGCAAGAATTCATGGAGGAATGTATTAAAGATGAAAGCGGGACACTACCAGGAAAAACGATTTTCTTTGCAATGACCATGAAGCATGCTCGCAGATTGCAGGAAGTGTTTGATGATCTCTATCCTGAACACAAAGGCAATATCGCCAAAGTCATTGTTTCGGACGATTCTCGCGTTTATGGAAAAGGCGGTTTACTTGATCAATTTATCAATAAAGATTTTCCACGCATTGCCATTAGCGTTGATATGCTTGATACAGGCATAGATGTCCGCGAACTGGTCAATCTTGTTTTTGCAAAACCTGTTTTTTCTTATACCAAATTCTGGCAGATGATCGGACGAGGAACTAGACTTTTAGAACCGAAAAAAATGAAGCCGTGGTGCAAGGTGAAAGATAAATTTCTCATAATTGATTGTTGGGAAAATTTTGAATACTTTCAGATGAACCCGACCGGCAAAATCGACAAGCCATCAAAGCCGCTTCCTGTCCGTCTTTTTGAAACTAAATTACAAAAGTTAAATCTTGCCGAATCACAAGACAATACCGAGCTTGTACAAAATACTATTCAAAAGCTAAAAGAAGATATCGTCAAACTTCCGCTAAACAATGTGGTAATTTTGGATGCGAAAGGTAAAATTGATAAAGTTGATGAAACTTTTTGGCAAAAACTTAATGAAGATAAAAAACTATTTTTAGAAAAAGAAATTGCGCCACTCATGCGCACACGAACTGGCGAGGATTATAAGGCAATGAGTTTTGAGCTTAAAGTATTGCATTATTCTATTGCCAAGCTTGGCGAACAGGCTGGTCAAGACAAAAAAATAAAAACACTTGAGGAGGTACTTATTGAAATGGTTTCAGACTTGCCTTTGTCTGTTAATGTTGTAGCCAAAGAAAAAGAACTTATTGAAGACGTGTTAAATAATAGTTATTTAGAAAAAGCTTTTGAGCCGAGCATCGATGATTCTAGCCGTCTTGTTAACACCTTAGATGGGAGGACGGCATTCCTTTTGATTCAACAACTTCCCGTAAAATACCAAAAGGTAATGAAGATGCGGTACATGCAAAGTCTATCATTGAAAGAAATGTCTCTCATCACCGGACAGTCAAAGAATACTTTGGCGGTACAAGTTCATCGCGGGCTCGAGAAACTAAAAATCTTATACAATGCTTAATGTGCACAAATAACTGAGCTTAAGCAATTAGCAATACAACGATGCTCTGGACTGTTATTATAATTTTATTTGTTCTTTGGCTTCTTGGATTTGGCCTCAAAATTGGTGGCAAGCTCATTCATGCATTACTCGTTATTGCCCTCATTGTGGTTATCGTTCGGCTCTTATCTTAATCAACTACCCCGCAAAATTACGAACATCCGCAAGGTTAATTGAATTGTTTGGCTCAGCTGTTACGCTGGTAAAAGTTGATAAAAAAGCAATTTATGCTACTCTTTTTACATGCGCGAAGGTAAAAACCAACCACCACAAGGAGAAATAAGGCTCGAGCTCTGCGAAACGCACGAACAATATAAACCCTGTCTCAGTTGTCCGCCGCCAACAGGAGAACATGTAGGAAACTCCCCACAAAAAGACCACCCCCAGAAGTCTCAAAGAAGAAGTTGGGATACTATTTTGAGACGCGGCTTTTTTGATAAGCACTAAACAAATACCCCGGGGAAACCGGGGTATTTGTTCTATTTCAAATTTTATACTAGGCGGCTTCTTTTATTTCTTGGGGCACGTCCTCTGTCTGTGGAGTGGCTTCGCTCGGCCAGATTCGGAGCACCTCCGCGGCTGCGGCTCGCACAGCATCACGATGGTCGTCGACCCGAACGCCCAACTCCTTCGCTCTTTCTAATGCCTCCCGTGCCTCACGCATAGCCGACCTTGCTTGCTCGGCGGCTGCTGCCCTAACGTCGGCATCAAACGCGCCTGGGTTCTCACCCCGAAATCGTTCCGCCATAATGTTATAAATTATGGTGATTAAAACCCACCACTACCCTAAAGGAAAAGCTTGTGCATGTCAACCCATCTTCCGAATAAGCAAGAGATATTCTTTATTCCCCCCCTTGCCGCCGATAATGGGTGACTCGGTAATGTTTTCTACTTTAATGTTTCCGGCAGCGAGTTCACTTTCGACCTTGGCGATGACATTTGGTAAAAATTCTTCTTTCACCGTGCCAGCGTTCAGCCACAAGCGCTCCGCCTCGTAGTGCGGCTTCATAAGCGACACTATAATGCCGCCTGCTTTGAGTAACGTCAGCGCGTAGGGCACGATCAGCTTTTGCTTCGTCCAGCCGACATCAATCGAAATGAAGTCCACTTGCTCCGGTAGTACAACATGCAAAGCATTCGTCCTCTCCAACACCACAACACGCGGATCATTTCTTAATCTCCATTCGAGTACCCCATAGGCCGTATCAACGGCATACACTTTAACCGCTCCGTTTTGCAGCAAGCAGTCGGTGAACCCGCCGGTTGAGCAACCAAGATCCGCTGCCACTAACTCTTGAACGTTGAGTCCAAAAGTATCAAGGGCATGCTGCAACTTTTGCCCAGCGCGAGAGACAAACTGTTTGGTCATAGAAATGCCGCAAGCGTGTCACCTAAAAGAGGGACGGTAGAAAAATTTTTGACTTCTTCCGGCAGCACCCAACGATATTCCGTGTGCTCTTCGTTTAATTGCAGAACCGGTTTCACCAAAAGCTCCACCAATACCGGAAAAATAATCCACTGCACGCCAACTTCCTTATCAATAACGGTCCGCGGCATCCCATAGTCGACAACATGAATGAGTTCATTGGTCACACCAAGTTCCTCATGCAACTCAGCAAGTACTTTGTCTTGAAGTGTAGTCATTGCATCAATATACCCTGCAACAACATTCCACCTGCCCTGGTAGTAACGTACCTGATCGCTTCGTTTGAGCAATAAAATTTCCTGCTGACGCCGCACCACAGCGCTCAGCACCGGCGCTGTTTTAGCGTCGCGGTAGTTGATGCGACCATCAGGAAATTTTGGTAACACGTCAGCAAAACTGGCAACTAACGACTTTATATCTGGTTCAACCATAGTTTGCATAGCGTACAACGCTTAGTCCTGTTCGGCAACTCGGTACTTGCATGTTTCGGAAAACCCGCTACAATGCGGCAACTGATACCTTATGTCCTTTACCCGACGTATTGAACCATTCGTCTGCGAACATTGTGAAACGCATGCCGCAAGCGATGGCTATACCAATCATTGCCCGTCATGCCTCTGGTCAAAACCTGTCGACATTGACCCGGGAGATAGGGCGTCACAGTGCCATGGTATGATGCAACCAATCGCCTCTCGATATGGTCGCGACGGCTATAACATATATCATGCGTGCCAAATATGCGGAGCGGTAAAAAAGAATCGTGCGAGCTCTTCCGATAATCTCCAACTTCTTATACTATTAGGAAAGAACCCGTTGCCGTGATTATCGGCAAAGAGGGATTTTTCTTACTAAGTTATCCACAGGCCATGGCTTTCTTCTGGGGACTCGTCATTGCAGTGCTTGGCACACTGCTCATCATCTACACTGAAGCAGTGCTCTCTTTTGCTGGTAGTATTGGCTGGGCAGAAAGCTGGCTCCGCTTCTACGGCGGCTCTCGGCTTGGATATAAATTAGTCGGCATCATTGCCATCATCGTTGGTCTACTGATGATGACGGGACTCATCGGAGACGTAGTTTTAGGGCTTTTTGGGGGACTCTTTCGCTCATTTGGTCCTGTTCCTGTTTCGCCTGCGGGCTCGTAGCTCAGTTGGTAGAGCGCTCGGTTTGCATCCGAGAGGTCAGGGGTTCGAATCCCCTCGAGTCCACCATTTACGATTATGAAAAAATATTTTGTAATACTTGGTCGTTAAAAAAATTTTATAAAAAATATTTTCAAATTCACTTTTATTTTTTGCAAAAACTATTGTTGACACACTTTATTTGTTGTATACTTACGAATAGTTCAAAACGTGCGAAAAATATTTAAACTTACGAGCACGGTTAAAACGAACAGTGCTACACCGGAAGGAGGTGATTTCAATGGCAAAGAAAAAGAAAGCAGCAAAGAAGAAGGCAGCCCCAAAGCGAAAGGCCGCTAAGAAATCGACTAAGAAGAAGGCTAAGAAAGCTAAGAAGCGCTAAACTTCTGTCGTAAAAAAGAACCCCCGAAGTGGGGGTTCTTTTTTGTTGTTCCCGTTACAAAAAAAGTGGCGTCTGCGTTTTTTGTTTATGCCCCGGTGCGCCAACAGAGACCGTACCGAATATCCCGTCATACCCGGGTAGTACCGTCACTTTGCCCGTACGCACTCTATGCACCGCCTCAGCTATTTCAGGAAAACCCGCTGCTTTAATAGCTGACGTCGGTACCTCAAGAAGTACTTCAAATTCCGTACCTAAAGTCGGTACCAGCGCGTCGTAAACGCGCGCTACCCCCTTTGTCTTTTTGCCAATGCCAATAACTTCAGCAATAATTTCTCGAAGTGGCACAATGTAGCGGAACGGCACACGACCGTCACGCTTGTTCGTTAGCGCGCGGTCAGCAAGTATCTGCACACGGCTAAGCACGCCAACGGTAATCGGACGGCCACACTTCGGACAACGACCACCATATTTCTTTGTTTCCTCTGGTTGCAGGCGCACGCCGCAAACGGCGTGACCATCAGCGTGATATTTTCCCTCCTCGGGATAAAACTCGATGGTGTAAAGAAAGCCGCCGCGCTCTTCTTGCCGCAAAATGGCTCTCAGCCGCTCGTAGGTTAACCCCTTTCCTTTTTTAAAAACATTTGCCTCACGGCCTAGATTGTCTAATGAATGCGCATCCGAGTTTGAAACAAGCGTCACGTGGTCAAGCGCTGATAAACGCCAGTTCATTGGCGGGTCAGAAGAGAGACCTGTTTCAATAGCAGAAATGTGCGGCGCTAATTCCTCAAAGCACTCTTCAATGCTGTCAAAGCCCGACTTAGAACCAAAAAGTGAAAACCATGGCGTCCAGGCGTGTGCCGGAATGACGAGCGCTGTTGGCGCAATATCAAGGGTAATTTTTAATAGCTCCTTCGCGTCTAATCCAAGAATCGGCCGACCGTCAGCAGCCAGGTTGCCAATTTGTTCCAGTCGCTTTGAAAGCGTATCTGCGGCGTTCAGTGTCGGCACGATAATGAGCACATGCTGCCGCCGTACCTTTCCGTTTTTACTATAAATACAGGATATTTCTACGCTCGGAACAAACTCAACGGGTAAGGATTTTTTATTCTGCCTCAATTGGTAAAATCCGGAACTGCTCTCCTGGAGTTCGTCATGCATCATGCGCCGCCAACCTGGATGGGTAAAGTCGCCCGTCCCCATAAGGTGAATGCCTTTGTGGGCGGCGGTAGCCGCAATATTCGGTAGCGTCAGATCACGAGAACAAGCACGAGAAAACTTTGAATGAATATGGAGATCAACGATTGCTTCATTGAGCATAAGATAGTTGCCTATGGTTTGTTCTCCCGCGTAAACACGATAGCTGATCCTTCGAACGGCGGAGGAACACCCTCAAAATTTTTCTTCCAAAGCAGCGCAACACCGCGATACCCTTGCTCAATTGCAGCACGCGCTCGGGCAGTGTCATTTGAATCTATGAGTATTGCTTCATCGATGAATTGGTCAGCATCGGCAGGCGGAAAACGCAATGTCCCCTCCAGCACCTTTGAAGCCCATCCACTCTCTGTTTTTCCCGTAGATAAGTCTTTTCGTAGTCCATACGATTTATCATCTTCTCTGACTTGCCAAAGTTCGTAGCCAACTTTTAAACGCAGTCCAATACTTGCTAAGTTATCAACATCAATCCCCGTAAGTAATTCCTTTTTACCGTTCGCTTTCGCAATTTCTTCTTGGGCTGCGGCCATGTGCTCACCAATGGCCAAACTTCGCTGGTCAAGCTTAACCAGAGTTCCTGCGGCCCACGCTTCGTCTGGGCCAATTTTTTTTCCCATCGTGCCGTTTTCAAGCACTACAACACTGGTAGCAACGAGCGGTGCATCAGGGGCAGCCCCATCGCGGCCCATAACCACCTGTAATCTGTTTTCTTGAATTTCTTTTTGACGTTGGCCAATAAAAAGCTCACGCGCCTTTTTCTCTGCATCGTCGTCGCTTAGCTGTGGTTCAATAATACCCCGCTCACGGTACCGAGCAGCTCTCTGTGTATGCGTCTCAAAACCGTTATTGGCTTCGTGGTCGATATACTCGGAAATACCCTGGCGGTTATCTCCCTGAAGTACCTCAACGAAAATATTCGGCGTTTGCTCACGCGCAGAATCAGGTACAAAAGACTGCTGCTCTGGCATATTTTAATAGCTATTATGATAAGTGGACGCGATCTCTTGCATAGTATTTGCCGTTAATGCGTGAAACGCTCAGCCAGCTGAATCTCTTCAATGGTATTTGCACCTAATCCTGAGCGCCAATTACGCGGTGTAATAGGAGTGACACCGTAGCCATCGGCAACCGCTAAACCAATGAGATCGGTTAAGTAATACTCATGGGACAGGTTTTTTTTCTTTAAGCGCGGCAAAGACTTCTCTAACCACACTGCGTCAAAACAATACTGCCCGGAATTAACTTCTCGAATCTTGCGTTCTTTTACCGTAGCATCTTTATACTCAATACACGCTCGCACATAACGATTGCTTTTGTCGCGAAGGATTCTCCCATAGTGCAGACAAGCTCGCCCTTCATCGTGAAAACTGGGAACACGCACTGTAACGCACGAGAGCACAGTTCCTTTTTTCTGAAGCGCAGTCACCAACTTTTTTAACATTATGGCAGTTACAAAAGGATGGTCGCCATAAATGACGACCACGCGGTCAACTTTGTCTTTACGTAATAACGGCATGGCTGCTGCCACGGCATGACCCGTACCAAGCGCTCTTTGCTGCACAGCGTACCGAGCACGGTTGCCGACGACTTTTTTTACTAAATCTTTCTTATAGCCAACAACGAGTATTGGCTTTGTTTGAAATCTTGCTGCTAGGGCAGCATCAAGTACACGCAAAATCATGGGTGTTCCACCCACAGGAATAAGTACTTTTGGTAAACGATGCGCCATGCGTTTACCTTTACCTGCCGCTAAAATGACTACACCAATGCGTGATTTTTTCATGGCCTCACTATGCTAGCAAAAAAGAGACAGGAACGCGATAAATAGCTACGCTCAGTTTATCCTGAGGGAATGAAGGACTCAGGACAGGGAGGATTATTTTATCCTTTTCTTTTGACTTCCTCGCGATAAATCGCGAGCTACTAAAGAAAGAATTAGGTAATCCTACGTATTCACTGAGGATTATTTTATCCTTTACCTTTGACTTGCTCGTGATGAATCACGAGCTACAGTAATGAAGATAAAATAAAAAGTGAGCTCCACAGTCCTGGCGCCGACCTACTTTCCCCTTTCGAGTATCATCGGCGCTGGCGGGCTTAACTGCTGTGTTCGGGATGGGAACAGGTGTACCCCCGCCGCAAGAAGCACCAGGACTGTGGAGCTCACAGTATATATTTGCAATCAGAAAAAGAAGCGATGTAAACCAACATCAGCACCGAGGCATTGGCCGATTAGTACGCCTCCGCTGAATCCCTTGCGGGACTTACACGTAGCGCCTATCAATCCCATAATCTCTGGGAGGCCTTAAATGAAACCTAATCTTGGAGACGGCTTCACGCTTAGATGCTTTCAGCGTTTATCCTAACCGAACTTGGCTACCCAGCGATGCCCTTGGCAGGACAACTGGTACACCAGAGGTTCGTTCTTCCCGGTCCTCTCGTACTAAGGAAGAGACTCCGCAAGTTTCCGCGCCCGTAGCGGATAGGAGACCGACAACTTTGTTACTACTTCATTAAATAATGAAATGTCTCGAGCGTTTCCGTCGAGATCTGCATGTCGCCATGCAGTTCGGACTATATCTTTCCGCCTACTGGCGGATTCGGCGTATAGTCTCTGAGGGTTTTATCGAATTTCCTTTAGTGGTCTCTTTCTGTAACGACCGTTTTTATTCATTTCGTAAGCAATCTTCACAATTTTTTTCATCCCCACACCATTTCTATGGGCGTTTTTGTTCATTAAATCCAGAACTCTTGCGAACCTCTGAAAATCTTTATTTTTTTCGGTTCGCAGCGGGTACTCAGAAAAAAACGGGATGATTTTTGTTGTTAGATCATTTCGATTACGAACAACGTAAACGACGGTTACGTCACTTGGTTTCTCTCGATGGTTAGCTTTCACATAGCCACATTGAAAAAAGTAAATGAGCTCATCGAGCACATATCGACTTGATTCATGTTGTGACACATGAAATTCAGGAATAATCTTCCAGCCGGTTTTCATTCTTCTATCTCTGTAAACCGCTACATGGAAACTCCCTTCACCATCAACGAACCCTGATACATACCACGGATTAGGACCTTTCGATAACCTTCCCTGCTGATTGCCTGCACTCATCACATTGTCACGTATCATAATAGTAATATTATAACACGTAGTGTGAGATTCTTCGAACCTCTACTCCTGTTTGAGGTTCTGTCAGGGTTTCCAGCATATAGCCGAATTTATAGACAGCAAGGTCTTACTGTCTCACGACGTTCTGAACCCAGCTCGCGTGCCGCTTTAATTGGCGAACAGCCAAACCCTTGGGAGCTTCTCCACCCCCAGGATGCGACGAGCCGACATCGAGGTGCCGAACCAGGCCGTCGCTGTGGACGCTTGGGCCTGACTAGCCTGTTATCCCCGGAGTAGCTTTTATCCGTTGAGCTTCGACCATCCTACATTGGATCGTCGGATCACTAAGTTCTGCTTTCGCAACTGCTTCTCTTGTAGGAGTTGCAGTAAAGCTGGCTTATGGCTTTGCCCTATCGTCCCGATTTCCATCCGGGACTAGCCAACCTTTGTAAACGCCTCCGTTACTGTTTAGGAGGCAACCGCCCCAGTTAAACTACCCACCAGCTACTGTCCCCCGCGCCAGATTCATGGCACAGGGTTAGGGTTGTAAATACACAAGGGTGGTATCTCACTGTCGCCTTGCGGCTCCCACCTATTCTGAACAGGCGTATTCCCAACTCAATAGCAAGCTATAGTAAAGCTTCACGGGGTCTTTTCGTCCAGCTACGGGTCAAGGGCATCTTTACCCCTCTTGCAATTTCGCCGAGTCCCTCGTTAAGACAGTTCTCAAGTCGTTATGCCATTCGTGCAGGTCGGAACTTACCCGACAAGGAATTTCGCTCTAGTCTGTTGCTTCGCAACAAACTGGCAAATCGCAAATAGCGAATAGCCAATCGTTACGCGGACAAATCATTTCTGTTCGTCTCTGCATGTCGCCATGCAGTTCGGACTATATCTTTCCGCCAACTGGCGGATCTGGCGTTTAGTCTCTGAGGATTCCCCGATATAATATCGGGATCTTTCCTGCTGATTGTCTGCACTGATCACATTGTCACTTGGTAACTTAAAAAAGTTTCCTTAGTAGTGTCAGATTCATCAGATATTCCAGCATTTGGCCAAATTTTCTCTTACCTCTTCGCGGCATACGAAGTTCAGAGGAGGGCTTACACCTCACTAAGGCAGCATTCAACCTTAGGACGATTATAGTTATCGCCGGCGTTCGTCAGCGCTTCGGTTCAAGGCTGCCATCCCGAAGGATATGACCCATCCCCTTAACGTTCTGACACTGGCCAGGCATCGGCCCCTATACATAAGCTTTCGCTTTCGCAGGGACCTGTGTTTTTGGTAAACAGTCGCTTGAGATCTTTTGCTGTGACCCCGACTTGCGTCGGGGCGGACCTTATTCCGAAGTTACGGTCGCTGTTTTGCCGAGTTCCTGAACGAGGGTTCTCTCGTACACCTGAGGATGCTCTCCTCGCCTACCTGTGTCGGTTTGCAGTACGGTTTACCTCCGCCATTCCAACATTACATCGGATTGATACGTTGCTTTTCTAGACTCCCCCTACGTCTCCATTGACTCCACCTTGCGGCTTTGTCTACGCCTTGCGGCACGTTTATAGCCAAAAAACGCGGAAACCTGAGGAAAGCGCACAACGCTCTACGCGGAAGCAAGTGCAGGAATATTAACCTGCTCATCCATCGACTACGCCTTTCGGCCTCGCCTTAGGACCGACTAACCCTGGGTCGATTGTCGTTGCCCAGGAACCCTTAGGCTTACGGTGGACGGGGTTCTCACCCGTCTTTATGCTACTTATGCCAACATTCTCACTTCTGAACGCTCCAGGATCCCTCACGGGTCTCCCTTCAACGCAGTTCAGAACGCTCCTCTACCATCTCTCTGATAAATCAGAAAGATCCGGAAATTCGGTACTGGATTTAAGCCCCGGTATATTTTCGGCGCAAGACGATTTGACCAGTGAGCTGTTACGCTTTCTTTAAAGGATGGCTGCTTCTAAGCAAACCTCCTGGTTGTTTCAATCATCTCACCACCTTTTACACTTAATCCCCCGTTCTTTGGCATATGCCAAAAATCCGGGCTCCGTACCCGCAGGTACGAAGAGATTTTGGGACCTTATTTGCCGGTCTGGGCTGTTTCCCTTTTGACTGATGGAGCTTAGCCCCCATAGTCTGACTACCACAGTATAACGATCTCAGTATTCGGAGTTTGGTTGAAAGTCGTAGGATTGCTCCACCGCCTCTCATTCAGTGCTCTACCCCTGAGTGTCACTGTAGCGCTAGCCCTAAAGCTATTTCGAGGAGAACCAGCTATCGCCGAGTTCGATTGGAATTTCACCGCTAACCACAGCTCATCCCCGCGTGTTGTACGGCGCGTGGGTTCGGACCTCCCGTTGCCTTTCGGCAACGTTCATCCTGGCCATGGCTAGATCACCCGGCTTCGGGTCTTGTTCCTACCGCTGGTTCATACTGCAGTCAGCGGCAATCCCGACATTACATCGGGACAACCACATAACTGAAGTATGAAATTCGCGCTATTAACGCTCGCTTTCACTATGCCTCCGCCCTACGTGGGCTTAGACGAGCGATAGAAACAAACTCGTTGGCTCATTCTTCAATAGGCATGCCGTCACCCCGACGTAACGTCGGGGCTCCGACTCTCTGTAAGTAGACGGTTTCAGATACTATTTCATTCCCCTCATCGGGGTGCTTTTCACCTTTCCCTCACGGTACTTGTTCACTATCGATCACTAAAAGTATTTAGCCTTGGATCGTAGTCGACCCTGTTTCCCACAAGATTTCTCGAGTCTCGTGGTACTCAAAATAAATAACCGTAGCGTTATAATTTTTTTCGAGTACAGGACTATCACCTTCTCTGGTGGCCCATTCCAGGGACCTTCTCCTAAAAATTATACAGCGTGTGCTGATTCCGCTACCCAGTGCAATACAGGAACACTGACGTTACTCTTTTACTACCCCTTAGCGGGCATTGGCCCTGCAGCCTTTACGTTTAAATTTCCACCCCTTGCGGGGCAGTCACTTTCACACAACCTGCTAAGGTTTGGGCTATTCCCCTTTCGCTCGCCGCTACTGAGGGAATGCACGAACGTATTCGTAGCTATCAGCAAGCAACTACCAGCAGCACAACCGCGACCGAAGTCGTATGGTCAACCACTGATAACCGCAAGCTGAAAGCTAAAAAATAGTTCGCAATTATTTTCTTTTCCACCGGGTACTAAGATGTTTCAGTTCCCCGGGTTAACTTCATACGCCTATGTATTCAGCGCACAATAATTCGATATTACTCGAACTGGGTTTCCCCATTCGGACATCCTCGGATCAAAGGTTGCTCACCACCTCCCCGAAGCGTTTCGTCGGTAGCCACGTCCTTCATCGTCTTTTAGTGTCAAGGCATCCACCGTCTACCCTTATTTGCCTCGGTACTGACGTTGGTCAGCATCGAGTTTTACTTACATTGCAAGATGTAGGTTACATGATGCTTCTTCTTCATGTTTGCTTGCTCATGTTATGAACTTGTTAAGTTGCGTGCCGTTACATCCAGAGGGGCGGTTCTTACCTAGGTTAAGAAACGCCACTCTGAAAACAACCAGCGAAAAAAGTTGAAAAGAATACTGCGGGGACGAAAAAACCGCCCGTGGGCGGCGCGACAACAGCAACGAATGGCGTGTTGTTAGCCGTCCAACTTTTGAGAGGTATATATGGTGTCGCGCATGGGTTGTTACCTGTAGATTTCTGTGGCAGTTATTATACCCGAGACCCACAGGATGTCAAGGGGTATTCAGGGGCTAATTTCCCTTGAAAAGTGGTGATAAGCGAACGTAATCCCCTAACGAAAACGATAGCGATTTATTAAGAGAAATCTCGCAGTAATTGCACCAACAATCGAACACCAAAACCAGTGGCACCGTGAGGCATCGATGGTTTCATTTCACGCTCTGCCCAAGCTGGTCCAGCGATATCAAGATGCACCCAAGGAGTTGTGCCAACAAATTCCTTCAAGAAGAGGCCGGCAACAATAGAATCGCCGTAGCGGCTGGTTCCAATATTTCTGAGGTCAGCAATACGACTCTTTAGTAGCGGACGATACGACTCTGAGAGCGGCAATTCCCATACCGCTTCGTCCGAAAGGTCAGCGGCTTTCTTAATGCGACTGAGCAACTTTTTATCATTACCAAAAGAACCCGCGATTTCATCCCCCAATGCAACCATGCAAGCTCCGGTTAGTGTTGCTAAGTCAATAATTGCGTCAGCCTTTTTTTCAACGGCAAAAGACAAGGCGTCGGCAAGCACCAGACGACCCTCGGCATCGGTGTTCACAACCTCAATGGTCTTACCGTTCATGGCGCGGACAATATCATGCGGCTTCATCGCTTTTCCTGACGGCATATTCTCAGTGCACGGAATGAGTCCATGGACTTCAACATTTTTTAACCCTAACGCCGCAATGCGAGAAAATAATCCTAAAATAATTGCACCCCCAGCCATATCCATCTTCATCGTCCACTGCTCTAGGGCAGCCGCAGGTTTCAGACTGATGCCGCCGGTGTCAAAAGTAATCCCTTTACCAGCCAAGAATACTTTCTTAACTTTCTTGGCACCGCGAGGACGATACGTTAAATGAATGAAATAAGGGGGTTCGTCAGATCCTTTCGCTACACCGAGAAAAGCACCCATGCCTAATTTTCGAGCTGCTGCGGCGTCAAAAATTTCCAAATCAACAAGGGGCTGATTTTTGGCAATTTTTTTTGCAATAGCCACCATATGTTCCGGCGTCATATCCGCTGCTGGCGTATTAACAAGATCTCTTGTGGTCATCGTCATTTCCGCCAATAACTGACCCTCTTCAATAGCGGCTTTGGCAATGGATACGTCACGAGCGTTTTCGTAGAGCATGATAACTTCCTCAGCGCGTTGTTTGGCGTGCTCTTCTAAGAGCTCTTTGCCATGATAACGACTGAAGGCATAGGATCCGAGTAGTACGCCCTCCGTAAAAACTACCACATTATCACGCAGTTGCTTTGTCGATCTGCTCGTAGCTGGTATAGGACAAACCGCAATGCGTTTTGCACGTTCTGCGCCACAACGACGGACAGCAAAAGCTGCGGCTTCTCTTAACACCGCGGGAGTAAATGCTTTTAGTTTACCAAGTCCGAGAATGAGCACCCGTTTTGCAGCAACCTTACCGTAAGTCGGCATAATGACGGTCTCATGTTTTTTTCCTTCGAACCCATGTTCTTGAAGGTACATGCTAAACGCTCCGCCAAGGGCCCGGTCAATAACTGCTCCAGCGTCGTGGAGTTTTTTTTCTCCCTCAAAGACGCCAATAACTAAGACGTCTGCGGCAACGGTTGTGGCATTAGCTTTTTCTGCACGTACTTGCATATGAGTGGCTTATGAAAACAAAAGGGCTATACCCTTTTGTTGTTTAACAAAAACGAAGAGTAACCTTAACGAGCAGACAAGAGCTCACGCAATTTTGTTTCGTTGAAACCGACAACAACCGTACCGTCCACATCAATCACCGGCACCGCCATTTGACCTGATTTAGCAATCATCTCTTGCTGCACTAAAGGATCAGAGGTGACGTCTTTCTCGGTAAACTGAACGCCAGACGCAGTAAAGAAGTCTTTGGCCATTTTGCAAAAAGGGCAGGTTGTCGTGGTATAAATTGTCACCTGCTGCATACTAGGTCATTTTCAACGTGCTGCGAACTTTTTCGACAATGTCGCCTGGCGTAAAGTGTGCCTTCACCAAATAACCAACCGCGCCCAGTTTCAACCCTTTATCAACGTCATCGCGCTGACCAAGGTTGGTTAACAAAATAACCGGTATCATGGCAAGATCTGGATCTTGTTTTAAGCGCTCTAAAATAGTGAAGCCGTCAATACCGGGTAAAATGATATCCAGTAAAATCAAATCGGGCTTCGTCTTTTTTGTTATCTCTAGTGCACCCTCTCCCTCAATAGCGGTTTCAACCAAAAATCCTTCGGCCTTCAGTTTACGTTGCAAGAGGTCGCGCAAAAATTGATCATCCTCAACAACGAGTATCCGTTTACTATCTTTTGAAGGAATGACCACCGGCGTGTCGACGTTGTTCGTGCTCGCACTGTGCATGAGTGACGGTTGACCAAGCACCTTGCGCACTTTTTCAACCACCTCTTCTGGGTCAAATTCTGCTTTAACAAGATAATCACGCGCGCCCAATTTAATAGCGCGGTCAATTTCTACCGGCTGCCCTGAATTGGAAACAATAATGATAGGAAGGGCGGGTATGACGTTGTCATTGTGCAACTTCTCCAGAACCGTGAAACCGTCAACATTGGGCATAAGAATATCCAAAAGCACGACATCGGGTTTACTGTTTTGAATAGCCGTTAACCCTTCGGCGCCATCACGAGCCAAGAGTACTTCATAACCATAGGAGAGCAGTTTTTTTTCCAACGCCTTCAGTAGGGTTTCGTTGTCCTCGACAATGAGTATTTTTTTGCCATCCATAGTATTTATATTATACCACGATGCCCGACCAAATACCAACAAAACTATTCTACCGCAGGCTTCGGGGGAGTGACGTCACCTTTAACTAACCTTGGGTTAAACCCAGTACCGGCCGGAATAAGACGACCAATAAGTACATTTTCTTTGAGACCATCCAGCATATCAACACGGCCTGAGGTGGCGGCATTAATAAGTACGCGCGCCGTCTCTTGGAAGGAGGCCGCCGCCAAGAAGCTCTTGGTTGAGAGTGCGGCTTTGGTCATACCAAGCAAAAGTTCGTCGTAAAGAACGGGTGAGGCAGGACCGGAAGCGTTTGCTTCTTCTACCTGTGACTTCTCCACAATTTCTCCAGGCAACAAATCTGACTCACCAGAATCGCGCACATACACACGAGAGAAAAGCTGACGAGCAATAACTTCAACATGCTTATCATTCAACTTTTGACCCTGCGAAGAATAAATGTACTGAATATCTTTCATGATGTAGCGCTGCGTTTCCAACCGGCCACGCAAACGGAAGAGCTGCTGCAGATCAAGACTCCCGTCGGTCAACTGCTGACCAACAACAACCGTATCTCCATCTTTGACGAGCAACGCATACCCCGGTGGAATAGTGAACTCTCGAATGTTCGCATCTTCTTCGCTTGCTCCGTCAACCGGCTTGTCGCTGACAATTTTCAGCAGCCGTTGGCCGCGTGGCGCACTACTGCCCTCGGTGCGCGCCGCCTGAGTTATGGAAACGACGCCCGGAACATCCGCCAAGAATGCTTTTCGCTTCGGCGGGCGAACTTCAAAAAGCTCTTCAACACGTGGCAGACCTTGCGTAATATCTTCCCCGGCAACACCACCCGTGTGGAAGGTACGCATGGTCAACTGTGTGCCTGGTTCACCAATTGATTCAGCCGCAATAATACCGACCGCAGTACCAAGGTCAACCGGACGGTTGTAGCCAAGATCAAGACCGTAACACTTACTACAGACACCGCGTATAATCTTGCAGCTCAGGATACTCGCAATGCGCACCTCGGAGACTTTCTCTTCTTTAATGGCGGCGGCTTGCAGTGAACTAATGATGTCGCCTTCCTTAACCAGCACTTTTCTTGTTCCTGGCTTCATCACCTTCTCGAGACAGGTACGACCGACAACTTTTTCTTCGAGAGTCTGTGCAGCATCTTCAGCGTCTTTTCGAGTAATGACGAGCCCTTCCAAGTCACCACAATCCGCAGATTGGATAATCACATCCTGCGCCACGTCAACGAGACGACGTGTTAAGTAGCCAGCGTTTGCCGTACGCAACGCTGTATCAGACAAACCTTTACGGGCGCCGTGCGTGGAAATAAAGTATTCCAAAACATCAAAGCCATCTCTAAAGTTACCCGTCACTGGAAGTTCAATAATATCTCCAGCAGGGTTCGTCACGAGTCCTTTCATACCGACGATCTGCGTCAGCTGCCCCCACGAACCACGTGCCCCTGATTCCACCATAGTAAAGATAGGGCTATCTTTGGGGAACATTCCTTTTGATAACGCCACAACGCGATCCTTGGCGCTCGTCCAAAGCTGTACGATTTGACTGTGTCGTTCGTCGTTCGTAAGTAGTCCATCGGCAAACTGTTCTTCGACTTCATCAATTTGCAACTGAGTTTCCTTAATGATGGGTCCCTTCTGTGGCAAGGCCGGGATATCTCCCATGCTCCAAGACAACCCTGATGTCGTCAGATATTGGAAACCGAGCTCTTTAAGACCATCGAGGAATTCGGCGGTTCGCGTCACGCCCTCAAGCTCGAGAACTTGTTTCACTAACTGGTTCAGTCGGCGCTTGTCCATTTGTTCGTTGAGGTAGCTGACGCTGTCAGGAACGACTTCATTGAAGAGTAGTCGCCCAACCGTCGTTTCAATAATACTTCTATCTTCAACGCGTACCATGACCAACTCGCGGAGTGTTACTGCTTTCAAGTCATAGGCAGTAATGGCTTCAGTAGCACCACTGAACGAATGCAGCTTTGCGTCTTTAACCTTTTCATCGGCACCCGTGAGGTAATGAATACCCCAAACGATGTCTTGGTTAGGACTCGCCACCGGTTCACCATGCGCGGGCTTCAGTAGGTTTTTGCTCGCCAGCATGAGTTCCTCTGCCTCACGTCGCGCTTCTTTGGTGAGCGGTACGTGAACAGCCATCTGGTCGCCGTCAAAGTCTGCGTTAAAGGCAGGACAGACGAGCGGGTGTAACTGAATGGCCTTACCTTCAACCAGCACCGGACGGAATGCTTGAATACCGAGACGATGGAGCGTTGGTGCGCGGTTCAAAAGTACATGTGCTTCTGCAACAATTTCAGCGAGAATGTCCCACACTTCGGCTCGACCCGTTTCGATATAGCGGTTGGCGGAACGAACATTGTGCACGTACTCTCTGGCAATAAGTTTACTAATGACAAACGGTCGGAAGAGCTCAAGCGCCATACGCTTTGGCAAACCGCACTGGTGCATTTTCAAGGTCGGACCAACGACAATGACCGAACGTCCTGAGTAGTCAATGCGCTTACCGAGCAGGTTTTGACGGAAACGACCCTGCTTCCCTTTCAGCATGTCGGCGAGCGACTTCAAACTGCGCTTCTGGCCAGTCGCTGCCATGACCGTCTTACCGTGGCGTGCAGAGTTATCAATGAGTGCGTCAACCGCTTCTTGCAACATGCGCTTCTCGTTTCGGGTGATGACTTCAGGAGCGTTCAACTCTATAAGCTGCTTCAAACGATTGTTACGGTTGATGACGCGGCGGTAAAGATCGTTCAAGTCCGAGGTAGCAAAACGGCCACCATCAAGCGGCACCATTGGTCGCAAATCCGGAGGAATGACAGGTAGTACCGTAATAATCATCCATTCGGGTTTCAAGTGGTTGTGCAAGAAACTCTTTACCAATTTCAGACGGCGCGTTAATTTTTCAGCGCGAGCGCCGACCGCGTCCACGTTTTCACCGAGCATCTGTTTCAATAGCTGTTCTAGATCAAGCTTCTGCAATAATCCGTATACTGCCTCGGCGCCAATGCTGGCCGTAAATACGTGTCCATACTTAAGAGAAAGATCGTGGTAGGTACTCTCAGAAATAATCTTCAACGGCTTAATGTCTTTGAGTTCCCGTTCGGCAACGGCGAATACCTCTTCAAGCTCCATGAACCGTTCGTCGCGTACCTTGACCACGGCTTCTTTTTTATCAACAGCGCCCTCGCCGCCTTGTAGTTCTTGCAAAGCGCGCTGGTAATCTGACTCGATCATTTTTCGCTTCGACTGATACTCTTGCTTTACCTGTTCTAGGGTTGCGTCTTTCAACTCTTCGTCAACTTCAGTAATAATAAAGTTCGCGAAGTAAATAACTTTCTCTAAATTCTGCATGGACAAGTCGAGCAGAAGGCCAATCTTCGAAGGAACGCCGCGTAGGAACCAAATGTGCGAAACGGGCGCCTTAAGATCAATGTGCGCCATACGTTCACGACGAACCACTGCGCGTGTTACTTCAACACCGCATTTATCGCAGACGATTCCCTTGTAGCGAATTTTTTTATACTTGCCACAGTAACACTCCCAATCCTTAGAAGGACCAAAGATGCGTTCCGAAAAGAGACCTTCTTTTTCCGGTTTCTGTGTTCGGTAGTTAACGGTTTCCGGCTTCGTTACCTCGCCAAATGACCACCGGCGGATTGCCTCAGGTGAGGCCAATTTCAAACGAATGGCGGTAAAGTCGGCGGTTGGTGATGGCTCTATAAACATATATGCGCGTTAAGCTGTAACAGGAGCAGGTGTACCGCCAGACGTTGGCTCATGTAAAACCTTCCCATTGACGTCCAAGAGTTCGACGTCAAGACAAAGCCCCTTGAGCTCACGAATGAGTACGTTGAAAGATTCTGGGACGCTCATCTTTTGAATTTCTTCACCCTTGATGATGGCTTCATACGCTTTAGACCGACCGGGTACGTCGTCAGACTTGATGGTTAATATCTCCTGCAACGTATGAGCCGCACCATAACCTTCGAGCGCCCACACTTCCATTTCTCCAAAGCGCTGACCGCCGAATTGTGCCTTACCACCCAACGGCTGCTGTGTAATAAGCGAGTACGGACCGATGGAGCGCTGGTGAATCTTGTCTTCCACCATGTGATTCAGCTTCAGCATGTACACAACGCCGACGGTCACGCGATTCGTGAAGGCCTCGCCGTTACGCCCATTGTAGAGCACCATTTTTCCGTCGCGAGGAAGTCCTGCTCGCTCAAGCTCGTCGGCAATCTTGTCGCTCGATACACCATCAAGTGCAGGTGAAGCAACTTTGTATCCTAAACGATCAGCGGCAATGCCGAGATGTGTTTCCAGAATCTGTCCGAGGTTCATACGAGAGACGACACCCAAAGCTGAAAGAATGATGTCGACCGGCGTACCGTCTTCAAGGAACGGCATGTCTTCGGTTGGTACCACTTTCGAAACGACACCTTTGTTACCATGCCGACCCGCCATTTTATCTCCCACCTGAATTTTTCTGAGGTTGGCTACTTTGACCTGTACCGATTTAATAACACCTGCGGGCAAACGGTCGCCAGCATCACGTGAAAATACTTTGACGTCAACAACTTTGCCGTGCTCGCCATGCTCAAGGTAGAGCGAAGTGTCACGAACGTCTTTGGCCTTTTCTCCGAAAATAGCGCGCAGCAATTTTTCTTCAGCAGAGAGTTCGGTCTCCCCTTTTGGCGTAATCTTACCCACGAGAATATCTCCTGAAGAAACCTCCGCACCAATGCGCACCACACCCTCTTCGTCAAGATCTTTCAATTTCTCTTCGCCAATGTTCGGGATGTCAGAAGTAATTAACTCAGCGCCAAGCTTGGTCTCGCGCACATCAACGGTGTAGTCCTCAATATGAATAGAACTGTAAACGTCATCACGAACTAACCGATCAGAAATAATGATGGCGTCCTCGTAGTTGTAACCTTCCCAACACATGAAAGCAACCGTAATATTGCGACCGAGCGCCAGCTCGCCGCCCTCGGTGGAGGGACCATCCGCCAAGACGTCACCCTTCTTAACTTTTTGTCCAAGCGTAACAATTGGCCGCTGGTTCAAACAGGTTGAGGCGTTTGATCGAACAAACTTTGAAAGTTCATAAACGTAGCGCTTGCCACTCTTTGAAAGGAGAACAATGTGCTGCCCGTCCAGTTCTACGATTTCTCCTTCTTCATCAGCAATAACCACGTGTCCAGAGTCTCGCGCAGCTCGCGCCTCAATGCCGGTACCGACAATCGGTGCAACAGGATTCACCAAAGAAACCGCCTGACGTTGCATGTTCGTACCCATGAGGGCGCGAATAGCGTCGTCGTGTTCCAAGAAAGGAATGAGAGAAGTTCCGATACTGACAATTTGGTTTGGCGCCACATCCATATAATCAATAGTGGCTACTTCATCGACCGACGGCTCACCATGGCGGCGCACTTCAGCGCGCTCTTCGGTAAAGTACCCATTCTCGTCAATGGGGGTCGTGGCAGCAGTAGTAACGTGACGCTGACCAGTAAAGGCATCAAGATGAACTACCTCGTTGGTTACGCGTGGTTTCAACGGAATATTTTTTATGTCGGCAATGCCTTCCAATTTTTTCGCCAAAGCTTCGTCAATGCTACTGCCTGCCTTAGCCACGACCTTACCCGTTGCCGGGTCAGTGATATCTTCGCGTAAAATTTCACCCTTCGTTTCTTTGGAATCATTGACAACGTCGTGCTTAACGCGCAGGAGCGGTGTTTCGATGAACCCGTACTCGTTAACTCTGGCGTAGCTCGCCAAGTGGCCGACTAAACCAATGTTCGGACCTTCAGGTGTGGCAATAGGACAAATGCGCCCGTAGTGCGTCGGGTGCACATCGCGAACTTCAAAGCCCGCACGTTCGCGCGACAAACCACCCGGCCCCATGGCCGAGAGACGGCGCTTGTGCTCCAGCTCAGCCAGCGGGTTGGTCTGGTCCATGAACTGTGACAGCTGGGACGACATGAAAAATTCTTTCAATGCACCAATGACCGGTCGGGCGTTAATGAGTTTATTAGGATTCAACTCTGCGACGTCGAGAGTGCTCATGCGATCTTTGATGATTCGCTCCATGCGAGAAATACCGACGCGGAATCGATTCTGAATGAGCTCACCAACGGCACGGATGCGGCGGTTCCCCAAGTGGTCAATGTCGTCTGCCTCTTCCTGTGTGGCATTCAAACGCATGACCTCGTTCGCTATAAGCACCAAATCTTCGCGGCGCAGAACGCGATTTTCTTTAGTGTTCGCAATATCAACGCCAAAACGCATATTCATCTTATGTCGACCAACGCGACCAAAATCGTAGCGGTCAAAACGGAAGAACATGGAATGAATGAGGGATCGGGCGTTGTCGGTTGTTGCCAAGTCCCCCGGTCGAATACGCTTGTAGACTTCTAGCACACCCTCTTCTTCGGTGGACGCCGTATCTTTCTGTAAAGTTGCCTCTAGATAAGGCAGCATGGCTTCATCCTTAAAGAGCTGGCGAATCTGATCGTCTGTGCCATAGCCAAAAGAGCGCAACAGAGCCGTTACCGCAACTTTTCGCTTGCGATCAATTTTTACCCAGACGACACCCGACTGGTCGGTCTCCATTTCCAGCCAAGCACCACGGTTTGGAATAACTTTTGCGCCATACAAACGACGGCCGCGAGAAAATTCGGACGTAAAAAACACACCGGCCGAACGAATGACCTGTGAAACAACAACACGCTCGATACCGTTCACCACGAACGTACCGCGCGGTGTCATAAGCGGAAAATCTCCGAGATAAATTTCTTGCTCGCGTACTTCACCCGTTCTGCGATTCGTCAACTTCGCCGTAACGCGCAAGGGCGCTTCATAGGTAACGTTCTTTTCTTTACTGGTTACCTCGTCGAACTTGGCTTCGTCGAGATAGTAATCTACAAAACTGAGCTCCAAATCGCGACCAGTAAAATCCTCGATGGGGCTGACCTCATCGAAAAGTTCGCGCAGTCCTTCTTTAAGAAACCAATCGTAGGACTGCTTCTGGATCGCGGTTAGGTCGGGAAGGGGCGTCGCTTCATGGGCAACCGTGAAGCGTATCCGTTTGGCATCGGCCATGTACCGCAAGCGTTAAAAAAGTAAACAAAAAATACCCCCTCTCGGGGTAAAGAAGAGAGTACGAACGTCTTTATTTGTCGGCGCTACCAGTTGAACAATAAAAAACCATGCCCGAAGGTTTGGTTTAAAAGTGAAAGTAACGTACCAGGTATAAAATAGGTTGTCAAGCCCTTAATTTCCTAAAGTATTTGCTGCTTTTGGTTCCTCCCCCCGGGCTTCACGCATCTTTTCAAACAACATATTTTGCAGGATAAGACCATTGTGCCGATTCAGTCCGTCAATATGGGCGGTATCAAATGAGGTGTTTGATGCGGTGGCTACATAAAGGTCGTAGAGATGGAAGACGTGATCCATGAGATCTTGGTCAAAATAAATATCCTGAATGCGGTCATAGGGCACGGAAATTTCACGTCGAATGATCACGCCTTTGCGAATGTGTACGAGGTGATCATCAAAGTCATAATAGTACGTCCAAAGATAAAGCCATTCGTAAATGATGACAAAAAAGATGAGTCCAAAAAAAACAGCGAGTAGCGGTGCAAGTAACGCCACGAAATTTACCGTACCCTGAGTGGGCGTTGTTAAGATGATGAGAACAAAAATACCCGTGACAGAAAACAACGTGCCAAATACCGGACGCAATATTTTTCGAGTGCTGTCACCGGCACCCACTTCAAACGTCAACAGTTTTTTCCAGATCTTGCGATACTGGAGAGGGTAAATACGGCAGGTTGGAACGTGTTTACGTTTAAATAACATGGATAGAAAATTATAACGCTATATGCTTTACGCTTTACGAGGTACGAATCGAGGGCAGTTCACTTCATTCATCATACTACGTATGGCGTACAGCTTAAAGCGTACGGAGAAGTGCGCGCAGGGCTTCTCTTGCGACTTGCCGATCGTCCCAAGGCTCGTACCGGCCACCAGCCACAGCCATTTTTTGCTCCGCACCGCGACCCGTAATAAGAACGAGATCCCCGGGCATGGCGAGGCGAAAGGCTTCAATAATGGCTTCCCTGCGATTAACTATTTTAAGCACTTCAACGGGCCGACCGGCAGCTTTCACTTTTTCGGCGCCCGCAACAAGTTCATCAGTCAGTACTGAAGGATCGTCGTCGTAGGGATCGTCAGTAGTAGCAATAACAACGTCCGCATTGCTTGCGGCAATACTACCCATCACCGGTCTACGCCATTTGTCCCGTCCCCCGCCAGTAGATCCAAGCACATGAATGCACCGCTTATGCGGCACAACGGAAAGATGCTCATAGAACGCCCGCATGGAGGTGGGTTCATAGGTATAATCAACGAGTACCGTAAAGGGCTGACCTTCTTGAATGAATTCTTGCCTGCCAGGAACTTGCGCTAATCCGGGAACCGAAGCAAGCAGGCCATCGCTTGGTAGTCCATGCGCTAGACAAGCGGTCAACGCCGCAAGTACATTCACAGCATTAAAAGCAAACAGGAACGGTGAGTGCACTTCCCGACCCAGCACTTTTAATGTTGCCCCATCCTTTGCAAGATTCAAAACTTTGCCAGTGACGAGATGTTGAGTACTCTCAACTTCGCCCGACCCTAAACCAAAACACCACTCTTCACCGGCATTGAAAGCATGGTAAAAATCATATTCACTGGCATCTCTGTTGATGACGACGCGCTTCGGCATCAGTACGCCATGCAACTGTTTTGTCGGCAGGTTTCGAAGGTGCGTAAAGAGTTTTCCTTTTGCCCCACGATACGCTTCGTATCCGCCGTGTGCTTCAATATGTTCTGGTGTGAGGTTCGTAAAAACAACCGTGTCGTAATGAATTCCCCTATGTCGAAACTGTTCAATACCCTCTGACGATGTTTCAACAACCGCATACTGACACTGCGCCCGCACCATATCATGAAGTAATTTCTGCAATTGAAAACGACCGGGCATAGTCATGCCATTTTCAGACAGCCAAACTTTTTCTCCGACCTTCATCGTGGCTGTCGAGGTAAGGCCTGATCGATAACCATTTGCTTCTAAAAGTTGGGCAATCAAGTTGGCTGTTGTGGACTTTCCTTTCGTACCAGTAACGCCAATAACAATTAATTTTTCTGAAGGCCACCCATAATACCAAGCCGCAAATTCTGCCAAAACAAAATGATATCCTCGAATCGCAAAACGAGGAGCAAGGCGGCGCAATAATCGTTTCAATGTTTGCATATCAGGTAACAACTTCGAACACGGCTTCTTTCGGAAACAGTAATAAAAATGGGTAACCCTGGTAATTTCGCTTCATCGTAACGCACCCTACCTCTTTAAGAAAGGCAATCATTTCGTCGGTTACGCGCTGCGGATCATCAACACTACTTTCGCCCTTATATTCAACCTCAGTAAACTTACCTAAACCAACCACTTCATCGAAAACAACCTCGTAATCTTTATACACATAGACCTGGCGCTCCTTATCCACCGTCACTATTGAACGAAATCCAAGCGCCTGAAAAATAGAACGCAGAGTTTGAATGTCGCTGACAGCAGTTTCATACTCATCGCGAAAATGTGACTCACCGCTTTCTTTAAAATGAACAAACTTGTAGGTTACTTTCGCCTTTCCGTTCTCGTCGCGCAGACGCAGCCACTCCGACACAGGGCGCTCGGCTAAAAAATCTTTATGGGGTGGCGTAAAATATTCATCAACTTGACGAAGCTCACCAACGTAGCGACCAGAAGTTTTTAAAAAATTTCGTAGAGGTGTCTCATCCTCAATCTGCACTTGAATTTCAATTTCAGCATCTTTCATAACGTAATAATTAACAAATCAGAAATTCGACTCAATCGAACCTTACTTCTAGTTCCGCCCCGCACCTTTCTACTGCCCTCGCCAAGAATCCGTCATTCCGCCGTCCGCCACCTGGCGGAGGCGGAGCTCCTAGAACTTGTCGCTTTGCTCCCTGACACCTTGCGGTTTCAGTACTTCCACTGCGGGAAACCTCCCGGTTTCCCGACCCCTTCCCCAGGTTCCGGAAACCTATTGCTAACATACCACTGCTCCCAGAGGGAATCGAACCCCCATCTTAGGTTCCGGAAACCCACGTTCTATCCGTTGAACTATGGGAGCAAGGGTATGTTAGAAATGTGCGCTGTCCGCCAGTCGTTCGAGACCCTGAGGGGTTCTCAGACCCTGAACGGGAGGCGGATCCGCCTCCGGCCCGCCTGATTGCGAAGCTATTGGCGGGTTAGCGACGATGTAACATCTTTTTTATTTTCTTCGCCGTGCCGTACATCCTATACCAAAGCGGACGGGTTACCAAGTCAAGTCCACCAATATAGGTAACGTGCTCTCCGGTCTCTCCCAGTGTAACAAAACCTTGTTTAAAGTGCGTCAGGTTTTCCCATTTATCATTCACCGCCCCTTCAGGACTAATGCCACCCAAGTTATAATAGCGAAGGCCCGACTGCTGCGTGATTCGTATACCCTCCCAGTGCAATAAGTATGGAGCCATCAATGCACGGTGTTCATAACTTGATCCGCCATGAAGGTACGTCACGGTATCGCCGAATACACCAAGAAGGTTTGCGCAAATAATTTCATTTTCAAATTCGGCAACCAACATTTTTACAACACCTTTAGGCATGAGTACCTCAAGCATACGTTCGTAGTACGAACGATCATGCGTTTTAATGTTTTGACGCTCTGCAGTAGATTCAATAAGCTTCCAAAACGCAGGAAAGGCGCGTCGTGCGTAGCCGAATTCTTCAATGAGTCTGGTGCGCACACCGCGTTTTAAGGCCAGACGAATATTGTAGCGGGTCTTTTCGTGCATGGCCGCAAGTAACTTTGGTTCTTCATGGTTCACGCGCACAAAAAGTTCATTCCCTGGCTGCACCGAAGGTACACTGCGATAATCCAAAGACACAAATGATTGTGCGGTGAGTTGCGATGAACCTGATGGCTCGATGCGAACAAAAACAGCACCACTACTCTTCGCCAACTCCTGCAACGCTCTCGTAAAATGATGCACAATTGAATCAAAAAGGAGCGGGTCGTCCACGAGCACCACCGGACCGCGCGGCGCATAAAGGTAGCGCTTACCCGCTGCTAATGTGTGTTCAAAACACTGCAAAAGGGCTAACACCGTACCGTCCTCAACCAGCTGCAGATGATGCACCTTACGTCGCAGGGTCTGCTGGAAAATACCCCACTCCCAAGATTGTAACAGCTGACTTTTTGGAGACTGTTTCAGCGCATAATTCCACACGCCGTCGTCATCGATGCGGTTAACTTCCATGGCTACCTTTTCTTTCCTAAGCTCTGGAGTACAGCACGCAAACGTTCCTCTGAACCTTTAATATCTTCTGGTAATGTCTCAAGTGCGCGACGAGCCTCAATCGGACTGTACCCAAGACGCTCAAGCGCTTCAATAACCTCAACATCCCCTGCAGGCATTTTTGCTGTTTCGCCACGCGCTTTAGCTTCGGCAGCAAAAACATCTTTGAGTTCAATCAGCAACCGCTCTGCTGTTTTTTTACCGATGCCGGAAACCTTGGTAAGAATGTGTACATCCCCGCTGGCTATTGCTGAGCGCAATTGCTCAGGCGTTGTAATTGAGAGAATGCCGAGACCGCTCTTAGGACCAATGCCTGACACGCCAATGAGAATGGTAAACATGGTGCGCTCTTCTGCTTCCAAAAAACCATAAAGCTCCAGCGCATCTTCCCGAACGTATTGATGCGTATACAAGGTCACTGCATCTCCAACCGTGAGACTCACGAGTGCTGTTGGTGTGACGTAAACTTGGTAACCAATGCCGCCCACACCCACCACAACGGCGCGATGATCTTTACTGAGTACGATACCTTCAAGACTTGCAATCATATGCTATAGAATACTCTCGTTTAACGACTTAGGCGACGTACTCAAAAACCGGCAGCACGAACTTGTAAGCTGCGCCAAGTCCTCAATGCGAATTCCTCCGACGCCTGGCAAATAAATTCCCGGCTCAATAGAAAACACCATGTCTGGTTTCAGCTGATCTTTTGAAATAACGGACAACGTTGGCGCTTCATGAATTTCTAGCCCCACGCCATGACCCAAAGAATGTCCGAATGAACCCGGATAATATTTATTTATATAGTCCCGTGCGGTTTGGTCAGCCATGCGTGCGCTTCGACCACCCTTTTGAATATAACGAAACGCTTTACCTTGCGCAGTGAGCGTTGTGGTAAACATATGCGTTAGCGCACTACTCGGCTTTCCTAAAAAAAGCGTGCGCGACATGTCCGCATGGTAACCGTGCATTTTTACGCCAAGGTCAATAATAACTGTTTCATGTAACCGCAAACGTCGGGTCGTTGGTTCATGATGCGGTCTCGCAGCGTGTGGCCCGCTCGCTACAATCGAAGGAAACGCAAGCTCATGATGCGGAAAGGCATGAACGACGTCGCGAATGTAATCTGAAACCGCTTGTTCGGTCGGCAAACGTTTTACTTTTTTCGCATGACGCAGCCAGCGCACGACTTGATAAAAAACATTATCAGTCGCGTTAATAGCCGCACGCAAGAACACCAACTCCTCTTCGTCTTTTATGCTTCTCATCACCTCGACCATGTTCCCAACAGGAACAAGCGTAAACGGACCGTACACTTTTTTTGCCTGCTCAAAGTTCGCGAGCGTCATGGCCTTGTCTTCAATGCCAAAACGCTTAACGTTGTTTTGTCGTAACTCCCGCGTAATCAACTCCTTTGCCTGAGCATTCACTTCAGTTACGGTTATGCAATCAGGCACTTCAGAAAGTGCCCGCTCGGTATAGCGAAAGTCAGTATAAAGGTGAGCCCCAGCTGAAGTCACGAGCACCGTTCCGGCCGTGCCATGGAAACCAGTGAGATAGTAGCGAGTCGTTGGATCGGTCGTCAAAAACGCACCAAGACGCTTCTTTTTAAGAAGACGGCGCAGTTTCTGTAAACGGTTTGTGATTGTACTTTGCGCCACCATGCTAGCTCACTCGTATTAACGAAATCGCAACCTCTTCATTATTTACTTTAACCATTTCTACCCCAGAACCTTCTTTGAGGTCAGTCGCCAGAGTGTCGCCGAGAATACTTGCTTTATCCTCTGAAAAAAGTTCGAGCATGGCTTTACTCTCTGTTGTATATTCGATGACGACCCGATCTTGAATCGTCAGCCCCCGTTTTTTTCGTAGTGAGTTAATTTGTCGCACAAACTCCCGACGAAGTCCCTCACGCTTGAGGTCGTCCGTAAGCTCGAGATCGAAAGTTACCGTTAACCCTTTCTCGTCATTCATGCTCACCTGCTTCGGTTGGCTCAGTTGCTCACTCGTGTAAGTCTTTACGTTTAATTCTTCAAGCACAACCTTTTGCATTTCTTCTGACAACGTTGCACCAACAACGCTCATGGTTGCCAACGGTTGTCGCACTTTTATTTTCTCCTGTGCTCGTAGGGCATGCCCTACTTCAATGACGCGACGAGCCAGGATAGTGTCAACAAGCAGTGCATCGTCTTCGTTTTTTGAAATTATCTCAGGCCACGCTTCCAAATGTACGGAGTCCTTTGCATCTTGCAGTAATGGTCGGAGCCGCTGATACAACGTTTCAGCGATAAAAGGAGTGAACGGCGCGATGATTTTGCTCGTTTCCAAAAGAACCGTAAAAAGAGTCGCAAGAGCCGCTTGTTTATCTTCTTCGTCGGTACCCTTGAATCGATCACGAGAACGTCGCACATACCAAGTAGAAAGATCAGTAATAAACGGCTGGATGGGTTTTACGGCGCGCCATAATTCGTACGCCTCCATCCCTGCGCCCACTTCTTTCTTTAACTCTTCCAGTTTCGCCAGTACCCAACGGTCAAGCACCTGCTTCGGATTTTCCTTCAAAGAAAGCGTGCCGCTCGTCGGCGCATACAGCGCAAAAAACGAATACACGTTCCACAACGGTAAGAGTGCCCGACGCAATGTTTCAGCAACGCCCGCTTCATCAAAATTTACATTCTCTCCTTGCATAACCGGTGACGCCACAAGATAAAGTCGCAATGCGTCGCTGCCATACTTTTGCAGCAAAAGATTAGAGTCAGGCATGTTTCCTTTTGACTTCGACATCTTTGTGCCATCAGTTGCCAGAATAATACCGGTGTTTACCACGTGTCTGAAAGCCGGTTTCTGGAACAAGGCGTTTGCCAAAACATGCAAATAATAAAACCAACCCCGTGTCTGGCCAATATATTCTGTGATGAATTCTGCTGGAAATGTTGCCTCAAACTGTTCTTTGTTTTCAAACGGGTAATGCACCTGCCCATAGGGCATGGAACCAGAATCAAACCAAACATCAAACACTTCACTCACCCGACGCATAGTGCCACCACAGGTACAAGGCCAAGTGACATCGTCGATGGTCGGCCGGTGCAAATCATTTGGTCTCGTTCCAGAGAAAGTTTCAATGTCATCAAGACTTCCCGCAACTGATTCATTTTTGCAAGCTTCAACGTCACACCGCCAGACAGGCAAAGGTACGCCCCAATAACGACTCCGTGAAATACCCCAATCGGGAGCTGTTTCTATCCCTTTACGGAAACGTCCTTCCTTAAGATGCTGTGGAACCCAATGTATTTCCTCATTCGTTGCATACATTGATTCTTTTAATTCACTCACTTTTACAAAAAAGGACTGTTGAACTTTGTAGATGAGCGGAGAATGGCAGCGCCAACAGAATGGATAGCTGTGCGTGACTGTGCCGCTACTAAATAAGATACTCCGACGGCGCAAAGCTTCTATGATTGATTCATCTGCGGCTTTTACATATTGCCCGGCCCACGGCGTAATGGCTGGTAAAAACTTCCCAGAGTCATCAATTGTTAAGAGAACCGGAAGACCTTCTTTTCTGCCGAGGTCAAAGTCGTCTTCGCCAAACGCCGGAGCAATGTGCACAATTCCAGTACCTTCATTTAAGGTTACAAAATCTGCGGCCACTACTTTGTAAGCTGGCTTTTCAGGTTCAATAAATTTTTGAACGGGATTATACTCCCAGCCTAAAAAGTCTTGGCCCACATAGCTTCCTTTAACTGCATAAGTTCCCTCTGTCAAAGCATCGGCTAATCGCTCTTTGGCTAGAATAAGGCGGCGACCAACCCACGGCTCTTCTCCGGCAGTTAGTTCTACCTCAGCGTATTCTGCTTTGGCGTCAACGGCTAAAGCCAAATTTGCTGATAGTGTCCACGGGGTAGTAGTCCAAACCAGAAAATAGGTATTTGGTTTATTTTGAATTTCAAAAGCTACATAAATAGATGGATCTTCAACATCTTCATAGCTGTTGTCCATCGTTGTTTCCATTTTGGAAAGTGGCGTTTCGCACCGCGTACAATACAAACTGGAACGGTAGTCTTGGTAGACGAGACCTTTTGTGTAGAGTTGCTTGAATACCCACAGCACCGACTCCATGTATGGTAAGTCCATCGTTTTGTAGTCGTTCTCAAAGTCAACCCAACGACCAAGGCGCGTGATAGTTTTCTTCCACTCTGCAACGTAGCGCAACACTACTTCGCGACACTTTTCGTTGAATGCCGCGATGCCACGAGATTCGATCTCTTTTTTACTATTGATGCCAAGCTCCTTTTCAACGAGCACTTCAATAGGGAGACCGTGACAATCCCAACCGAAACGACGTTCAACACGATACCCTTGCATTGTTTTATAGCGAGGAACGACATCCTTTACTGTTGAAGCGAGTAAATGCCCGACGTGCGGTAGTCCTGTAGCATAAGGCGGGCCATCATAAAAAATGAACGGCTTATTTTTAGGTCGTTCATCTATGGAACGCTGAAAAATCTTTTCAGTTTCCCAAAACTTGAGCACGTCTTCTTCGAGCTTTGGTAACCCTTGCGGTTCTTCCTTTTTTTCTTCGTTCTTTTCAGTCATAAGTAGTAGCTATCTTAACGTGGGGAGAGTGGTTTGTCCACGCGGACAACGAGCGGCTTTGAGTCTGTCGCTCAATAAACCTCGTCCCGTTTGACGGGGCTGTAGTTTGTCTATTTCTTTGTTTCAATTACAAATTAGAAATCATAACGTCCTCGGGCTACGCCCTCGCGACTATTTGTTACTCTTTTGCTTGTCCAAAAGACTAACGAGAAAATGACACCCAAAGGACTCGGCTGGGGCATGACTGCACTCCGAGAAGCGATGGCCGTGAACTCCCCGCCATACTTCTTCAGATGTAGGCGGGTCAAACAGCACGACCATTCTTCCGGTTCTCTACGTTTGTCATTACCTACGCCGATCCTATGGGATTATCCCAAAAAAATTTCAACTTTCTTTTTCCATTTTGGATAGCAGACAGGGGGCCAAGAGGGATGAATTACACCAACTTCAAACACTAAATTCTATTTTTCTCTATAAGTCTTCTATAGTGTTCTCCTAATACGGTTAGTCTGCATGATTTGCTTCCCATTGCTGCATGCCACATATGAGATGCACCTATAGGAGTAAGCAAGTTTAGCCTGTTATACTGTTGAAGTACCGAAAATTTTTCTGTATTTTTAGGATTTGGCTTTGGCATTCCTTCGTCTCGCCCCTTCATTTCTGGTTCAAAAGTTGGATCAAGTTGAAACTCGTATCCGGGTGAGGAGAAAAATTCCGTAATGCGACGTAAATCCCCAAGGGATATTGGTTGCGCTACCTTCCGTAAGGAAACAAACTGTTTTACATTTGTTTTGAAAACAGGTCGCTGTTCCCATTCGCCTAGTGATTGGTCAATGTGTGCATATACGCTACCGGGTGTAATATCGCCAGTGAGGTTGGCCGCACTACCATTGAGCGCATCAACTAGCAATGTTGTGAATACACCTCTGCCATTTTCTTCTGTTGCGTACTGATCTTTTGTGGATGCGGTTAGGACTGTTAACCCTTCGGATAAAGCTGCCAGATTTCCATTTACAGAGCTATCCCCCGTAATACCAGAATGACAGCTATCTAGAATGATAATTTTATTAGCTGCTGGTGATTGATTAGCGAAAGTCAATATTTCAGATAAAGCGACTCCCTCATCTCCGCGTTTAGAATCAGTTGCGATTAAATATCCCCCTGTCGCTTCGATGTGACCATGCCCAGCAAAATAAACCAATACTATCTCAGAATCACTTTTAAATAATTCTTCAATGCTGTCTTTGAGATCGCCTCGATTAACTCGTTCCTTATCGCTTGTTCCTGTGAGTAACTTACAGCCAAAGTTCACAGAACCGTCGTCGTGACGTTCTAAAACAGCTTTAACCGAGCGTGCATCTTCGGCGCAGCCGTATAACTGGCTGGCTGAATCATAATAGTCGATACCTACAATCAGTGCTTTTCTCATATTACAGATTGTTTATGAAATTTTTAATCGCTTCCCATGTCCACACTACTGTATTTACTCCGACTAGATTAGTTCGGTCATCTTTGTATACCCAAATTCCTAAAATCTTTTTCTTTTCTTCCCGAGCACACTCGATTTCCCACTTTTGACCACTTGAGCTAAGAGAATTTCTGCTTATAAGAGCAATGACTCCATCGGAACGGCGGATACGCGTGCGAACGCGCTCTTTCCAGTCGGAGTCATATGGTTCTTTAACCGACATATCTACGTACTCGAATGGTGAATCTGTATTTAGGGACTGTCCTTTAAGAAAGTCCCTTTGCCTCTCATCTTCAATTGCAAAAGCAACAAAGATCGTTTTTTTATCTGCCATATGGTTAAAAATTAAGAATTAAAAACTAAGTGACGAATTATTACTTAGTGTCCCTAGGTTGGTATGGCTCACTTCCTGGCGCAACAGTATCGCTGTCACGAATCGGGCCGCTTTGTCTGTGAATTCTTACTTCACCTCTACCGTTATTTGCTACAAAGCCTTTTGTAGCTTTTTCGGCTTTGGCTTGAGTGTTGTAGAGTCCGCCTGCGCGTTCAACCCTAACTCGTTTGGCTTGCTACACGCTGGAATCTTTATTTTAGGTAACGTGATAGTTGCTCATTTTTTTGGAATTATTGGATAACGATACAAATGTAGAACAGATAATAGAACAAGTCAATACCTTCTTGACTTCATTCTATCCACAGGTTATACTCAAGTTAAGTTGAACAAGCTTATGGATAAACTTCATCCAGCACAAAAAAAGTTATTGGAGCTTCTAAAAATTAATATAGAAGATCCTTTGACAATTCGTGAGATGCAGGAAAAGTTGAGTCTTTCTTCGCCGAGTCTTGTATACCACCACATTCAACAGTTAGAAAAAAAGGGCTATTTGAGGCGCAACCCAGTTAATACACAAGACTATCAAATTTTGGCAGATGAACCCGAAAAGAAAATCACATACCTCAATATGTATGGCCTTGCTCATTGTGGACCAAAAGGGTCGATTCTAGACGACAGTCCGATTGAAAGAGTGCCTATAGCTTCAAAAATACTTGGATTTTCTTCTGAAGAAGCTTTTATGGTAAAGGCAAAAGGGGATTCGATGTCGCCAAAGATAAATGACAAAGACTTAGTTATTGTACGCAGAGCAAATGACGCCGAGAGTGCAAGTATAGTTTTGTGTATAAACGATGGTGAAGCTTTGATTAAAAAAATTCAAAAGGGGAAGCAAATTATTCTGACTTCGCTCAATTCCAAATACGAACCGTTTGTTGCAAGTAAGGATTTTAGAATTGAGGGTGTTGTTAGGGGTATATATTCTTATGAATTTTCCAATGCCAAACAATGATATTAAATATTGGGACAAGTTATGCGAGTCGTTTGAAGCGGCATGTGATGTTATTGGTGCAAAGAAAATTTTGGAATTGCCTTTTGATATAAACGATTGGGACGGGCTTGGAAGTTTTTATGAAAAAAATGCACCAAAGCAACATAAATCTAAATATGGACAATTTTTTACGCCAAAGAGCATTGTTGACTATTTGATAAAAAGTACCCGCTATAAAAAATTACATACTGTAGCTGACATATCTTGCGGGAGTGGTAGGTTCTTGCTTGCAGTAACCGAAAAGTTAGTAAATTCGCACACAGATTTACAGGACATACAAAATAAAATTTTTGGATTTGACATTGATCCGGTTCTAATTAGGATTTCTTTAGCAAATATTAGAGGTTATCTTGCGAAAAACGGTTATAAAATAACTTTAGATACAGATTTCAATATTAAGTGTAAGAATTCCTTGGAAAGTATAGATGGACTATTTTCCAAAAAGTATGAATTTGACTGTATTCTTGGTAATCCACCATATTTAAGGGCTTCTCCAAAACAGAATCTTGGTCATCCAAATTTATACGCGTCTTTTGTTGAGGCCGGTATTAATTTGTTAAAAAAGGGCGGAAGTTTAGGTTATATAATTCCTAAAAGTTTTGTTTCTGGCGCATACTTTTCAAAATTAAGGCAAATTTTAGCAGAACAGGTCTCCACTGGAGAAATAATAACTCTCTATGAAAGAAAGGGGACTTTTCCAGATGTGTTGCAGGAACAAGTTTTGCTAACTATTCAGAATTCAGAGCCGACTAAAAAAGATGTGAGGGTGGGTGTGGCATTTACGAACGGGAAATTTGAGATAAGCACATTTAAGTCACCATATAGTACTGTTTTTTGGGAAGATATAATTTGTATCCCCTCAAATAAGTTTGACATGCAACTTGTCAACAAATGCTTTAAGAATGGGTTTAAAAAAATTGCTCATGCTGGCTTGCGTGTTTCCACTGGTCAAATAGTACCCTATAGGATGAAAGAATATTTGACAGAAGATGATAAAAAAAACCACCGGCCAATTTATTGGTCGCACAATATAACCGCGCGTAAATTTGAGCCAAATAAAAAACAGAAAGGCAGACAACACTTGGTGATCGACTGCAAAGAAATTGAAACTGAAAAATTGCGTGAGCCAGTTTTAGCATTCAAGCGTATTAGTACTAAGGAACAGAATCGAAGATTGGAGGGGGCATTAATTCCGGGGGATGCTCAAGGTTATTTTTTGGAAAACCACTTAAACTTTATCAAACGAGAACATGAACAAGCTCCATCTCTTGAGATTCTACAAATTTTGTTAAACAGTGCCTTATGGGATCGTTTATTTCGACTTATAAATGGAAATACTCAAGTTTCTGCTAAAGAAATTAGAATTTTCCCTATTCCTCATGATGTTGACTTTTTGAAGGACGCTGCAAAAAACGAAGTAGATAATGAGCACTTAGAAAAAGCTATCAATGCTGCTTATGGCTTAACGCCAGATGAATCAAATTATGTCTTGAGTGGCCGGAATGAAATAATGTGAGGCACTTTATTGGCTATCCATGCTTCAGTGCCATTTGAAACGGTTTCACTAAATTTGCGAAATATCTTTCTGTCCAAAAAGACGCTAATATAGCGTCTTTTTGTTCCATTTTGAACTGGAAATAACTCATCAAGTTCTTTTTTGCGCAGATCATTTATTTCGCCAGCTGAGGCAATAGATTCAATGAAAAATAAGGTTTTAGACTTTAAGCCGTACGCTACAACATCTGGCATATGTTTATGTACATCAAAACCCGTGCCTAAAAATTTTTTTAAAGAGGCTGCTATATGTAAAGATTTATCGTCTGTGTCTGAGAAGTACAGTATTTCAAATTGTTCTTCGATCGCAGGCAAAAATTTTTCTACCGCTATTTTTGATAGGTAGTTATGCGGAGAAGGGTGTATTTGATAATGGAATCCAGAAAAAGTTACTTTTAGTGATTTATCTCGTCTCCAGTTGTCAGTTTTCGTATCAGCAGAATACTTCTTTTTCCACGCATTTATCAATCTGGTTTTTTCTTTACCCTTTGTCACTAAGATTTTCAAAATCTCCTGGTTTAGAATGTAATTTGTTTTTGCTGAATTTGTTGGTCTTCCTGGATTGTCGTGATTTCTGACGACGATACCTGCATCTACCAAATATTTTATGCTTAATTTTCGTAAGCTTTCTCGAGTATTCTCTGCGTAATTTGTCCCACAAGCTCTACAAAAGTCCAAAATATCTCTAATACTTGCCCCCTCAGCCAGAGAGTTAAATCCCGCCTTGGTTTGTTGTGGGTTGTGATCTTGTAAAGCCAAAACTGACCAGCCCGTTAAGTCAGTATTTTGTCTGTTATCAAAGTTGATGGCTTCTAAAAGTAGTTTCATCTCATCGAGTTTTTTTCTGTACTTTTTTGAGACTTCTACCATATGATCAAATCAATTTATTGTTATTGGACTTAATTTCCCCTAATAAATAAATCCTTTTTGGGGCGGAACGGAGAAAACACCTTATACCCCCTCTATAATTAAAACAAACAATGGATGACAACCCGTAAAAAAAGGAATACTTCACTTAACTCGTTCCTGCCCAACGTGTTCTGGTTATAATATACGCCCTTTTAGTTACTATACAAACCGCAAAATGTTGTGGAAATTACTTTTCGTCTTCGGTAATTAAGTTCTTAACAATTTTAATCATCGTTTCTTTATCTTTTGGATCACTTACGGCAACTAATAGTGCAAGCGCGGTCAAAGCGTTATCGTTGATTTTCCGCTCACCTGATTTTTTGAAAAGATATTCGGACTTATCTAGAAAATAGACAAACAAAAATGCAGCGGTTCTTTTGTTGCCATCAGAAAATGGATGATCTTTGATAGTGAGATAGAACAAATGAGCTGCTTTATCTTCGATGGTTGGATACAATTCTTTCTTGGCAAACGTCTGGTAAAGCCCCCTGACAATTCCTTCAAAACATCCACCTCGCTCCTGCCCAAATAAATCACCGGCTTCTTTTTTGGCGATAAGTTCTTTTTTTAATTCGACGACAATTTTTACACAATCTTCATACGGCAAAACGAACTTTGATTTTCTACCTTTTTGAACTCCTAGTTTATTTTTGTCATATTGGTCGAGCAAAGAAAGTGTCTTTGAGTAATCTGCCAGTAAATTCAAAATTTCCGTTTCCTGTCCGCTCAACAATTCTTTCTGGGACTGTTTTTTAAGAAAACTAATCGCTTCTTGAAGTTCGTAAAACTTATTTTTTGCTTCCAAAAGTCTCTTCTCGTTAATAGTGTAACCTTTAGTAAGATATTGTTTCAGGACTCTGCTAGCCCAAATTCTAAATTTGACACCGTTTTGCGATTTCACCCGATAACCAACGGAAATAATAACATCTAAATTGTAATAATCTACTTGGTAAGTTTTTCCGTCGACGGCAGTTGTTGCAAAATTTGCAACAACTGAACCTTGTTTAAGCTCATTTTCTTGGAAAACATTTTTAATATGACGGGAGATGACCGATTTATCACGGTCAAATAATAGTGCCATTTGATCCAAAGAAAGCCAGACCGTTTCTTGATCCAGCTTTACGCTCAAGTCCACCTCATTTTGAGGATTTTTGTAAATTATTATTTCGCCTTTTTTAAAATCTTTTTTTGTCATAACTTACCCCATTAAATAACCATTCGGTCGCACTTCCGGCTAATATATTTTAATACGAATACACCTTTCTGGATACGATACAAACCATCAAAGCTGTAAGCTGTACGTTATACGCCTTAAACAAACCCCTAGGATCGGCGTCGGTAACAAATGCTTGAAAGTTTCAAGCGCTTTGTTTTTTGTGGGAAAAGAATTCTCGTACTTTTTGAGCGTAAGCCTCGCTCACTTCGGGTGACATATATTTATCTAAAAACACGACAACTGATGCCCCAACTTCGGCGATATTGTCATATGGTACACCCTCAAATCTCATAGGGTCTACTGATATACCGTCCATATCTCCCAAAACAAAACTTACCTTTGTTTTTGTTTTTTTATCGACGAGGAAGAAGATTTCATCACCATTGAAATAAAGCCCATTCTTCGTTGCTTTTTCTGCCTCTTGATATAAGTTTTGCAATAGTTCATCAAAATTTTCTATTTTTTCAATAGACTCGCCGTCCAATGCTTTTGGTCTATCTTCCTTCGGACTGAGGGACAAACAAACAGTTTCCTTATCATTTCCGTTTGTCATTAAAATAGCGTCCCCTTCTTTGCTGATACGATATGTGGTAAAAACTTTTAAGCCAGCTTTTTTTGCTAACTTATAATTATCAAAAGCGCTTTGAGCTTGTTCTCGACCTTTAAAAAAATGCTTCAAAGCCATAGTACGTTTGACGTTGCCTTTACTTACGACAGCTTCGCGAACCCAGCCGAATGTACCGCTCCCCAGCCCGCGCACTTCATTAATATCTACTTCTGATTCTCGCTTGCCGCTTGGATGAATGAAAGTTTCTCTTTCCATAAAAAATTTAAAAACCTACTTCGTTAAATCTTAAGACCTCGCCAGCTCTACTGCAAAAAATTCTTTTCTACAGGTAGTCATTACTCCGGCGTGGAAAACTGCGACTTTATTTGCAATAAATTTGATTGGCAAATACTCCTGACCAACGGCTTCTTTGGTTCTTAAGGTAATGTGTGGTTCAAAGGCATTAAAACTGTATGACGAAAGGTATTTGTTAAGGTAGTCTGGCACAATAATTTCTTCTCCTGGTTTTGAGAAAAGTGAATCCTTTGTGCAGTCATAAGAAAAATATGGTCGAAGATTATTCATTAATTTTTCATGCAACTGCTGGAGAACTGACGTGTTTTTAACTCTGAAACAATAATTTCGCGAGCCATCCGGTCTTTCGACAAAATATAATTCATTTAACTCTATTGAGATCGCACCAAACTCGCTTATCGTGTCTTTGATAACATTTTTTACCTTTTCGAGATTGTCATATTCAACACCACCCATTGCAAGTGATAGGTGTGGCAAAAAGTCGTCTTTTGCCAATGACCCCCATGCCGCATTTTTTGCCGTCGCCTGCCGATTAATATCTATCAACTTCTCTATTACCTCAACCGGAGGAAGAATGACCACATCAACTGCTAGTTTTTTAGAACTAATATCCGTGCTATTAAAAACTAAAGTCAGAAATTATTTTTCTTGTTACCAACTCCTACCATCTAATACCTATTTCCAAAAATCTAGTAATCGACCCCTACGTGTTTGAGACCCCATGCGTCATTAAGTTCGCCGCGAAATTTTCCGCCGATTTTATCTGTCGATTTAATTCCTTTTGCATTCAGTTCGACTTGAACCCTTTCCCAGGCAGCTTGTATTGCGCCATCTAACTCGGAACCGCCTTCAGGAATCTCCATAATATTCCCAACTTCTCCGGTTCCAACCAGCCCTTCGTATATTTCATGTGCCTGTGCGACAACTCTCATTTCCTCAACAAGTTCTTCATGTCTCGGATCCGAATCTGCTCCTATTGTTCCTGGTGCTCCTGCTTTTCTAAAAAAAGACATAATGTTTAGTTAATTTATTTAGTGAACAGTACAATTATACGCCATTCTTGAGACTATACAATGATAGGATGAACGCTATAGGCTGTACGTTATACGACTTAAGATAAACCCTTAAAATCGACGTAATGTTATAATGAATTTGATGATAAGTCTGAACAAAAAAAACCTCCCTGAAACCCCTGGCGTCTATTTCTATAAAAAAGGACGCGCGGTGCTTTATGTTGGCAAAGCCAGCAACCTCAAAAAACGGGTGAGTTCTTACTTCAGGGTAAGTGCCAACCTCTCCTCTGCTAAGCACAGGCTCATGGCTGAGGCGAGCGACGTTATTTGGGAAGAAACTGATTCTGAAATTGAGGCATTGTTATTGGAGGCACACTACATTAAAAAATACCGCCCACCATACAACGTGCTACTCCGCGATGACAAAACTTTTCTCTCGGTCGTTATTACCGACGAAGAATATCCACGGATTTTGCCGACAAGAAAAATTGGTAGTGAAGGAACCTACTACGGACCATTCACTGACGCACGGGCTGTTAAAGAGACCCTTCGCATACTTAGAAAAATGTTTCCCTACCGCACAACGTGCAAGCCAAACTCATATCGCGCACCTGCCCAGCGTAGCTCGGAGAGCGTAGTTGGGTGTCTCGACGCTCATCTTGGCCTCTGCCCAGGCGTTTGCGCTGGCAGAGTAACCTCGCGTGAATACAAAAAAACTATTCGACGTATAAAAATGTTCTTTGAGGGTAAGCGTGGACGAGTCATTTCTTCCTTAAAACAAGAACTCAAAACCCTCAAACAACATACCAACAAACTTGAGAATGTTGGTATGAGAAATGAATATAAAGAAGAGCTTATAAAACGGCAAATTCAATGGTTAGAAAAAGTTATTGTTATGACTCACGTTCTGCAACAGAGTGAAAAAGTTGAAGGAGATGTTGTTGAACTTGGCCATGTTCTCGAATTACCAAAACCGCCGCACCGCATCGAGGGTTACGACATTTCGCATGTTTCGGGAACATTAACAACCGCCTCCATGGTGGTGTTTATCGACGGCGTGGCGGACAAGAGTGAATATAAAAAATTTAAAATAAAAACCGTTATTGGTGCGAATGATGTTGCCAGTTTAAAAGAAGTACTGCGTCGCAGATTTTTACACTCAATAACAGCAGCAAACGAAGGCCAACTTATCCTTCGTAGCCAAGGCGAAGAAGGATGGCCTATGCCCGACTTGGTCGTCGTCGACGGCGGCCGACCGCAACTTGGCGCAGCGCTCGAAGTTTGGCGCGAACTCAACCTTGATGTACCATTAATCTCGCTTGCTAAACGTCTTGAAGAAATTTTTGTACCTAAACGAGTCGACGCAATTGTCCTTCCCCGAACTTCGTCAGCTCTGCACCTTGTGCAACGCGTCCGTGATGAAGCCCATCGATTTTGCAAAAGTTACCACACACTCCTCAGAAGAAAAAAACTGTTGCGACGATAATTATCACTAAACGTCATTCCGACATTCTCAAGAATGTAGGAATGTTGCAACTTCTCGACTACGCTCAGGGTATTTTGTCTCCCATGATGGAAAACAAAAATAATCCGGTCTAATGACCGGACAAATTTACGAAAATTTAAATTTTAATTCCCTTCCTTCACTTGCAACTCTTTTTCCGCAAGCTTAGCGAAATCTATCAGATCGTTGATATCTTGCGTTTCCAGCTGACGTGGTTTTGTGTCTTTTATACAAAAAACACCGACCGGTAAGTTACTCAGATGTTCACGCAAAGCAACACCAGCATAGAAACGTATAAAAGGAGCGTGCAGCACCATTGGATTGTCGGAGAACCGAGGATCAAGCAAGGTATCCGCAACAACAAACACGTAGTTTGCTAACAAGGCATGCCCGCAAAATGAAACGCTGCGGGCTCCTTCACGCCCGGGCGGGCAAATATCGCCGCAGCACGACTTGTACCACTCGCGCTTACGATCAATCAATGTTACCGCCACCATGCGAACACCAAAACGCGCCATAGCTCGCTTGGTCAGATCATCAAAGCGCTCCTCTTGCGGCGTGTTAAGTAAGCCGAGCTGTTCAAGCGCAGCTAAGCGTTCTTCTTCCTGTGGGTGTTGTCCTGGATCCTGCATACAAACATTCCTCCTAATGATGCAGTAATTATACCCCTGGCTTACCAACAACGCCAGTAGGATAGTAATGAATAAGGTATACAACTTTTTTCAAATAACAACGTCACAAAGCCGACAGATTTACCTTGACAAACGGTCATATTAACCCTATAGTAATCGGCTCACGAAATTAGGATCATACCGATCCGGGTTGTCGTGACAACAGCAGCAGGAGGCATTGGTCATGAAAGTTCTGCATTTTTTCACTACCGCGTTCACCCTGGTCGCACTCTTGACCCTTGCGGTCAGGGACTTGCCAATCCCGTTCTTCGATCCGAACGGCACGACGCTCATCTGCGACTCGCAAGAGTCGCAAGCGGCCGTAACGGAAGCAATCGCCACCGCCACCGGAAGACCGGTGGGTACCTTGAATACAGTCCGAGTACTGCGGTTTCTGTTCAAGGAAGGAACCAGCGTCGATGCCCTGGACGGACGGCCAGAGTTCGAATGGTACAAAGTGATCGCTCTCAAGAGCATCGTCCTTGGACTCTTCAGTCAAGAGGAGCCAACCGACATCGCACAAGCGATAGTCGACTCGCTAAGGGCAAACGATTTCCGTGCGGAGATCATCACCCAGCCCGACAGCGAGATACCAGACGGGTCGACCGTCCTCGTCCTTTCGGATGCTTTCCGGACCGGAGACACCGGCTTCGGCATCATCGTCCGCAGAAACGGGCTCCGTATTGGCGGCCCAGTGCCCAAACCGCTCAAATACTGGCCACCGATCGGAAGAATGACCTACTGGTAGTACGGCCGGAACAGGCCAAACGAGTCACGCGACCATGATCTAGTCGCGTTACCGAACAGAGGGTAGATCCGTGAAGAGGACACACGTAAAAAGTCCTCAATTTCTTTTCAAAATTATCTCCTATGCTTCCGCGGTCTTTTTCGCATGGTGCTGACAATCCTCTTTGCCTTTTTCTTTCTCTCGAAAAAACTCATTTCTTCAGATGGCATCACCTCTTCTTCTGAATTAACAAGGTCAACGTTTTGGCGCTCAGCCGCACGGGGCGTGATTTTGTGTTTCTTGTTGTATGCCAGCTGCACTGCGCGGCGACGAGTTACTTCACTGATGGCGCTCCGCATCGACCTTGTCATATTATCCGCATACATAATGACCTGACCTTCAGGGTGACGAGCAGCTCGACCCATGGTTTGCACGAGTGTCGTCTCATTACGCAAAAACCCTTCTTTGTCTGCGTCGAGAATTGCAACAAGAGACACTTCTGGCAGGTCCAACCCCTCACGGAGCAAATTGATTCCGACTAAAACGTCATAGCGGCCCGAGCGTAAATCTTTCAAAATTTCTAGGCGCTCCAGGGTATCAACGTCTGAATGTAAATACTGCACCTTGACGCCGCGCTCTGCTAAAAATTCTGTGAGCGCTTCGGCGAGACGTTTCGTAAGCGTTGTAACAAGTACACGCTCACCTCGACCCACGCGCACAATAATTTCCTTTTCTAAGTCTTCCAGCTGACCATCGGTTTTGCGTACGTCTACGCTGGGGTCCGGAATACCCGTCGGCCGAATGAGCTGCTCGGCCACGTGCATGACAGCTGTATGCTGTACGCTATACGCCGTACGCTCGGCAGAGGAAAGATCACGAAAGCCATGCGGCGCGCCAGAGAGCTGCATTTCATATTCGTTCGGTGTTGCAGAAACATAGATGAGCTGCCGAACACGTTCAGAAAATTCTGGAAAATTCAGCGGCCGGTTATCGAACGCTGACGGCAAACGCCAACCGTAGTCAATGAGCATTTGTTTGCGCGACTTGTCCCCCGCATACATGCCGCGAATTTGCGGAACGCCAATATGACTCTCGTCCAAGAATGTAAGGAATCCTTTACTCCGCCGGCTGGCGGACTCCCGCACTGCGTAACTGAAGTAATCGAGCAAAGTAAACGGCGGCTCGCCCGGAGAACGACCGTCAAAGTGTCGTGAATAATTCTCAATACCATTGCAATACCCGGTGGTCTCAATAAGCTCCAGATCATAGTTCGTACGCTCCATAATCCGCTGCGCCTCAATAAGTTTATTATCAGCTTTCAACGCCTCAACGCGCGCGGTCAGTTCATCGCGAATTTCAGAAAGCGCCTGATGTTGGTTATCAAGTGGCGTAACGAAATGTTTTGCAGGGTAAATATCAACCGTCTTGAGCGACACAAAGGTTTTTACACCTGGCGCATGAGGATTGCCCAAAATATTGGGTAATAGCGTAATCGACTCTAGGGTCGAGCCAAACCACTCAAAGCGAAGAATGTCTTCGCCCATGACGGGATGCACTTCAACAATATCGCCCCGCGCTCGAAACGTGCCACGGTGGAAATCAATGTCGTTGCGGTTGTACTGCAACGCCACGAGCTGCTGCAAAAAAGTTTGGCGGCTCATCACCGATCCTGCATCGACAGTCAAGCGAAGCGACTGGTAGTTGACCGGGGAACCAAGACCATAAATGCACGACACCGAAGCCACAATAATAGTGTCGGGGCGCGTCAGAAGTGATTGCGTCGCTGCGTGGCGCAGGCGGTCAATCTCGTCATTAATCATCGCCTCTTTGGCAATATACGTGTCACTTTGCGGAATATACGCTTCTGGCTGATAGTAATCGTAGTAAGAAACAAAATAATGAACAGCATTGTCAGGAAAGAATTGCCGAAATTCACCATAGAGCTGGGCGGCCAGCGTTTTATTTGGCGAAATAATTAAGGTCGGCTGCTGTTGAGCTTCAATAACTTTCGCCATGGTAAACGTTTTCCCTGAACCCGTTACCCCCAGAAGCGTCTGGTGCGTATTACCCGCCTGCAGCCACGAAGTTAATTTTTGAATCGCCTGCGGCTGGTCACCGGTCGGTTTAAATTTTGAAGTAAAACGAAATTTCATAAATGAAAGGCAAGCGTAGCATGCTCGGCTCTTGCGTTCAATGCGTTCGTATGGTACTAGTATTGCTACGCTTTGCGGGTATAGTTTAGTGGTTAAACACGACCTTGCCAAGGTTGAGTCACGGGTTCGATTCCCGTTACCCGCTCCACCAAGTCAAACTTGGTTTGACGCAGGTGTGCCCAGTTTGACTGGGCCAAGATTCCTAGCAAGTCAAACATTCTGTCTTGTTTGACGGGATAGGTAATTATATTTTGTGTGTGCGACGTCAGACGTCGCAGGCGTATGGATAGCAATAAATACTACGTTTATATTTTGAAAAGTTCAGTTGACCAAGAACTGTACATTGGTTTTACTGCGAATCTAAAGCAACGTTTACAATCACACGCTCAAGGCAAGGTACTATCAACCAAGCACAGAAGGTTTTTGAAACTCATTCATTACGAATACTTTATCAACAAGGAAGACGCTAAAGCGCGTGAGGTATTTCTTAAAAGCGGCTACGGCCATCAACAGCTGAAAAGTTTTTTGAAAAGAACTCTGACGATACGGGCTAAACCAAATTAAAATAGTTTTTATCTTTTGGTCAAAATAACTCTCACTTTATGTGAGGGTTATTTTCTTGGAAAGAAAAAACGGGAATCGGACCTTGAAAACAGAAACCTGCTATAATTATCTCATGCTCAATCTGACCCAAATTTTTTTAGTCTTCATGTCTGCACTAACGGTCATTATTGCGGACTCAATATTAAAAAGAGTAAGCTCAGGTACCATCCTTTTGACCCTGAGAGACCCGCTGATGATGCTTGTCTACTTGCTTTACTTTATACAGCTCGTTCTCGGTATTTATATTTTTATATACAAAGGTGAGCTCGCTATTTATGCAAACTACTACATTATATTTTATTCGATACTCAGCGTTATTTTTGGCATTATATTTTTTAAGGAACACTTAAGCTTTATTCAAATTGCAGGAATTATAATGGCGTTACTGGGTGCCGTGTTAATACACTCCGCAAAATAAATGGTATTAACCCCAGGGCAAAGCCCTGGATCCCTTAGCTCGGTCGTTAGCGAACTGAGAAATGGGTCGCGGCAGAGTTACGCAAGCAGCAATTTACACCATTTTGTGCGTACGCACAAAATGGTGTAAAAAATCAATTACCCCGCCCCAGAGGGGACGGGGTATGTATAGGAGTATAAATTGGTAGGGCCGGAAAGCGCGTGCTGCACTCCCCGGCCCCAACTGTGGACTAGAACGCCCAACCGTTTCTTCGCATCGGCGGGCTCTTGAAGTCCCGCTTGGTAAGATAATCCCGCACCATCTGCTCGTCGATTCCATCCTCAAAATTTTTCCAGGACTCCCAAACGATCCTTTCAAAAAACATGAGGATATTCGGCGTCTCTACGGTTGCTTCGCGAATGGCTCCACGAAGCTGCAGCGGTAGCGAAAAAATCGCCAGAATCGCTGCTTGCCCTTTGTAGAGCGGCTCACGGAACGCAGCGGCATTATTGAATGCCTTACGTCGCAAAACGTAATCAAATAGTGACTCAACGCTGATGACCGCTTCAAGTACCCTCCAAACTTGTTCGGCCGTATCTTGCGCTTGCCCATTTGCAGGAGTCACCGTTGCGATGGCGCGGTACACTGCCTTAATCACAACATCCTCAAACGTCTTTGTGCTCAATGTTTTCCCCCTTACGAATTGTGTTTAACCCAACAAAAATCCCGCTCGAGTGAGCGGGTCCAGACTGTTATATTGCTATAGCAAACTAGGCTCGCTCACCCAAGATAAGCAAAGCCCACCACGCCGAGACGGTGTGCTCATTTTTGAAAACCGTAAATTGTTTGATTGAAAAAAGATGTATCATATTTACCATGTACTAGTACGCTGAAGCATACAAGAACAACTACTTACCGTCAAGTCCTGTTATACCCCCGATCAAAGGCCTGATTAAACCCACCATCTGGTCTCATCAACATTCGAGAACCACGGGCCACGGTTGCTAACCCGACACCAAGTGCTTCTGCGATATCGCGATGTGAGTCGCCGTTTGCCAGCATTTTAATAATTTGCCAACGAATGGTAATTTCATCAAGCTCGGCTGGCGTAAACAAGTCCAGAAGCAACGCGTGCAATATACGCCGATCTTTGGCGGCTTTTGCCAAAAGGAGTTCCAGCTCGTCGAAGTATTTTTTGCTGCTTTTTGCCATAGGTCTAAATAATGATCACGTACTAGTACACTATACATCAAAACTTAATAAAAGCAACTACCCCATCGCCAAACAGGTACGGCGATCCTGTAGCACTTACGAATAACGAGACGCCCAAAGCGGACGGGGTATGCAAGGTAATCCCACTTCGCTAAAGCTACGAGGGATATTTTTGTCTTCTGTATTGTAACCTTGCAAGCCGATGAGGTATTGGGGACAAAAATAATGTACAAGGCGCGAGGGGGTTTAACGACAACCCCCTCGCGCCCAGTCGAACTACCGCCGTGAGAAACCCCAACCTGTACGGATAGGGGGCGGTGGTTTTTGTAACGCTCGGCACTCGGCGATAATCTTCGCCATCAAATCACGCGCGAAGGCACCTGTGAGGCCCTCTACCCTGGCTGCCTCGATCAAAGCGACGACTCGGCTGATTCTCGCCTGCTCTACGGCCGGCCGGACAATCTGCTCGCGACCATCGAACTTGATCTTGCCAGCCTCTGCTGCCAGCGCGAAACGACGAGCGAGATAGGCCGCAAAGAACGCGTCCAGGTTCTCGATCTCGGCTCCGACTTCATCTAATGTTCTTGCCACGGTCTTTCCCTCCGGGTTCCCAAACAAAAAACGCATCTTTCGATGCGCGCACGGTAACACCAATAATGGTCGCGGTCAACGCCGCGCCACTTTAAGCAATTAACTCTCGAATACGATTCACTACCTGAGTTGGTGTAACGCGCGCTTTCAAGTAGACCTCGGTTGCTCCAGCTTCCTTCACTTCTTTCAGCTCGTCCGGTTCAACCGTGTTTGAAAACACAATAATGGGGGTGCTTATCAATTTCGGTGTAGCGCGCATAGTTTTTAAGGCATCAATGCCGCTCAAGGCCGGCATAGCAACGTCCATGACAATAACGTCAAAGGGCTTTGTCTGCGCAAGTTTCAAACCCCAGGCGCCATTCTCGGCAACTTCGACCGTAAATCCTTCACTCTGAAAACGAGCTTGGTATAGTTCGATAATATCCGGCGTGTCTTCAATGAACAAAATATGTGGTGCACGGACAGTCTCATGCTTGCGTGAGCCGCGCTGCATGACGCTCTCAATTTTTTCCACCAACTGCGACGGCGTTAAATCAGACTTCACTAAGTAGTCGTCTGCACCGAGCTGCAACCCTTTGGTGATTTCTTCTTCTTGCCCCAAGTTCGAAAGCACGACAATGAGTAAATCTTTCGTCTCTGGGTCTTTGCGTACCATTTTTAAAACTTCATAACCGTCAACCCCCGGCATGATGATGTCCAGCAAAACGAGGTCAGGCCTCTCCTTTTTCATAAGTTGAACCCCCTGCATTCCGTCGTGACCCAAAATCACGGTGTAGCCCAAATCACGGAATTTTGTATCATACATTTCCGCCAGGAACGCTTCGTCTTCAATAATCAGTATTTTCTTACCTGATCCAGTTTTTGTAGGCATAACCGTTACCTATAGACTAGCCCACCATACCCTTGAGGGCAAGGACGGCATTGTCTGTTCGGCTGGGTAGCGGAATAGAGAAAGCGAAGGTACTGCCCTTATTGACGCCTGGTGATGTTACCCAAATGGAACCGTGGTGCGCTTCAATCATCATGCGTCCGACGTAAAGCCCAAGACCAGTACCACGCGTGTTAAGCTTGCCGCCTTCACCGCGATTGAATTTTTGAAAAAGTTGCTTCTGTTCTTCCTCACCAACACCCGCACCCGTATCCGTCACCGCAAAAACAACGCTTGGAACGGTTGTGTGCGTCCCCTCCTTACCCGGAATAACATCTACCGTAACGACAACGGAACCTTTCGGTGTATACTTCACGGCATTATCCGCCAGATTCATCATCACCTGACGCAATTTTTCGCCATCCAAATTAAGCTGCGGGATTGGTTGCTTCGGCTCCTTAAAACTAAACTGTAATTTTTTGTTCTCTGCTGCCGGCCGGATTTCTTCCACAACCGATTTTGCCAGTTCCACCATGTTGGTTGGAGCAAAATTAAATTTCATCCGACCCGATTCAATCCGTGAAACTGACAGCAAATTTTCTACGAGCTCAATCAAGCGGTTTGCCGAGGCATAAATTTTTTCAATCGGGTCTTGCTGTTTTGCTGGAATCTTTCCGAACGACCCTTCGATAATCATTGAAATATAACCCTTAATAACCGTGAGCGGCGTGCGCAACTGATGCGAAGCAATGGAAACGAATTCTGATTTTGCTTCATCCAGTTTTTTTAACTGCTCATTGGCATCTTCAAGCTGTTGACTCAGTTTGGAAAGTTCTTCCCGCGCTCGTACTTCGCTAATAACACTGCGAATAAGCAGTATACCAAACGACAACACGAGTACGAAAATACTTAACCGGAAAATGATAATCACCGGATCGTGCGAGGTAATCACCTCAATCAGCGAAACAATGGTGAGCAAAAAAGTGAGTACCTCTGTGGTAACCACTTTAACGTTGAGGAAGTGATAACGAGAGACGGCAAAGAAAGTAAAAATGACAAACGGAAAAATGAAAAGCGGCCCCAGAGGAATGAAGCGCACGTTATCAAACCCGGCTGGTAAAACGAGGTTGAACGTTAAGATACAGGCAAACGAGATAACGGTTCCGATGAGCACCGTACGAAATTGCTTTCGCTCGTTACCAGTGGCGCGAAGAAACTTACGCACAAACAAATAGAGCCCGCGCAGCACCAAGCCGCCAGCAACAATGGCAAAGAGCGCCATGCCCGGCCCTAACTCAGCCGTTGAGACTTGCCCAGCCGGCGCCAAATGCAATAACCGCACCATAGTAAGCGGCGTCAGAGTCAAAGCTGAGGTCACGATGACGAGCGGAAGGACAAAAAAACGATACCGCTTCGGGAAATTGGCTTCTTCAAGAGGAAAGACGTGAAAGAGGGAATAAAAAGCAAAGGCGTGCCAAACAGCGGAAAAAATATGCATGCGAAGCGCCCAGAGCACAAAAGATGGAGACGGTGTCTGGTAGTTGATGTAGTTAAACGCACCCCAGATAATCGTGACCAGAGAAAACGCCAAGAATGCTTTACTGGTCGCGCTTTTGCGATTATTAAAATAAACGACAAATCCAAGAATACTAATGCTCGCGCTCGCCACGCCAACAACCAGCAAGTCAAGATTATCAAAAATTGCTGGATACATACTTATGCAGGTTGAGTACTGGTAACAAACTCCTCGAGCCGCAAGCGAGACGAGCGTCCGCTCGGCGGTTCACCGCGACCAATGCGAAACATCATAGCCACGCGCTCACCACTGTCAGCCCCGCAAAGTTTTTCAGCTGTTCGCTCCACTTCTTGCAACAAGGCCACGTGCGCTGGAGAAAAGACACTAGCGTCTCCCTCTCGCACAAGCTCAGCCAAAAAGAGCGCACCGGTTATTGGCTGCAGACTCAATCCTAAATTCGTAACGGTCAGCCAGACACGCTCAACAATGCGACCGGCCTCAACAAAATCTTGCGGTCGCTCACCGTGAATCACCACGCCACCAATTGCCGCAGCAGCGGAGTTGGACTTTATATTGTCCGCAGCAACCTGTTTAGAAAGACCCAAGCGGTTCAAAACTGAAGCCACAGCCCAGTGCTTAGCAATTTTCATGCCGATGACTTGCGGTGGTTGGAGTTCAAGCGTTTTTATGTAAAACCCGTGCCGTCGTTCCTGTTCCTCTGCGTCTGTCCAATTAAGATGCGAAAAGAAAAAATCATGGAGGCCGTGATGCTCAAACATAACGCGCTCGTTAGCGCTCGCTGCCGTGGCCCACGTGCTAATGGATTCTTTCTGTTCAATTAAGACGAACCGACAGCTCGTAGAAACCCCAGCGGCATTAATAGACTCTCGTTCACTAGTAGTAAGCGACTCGTTCGCGTATGGTTTGCGATTCGTGCTCCGCGCGGTTATCGCCGCATAGAGTGGATCAGCCACAGGTTCAGCGTTCTCGAGATGAATGGCGGCAACTAAATTCTCATTTTGCGCATCAGGGAAAAGCCGAATGTCTGCGTTAAAACCAAGCGCTTTCGCTGCAATTGTAAAATTTTCAAGTAATGCCCCATGGGCAACCAATGACCCGCGCTGACGAAAGTTATAGAGCGAATCATCTCGTTCGGGCACGTTAAAAAGCTGCAATTCATTGCCGTTAATCACAAAACGCCAGGGCTGACAATTCTCGCCCGACGGCGCCAAGGTGGCGGCAGTAATGAGTTGGCGCATCTTCCCTTCAAGAACCATAGCGACAAACGGTAAGTGGGTAGTTTAACTAAAGGCCAAAAATTTTTCGGAACGTTGCCGCAACAGATGCACGCTTCGCCTGCTCGGCTTCACTATTGTACGTCGGTATTAATTTCTCGTCCAAAGATATGAGCGCCCGGTTGTCCTCAAGTGGCTCGTCAATGATAATTTTGCGCACGGCATAGGCAACGGCTGCACCATTCAAAAGCGCCGCGCCGCCCAACTGCGGCCAAGAGACAATGGTCTTACCCATCTCCAGCAAAGACTGCTGCATGCGCTCGGTAACATTTTCTGGCCCGACATGTTTGGTAATCATTTTGCCGATACCAAATTTATCAAGCGACAGCAACTCCTCATAGGTAACATCCCCGAGCCGTCCCTGAAAAAACGCCAGATCAGGATTTTGGTCATAGCGCTCAATATCCACCACGGCGTTGTCGCCGTTGTCAGCCGCCATGACAATTGGCAATCGGTGTTTTTTTGCCTGCTCGCGAATAAGATATTTAACCGCCAAATTATCAACCTCGTCGATGACGACATCGAGCTTCGGCGGTCCTTCAAAAAATGCTGCAATGTTGTCTTTGGTAATCCCGTCGGGAAACAGCTCGACGGTTGCGTAAGGATTCAAGAGATAAATTTGCCGCGCGGTCATTTCCACTTTCGGCAAACCAAGATCCGCTACTCCAGCTCGCACGCGGTTCGTGTTGGAAAGCGCCAAGGCGTCATGATCAGCTAGGCGAATATGCCTGGCTCCACCCTGGAGCACAATAGCAAGCGCCACACTATTCCCCACGCTTAGCCCGGCGATACCCACAACGGTGTTATAAAACTTTTTCTGTTCCGCTTCGGTAATTAAATTTCGATTGCGAGCAGTACGAACAGTTTGAAACGGCGCTTCCTCAAGCACGTGCACGATAGTCCCAATCCATGGAAAAAACGCCCAACGACCGCGAGACCATAATGGCGCTTCTTTTTCCAGCGCTGCGAGGTGTGCTTCAAGCTCGGCGACGAATGTCGGCGCGTAGACGTTTGCCGGATGCTCTATTTGGTAGAGTTCGACAAGCTGTTCACGATAATCATCAACCACCTGCTGAATTTTGTTGCCTTGAAGAAGCGCTGAAACCTGGGCTCGGTCATTTTCTTCAGCCAAATTAAAAAGTTGGGGCTTTGATGGTGACCGCTCACCCGCTAACGTGCTCAATACCGAACTTAGTTCTTGCGTCATGGTTACAATGGAATAAATTAGTGCTTTGCCCACTTATGTTTTGCCCCGCGGCTGAAATGGAGCGGGTGCTCATGCTGCCAAAACACCAAATGCGGTCGCATGCGTTCGGGCATGACATGCATGTTATTCCTGTACTCCGCATTTTTCTCCATAAACGCAGCCGTAATTTTTTCTACAAGGAGCCCTTTCAATGTACGGCTGGCTTTAATCTTCGGGCGGAGCTCGATGTTAACCTCGAGGTATTCGTTTTCGTGTCGGTCATATTTTGTCCGCAAAGTAAAATTGCCGGTGAGTGAGCGATCCAGTGGCGATTCACGTAACGCATCTTTCAAATGTTCGGGGTAAATGGTTGCGCCGTAGAGCTTCGTCGAAAGGTCTGAGCGTTCGTAAATGTACACAAAAGGTAGCTCAGCAAGCGTTTTGCTAATATCGGCACGACGCGCCGCTTGGCGCAAATTAATTTTGTCATGCGTAAACACATCAGCTGCTTCGTCAAAACTGGCCACCGCACCGTTGTCACCAATGGCATAACGAATGAGCGGCAAGCTGCTATTGCCCGTGCAGAGGACGTTCCCCTCCGGCGCTTCAAACTGAACCGCCTGTGGGTTGAACTGAGCCAACGTCGGCAAGCGGTCAACTTTTTGAAAAAAGCGCTGATAGATATTCTTGTCCCCGAGTGCAATTTCACGCATCAAAATAGTAAGCGGCGTTTCGAGCGCCATGGTGCCAAGGTCGGCGCTGCCGTAAACGTTGGTGGTGTCGGTGTAGTGATTGTGCACATTCGTTTTCTCCACGACGTACTGTCGAAACTTTTCCGAGAACGGTTCAGCCGCAAAAAGAAACTTGAGATTGAGTGTCGACCAACGCACGCCATTGTCTGCCGCCTGGTCAATGACATCTTTCAGAAACGGCGGATAACCGCAAAGAACAACCGTTGAAAACTTTGGAGCGACATTCACCAGCGATTCAAAAATCTGCTTCTTGTTGACGCCAGGGGTAATAATGGTAAGCGGATAACCCTCGTCGGCGATATTCCGAAATGCTTGATAGGTAATTATGCCGCCGATCCATACACCCATACCAAAGCAGTCGATGACGAGTGTGCGATCACGTTTGCCCGCTGATCGGTGTGACAGAAACCATCGATGATAGGCAGAAGAATGTGCGTCAACAGCTGCGCTGCGTGGAAAATAGAATGGCGCACCCGAAGAACCTGAAGTAGCCGATAACACGGTTCCTGAATCAAACGCTGTCGGCCAAACTAAATTTTCCAGCGGATACTGCGTAAGGTAGTTCTTCCTATCAATGGTCGGCAGGTGTTGAAAATCGTTCCAGGTGCGAATCTTGGAAGGGTTCACCCGATGTTTTTTTAAAAAATGACGATAGGCAGGAACGAGCCGAGCCGCTTTTTTAAAAAGTGAGATAGCATTTGCTTGGCCCGAGCGGACCCAGTATTCACTCTTCTTGGTCTGAAAAAGGCGCACCGCTTGTGATGAGTCCTCGTTTCTCTTTGGTTGCATAGAATGATAGTTTTTTTATTTTAGCACATTTTTTGCGAAATCGCAAATACAAATTAAGTTGTCTATTTCTTTGTGCGGGCAAAGAAATAGACGAAAGAAAGCCCGCCCTGTGCCGACACTCTCGTCGGCGAACGTTCCTCAGTGTGGATGGCGACGATGAACTTGCTCCGCTTCAAACAACACCGTCGCTTAACCACCCACACTTCGTCCGTTCGCTTTCCGCGGTCGGCAATGGGGTTTAGCAAAGTGCTCATCCCATAGGATCGGCGTCAGAGCTTGCAAGGGAAACAGGCTGCATTTAATGACCATGCTGTTTGCGGAGCGAAGCGACAAGTTCATGGTCAGCAGCCTGCTGCACGAAGCAAGCCCACAGCCGAGTCCTCAGGGCACCCTTTTTCCGCCAAAGGCGGATCCGCCTCTGGCGGACTTGCTCTTGTTAATAAATTTTGGGTGCGCAAAAGAGTAACAAACAGTCGCGAGGTCCACCTCGGCGGACCGAGGACGTTAGCAGCTTAAGAAGACGAAAACGAACAAATTACAGTCCTGCATCGCAGGACAAATTTAAGGTGCTATAATATAGAAGAAGAAAAATATATTATTCTCCCCATGCAAAAAAAACTTTCCCGCAGCGTTGCACCAAAAGCCAGCATTGTCTGGGTGGATGGACGCTACGTACCAATGGCAAAAGCGAATGTACCCATTCTCACGCACAGTCTCCACTATGGCAGCGCAGTGTATGAGGGCATTCGTTTTTACAAAACGAAAAACGGTACTGCTGTTTTTCGCCTCTCTGACCACCTGGCGCGATTCTTCCGCTCCGCGCGCGCCATGGGAATGCATCTTCCTTACACCACAGCGCAATTGACCGACGTTGCACGAACACTCGTCAAAAAAAATAAACTGAGCGAAGGATATTTGCGACCACTCGCTTATTACGGAAGCCGCATGGGCATGGCGCCAGTCGGCTGTCCGGTGCATGTGGCACTTGCCACCTGGTCATGGCCGCAACATTTTGAAACCAAAGCGATTCGCGTTCACTGCTCATCAATTCGCTGGCGAGATCCAGCTTCTATTGTTTTCAATACCAAAGTATCTGGTTATTATGCAACTTCCATTCTCGCTACTTTAGAAGCGAAAAAATTTGGCTATGACGAAGCGATTTTACTTGACGCCAAAGGATATGTTACCGAAGGGCCGGTTGAAAATATTTTCATGGTGAAAAAGGGACGACTCTACACACCTCACGCTGCCAGTGTGCTTCCAGGCATCACCCGCGACACAATATTTTCCCTGGCGCGGAAGAGCGGCATCAAGGTTATAGAAAAAAATATTACGCTTGCTGAATTAAAAAAAGCAGATGAGGTGTTCTTCTGCGGCACGGCTGTTGAGATCACGCCTGTCTCACAAGTCGATAACCAGAAAATCGGTAACGGAAAAGCTGGCGCACTCACTTTAAAATTTCAGGAGAGCTACCGAAAGATTGTTCATGCGGGAGACTCTAAATATACAAAATGGTTGACAATTGTTTGAATTTTGTTTGACAAACGAAAGGTATTATTGTATCGTCAGCCGGTCTACCAGCAAGTCCGCTGGTTTGACACGACCGCCGGCTAACAAAGCCGGAACAAGCCCATAGGAGGGCATCATGAAGAACGTTCATTCCGAACATCCACCCAAGACCCCGCGCTGGGGAACCTATCTCGTTGTTGGTGTACTGACGGGACTGGGAGCCTTCGCGTTCTACGTCACCAGCAGCCAGGTGAGCTACGCCGACACGCACGGAACCACGGCAATCTCGAAGACCGTGACCGCGCCGACGCCGGCAACCCCGACCGTCAAGACCGACGGCACCATGCAGAAGGCCGAACACGGCACCGCGCTCGCGAAGGTCGAGAAAGAAGTCGGCGCTGCTGAACAAGGAACGGCAGTCCATCACGACGCTGCGGCCACGGGCCAGATGGACCACCACGGTGCGACGACGCCGAAGATTGCCGAACACCTGAGCACCGACCACGACGCTGCCGCGCCGACGACGGGCCAGACGGGCACCATGCACCACGGCGATACGGGTACGACGGCCGGCGACCACCACGCCGGCACCTGACGAAGGGAAGGTGGCCCCGCAACGCGGGTGCCACCAATGAACGAAGGCAGGGGTAACCCTGCCAATAGCGCCGCGAGTGGCGACATTACGAAGAGAGCATCGGCTCCACGTAACTGTCGTCATCTCGTGGCGTTGTTCGTTACTTAAATATTTGAAAACTCTCTTGACGCTTCTTTTAAACTAGGATTACCATTTAATTGCTCCGAGGGGCGCCCGGCCCCGCAATAGGAGCTTCGCAACCGGCTGGTAGCGAACGAATGTCGAAGCTCTGCCGAGCATCGACGACAACAAGAACGGGGCGCCCGGGCCCCAAACAGCACGAGGGGGACCACAAACCCCTCAAGGAAGAAGAAGCCATGACCGCTCAAACGACGGGCCATCCGGTCCATCACCAATCAACGGCAACGGCAATCGCGGCAGCTCAAGCGGGCACCGGCGCGCGGCACCCGAAGAAGAAGCTCGGCGACGAGAAGAAGACGCACACGAAGGGCAAGCGTCACTAGCCGAGGGCGAGGCCAATCCGAACAGCGCCGGGGGACAAACAATTACTTTCGCGAAGCCGCAGGGTTTCAAGATCGTGAACGTTGTCCCCCGGCGTGCCACTTTCAGTCACCTTTTTATTCCACCCTACTTCTCACCACCTTGACTTTTACTACTAACCACGTACTAGTCCCTCAATTTACTTCGGGATAAATACATGGAAGCAGTGACGTACTTTGGGATAAATACACGAAAGATTTACGCTATACGCTGTAAGCTATACGTAAAGGTACAAAAACAGGATTGACGCGTTACGCTGTACGCCCTACGTTCACTTTAGAGTTATTTCAAAACAACCCCGACGTCATGTCGAGGTTGTTTTGTCCTTTACGATTCATCAACGTATAGCGTACGGCGCTTACGGTCGTCTACCGTCCACCGTATAGCGTACTGCGTATAGCTTAAGGCTTTGTCGCGTTCGTTCCGAAGCTCTTAACTGGGAGCGAGTGGTGTCTTTGGCAGAAGCCTCAACACCACTACTTGGTGACTACTTGCGTCGCTTAGGAGGGGTGGCGGCGCGTTCGTCGCTCCCAGATAGGAACACCCGAACAAAAAATTCTAGGTTTTTATTAAGCACGGTCAAGACCGCACTTAACGGCACAACTTAGCACAGGAATCGCTTCCTGTCAAGACAATACTCGTGCTACAGTTTCTTTAATGCCGATGGTGATCTCGAAAAAACGGGAGAGGTTCTTGTGGATCAATGGGAGGAATTGACGGCGCACCCTCGCCAGTACGCTTCGAGGGTTCACTCGGCTTTTCGCTTGTTTGACGAAGCTCTTTCTTTATCTCAATTGGTTCTTCTGTATAGCCACAACCAGGGCAAACGCCGTTGACCAATGATATCCTGCAATTTGAACACATCATAATAGCTCTATAGTAGCGAAGTGAACAACATGCATCAAGACGCCACCTATTGGATAGCCCTAGCGAACCTAACCGACCCAGGACAGCTCAGAAAACTCTACCATCATTTTCCAGACGGTGCGTCCGCTTGGCAAGCACCTGCGCACGAACTCCAAACGCTCGGACTAACCAAAGTTACAGCTGAACAGCTCAAAATAAATCAAGAAAAGCAACCGCCAGAAGTATATGCAACAAAACTTGAAGCGGCTGGCATCCAAGCAATTACTATTACTGACCCCAACTACCCAAGCCGTCTCAAAGAAATTTATGATGCGCCAGTCGTGCTCTTCTACTCCGGCGCACTGCCAACCACCAACGAACTCGCGCTCGCCATTGTCGGTACTCGCCGATTCAGCCAATACGCCAAGACCGTAACATTGCAGCTGACCCGGGCGCTCGCGCGGAGCAACATCGTAATTGTAAGCGGACTCGCGCGCGGCATCGACGGCTTGGTACACGAAGCCACGCTCGAAGTCGGCGGACGAACAACTGCCGTCCTTGGATCGTCCATTCGCGAAGCAGACATCTACCCTGGCGAACACCGCAACCTGGCTAGTCGCATTGTCCGCACGGGCGGACTCATTCTTTCTGAATACCCACCCGGCGTTGGACCGGCGAAGCACCACTTCCCGGCGCGTAACCGCATCATTGCCGGACTCACCAAGGGCACACTGGTCATTGAAGCACCAGAGCGAAGCGGCGCACTCATCACCGCTCGCCAGGCGCTTGAATACAACCGCGAAGTGATGGCGGTTCCTGGCCCCATTTTTGAACCGAACAGTGTTGGCGGCAACGATCTCATTAAACTTGGTGCCCGCGTTGTTACTTCGGTTGATGACATTCTTGAAGCGCTGCAACTGGAACGCACTCAGCCACAACCTACCAGGACAATAAATACCTTGAGTACATCAGAACAAACCGTACTGGCCGCGCTCACCAAGCAGCCGCTCCATATTGACGAACTTTGTAACCGCACTGCGCTCACTTTAACCGAACTTCTCTCAACCATGAGCATGCTCGAAATGAAAGATTTTGTACGCGATATTGGCGGCAAAAATTTCATTCGTCTGGCGCACTAACGGTGCCCACATTTGCCATTTGGTAATCTTTCGCGTATTGTCTCTCATATTACTATGGAACTTGTCATTGTTGAGTCGCCAACCAAGGCCAAAACAATTCAGAAATTTCTGGGCAAACCCTACGAGGTGCTGTCGTCTTATGGTCATGTGCGTGATCTGCCAAAATCAAAAATGGGTATCGACACTGAAAATGACTTTGCGGCGCACTACATTATCCCGACCCGCGCGCGCAAGAACGTAACCGCCTTAAAGAAAAAAGCAGCCAAGGCAAAACGCGTCATTCTGGCAACCGACGAAGATCGCGAAGGCGAAGCTATTGCCTGGCACCTCGTTGCCGCACTGGATTTGAAAGACACGCCGACTGAACGCATCGCTTTCCATGAAATTACCAAAGAGGCCATTGAAGAGGCCTTAAAAAAACCGCGAGCTATCGATGAAAACTTGGTCAACGCCCAGCAGGCACGCCGGTTGCTCGACCGGCTGGTCGGCTACGAACTTTCACCGTTTCTCTGGCGGAAAATTTATCGCGGACTAAGTGCCGGACGCGTGCAGTCGGTAGCGGTGCGCATGGTGGTGGAACGCGAGCGCGAAATCAACGCTTTCAAAGCTGAGGAGTACTGGACCATTGAAGCTGACCTGAACACGAAAAATAATGCTCCACTCACCGCGACCGTAACAGCCATTGACGGCAAACGACTTGAGAAGTTCGACATTCAATCAAAGGAAGACGCGGACAAACACGTTGCAGAACTAAATAAGGCGACCTACGCGGTCACAGACGTCATTGGCAAAGAAACCAAGAAAAAACCACCGACTCCTTTCACTACTTCACTTCTCCAGCAAGATGCCAGCCGACGGCTCAGCATGAGCCCAAAACAAACCATGGTTCTCGCCCAGCAGCTCTACGAAGGAGTCACGATTGGCGAGGAAGGATCGGTTGGTCTCATCACCTACATGCGTACGGACTCTATGAACCTCGGTGAAAAATTTTTACTAGACACCGCCGCATTCTTAGAAGATGCCTATGGTAAGCAGTACGCTCTACCCACGCCGCGACGCTTCAAATCAAAAAGCAAAAATGCCCAGGAAGCGCACGAGGCCATTCGCCCAACCGATCCGCGTCGAACACCGGAAGTGGTCGCCCCCTACCTGGATCCACGCCAGCGCAAGCTCTATCAACTCATCTGGCAGCGAACTATTGCTTCACAAATGCCAGAGGCAGAAGTTGCAACTACCACCATCAACATTAGCACTGCAAAAACAGAACGTCCCTACGAACTGCGTGCCAGTGGTTCTGTTGTTACTTTCGATGGATGGCGGAAAGTGTATCCAACGGACACAAGCGACATCGAACTACCCTCGGTTACCAAAGGAGACGCACTGACCCTAAAAGCCGTTGACGGCAAACAGCACTTCACTGAAGCGCTCCCGCGTTTTACCGATGCCTCACTCATTAAGGCGCTCGAAGAGCATGGCATTGGCCGACCATCCACCTACGCACCGACCATTTCTACCATCACCGACCGCGGCTATGTCGAACGCCAAGAGCGACGTCTCCACCCCACTGACCTTGCATACCTTGTTAATGATCTTCTGGTCGAACATTTTCCAGAAATTGTGGACTATGAGTTTACGGCGCGCATAGAAAGAGATCTCGATGACATTGCTGAGGGTAATAAAGAGTACATTCCCATCCTTAGAGATTTTTACGTACCGTTTAAAAAGCACCTCGAAGAAAAAGATGCGCTCCTTTTGAAGTCAAACATTTCAGAAGAAGCCACGGATGAAGTGTGCGAGAAATGCGGCAAACCCATGATCAGCAAGCTCGGACGGTTCGGCAAATTCTTGGCCTGCACTGGTTTTCCAGAATGCAAAAACACCAAGCCCATCAAAGGCAGCCCAGAAGAAGCTGCGGAGAAAGAGGCAACCAACGAAGTATGCGACAAGTGTGGAAAGCCCATGCAACTGAAACGCGGGCGATTTGGCCCGTTTTTGGGCTGTACCGGCTACCCGGAATGCAAAGGTATCAAGTCAATTGCCAAGTCGCTCAATATCAAGTGCCCTGAATGCGGTAAAGGGGATATAATAGAGAAGCGAAGCCGCCGTGGAAAAACATTCTACTCTTGCAATCGTTATCCGGACTGCACGTTTGCCCTCTGGAGCCGCCCGACAGGTGAATTTTGCCCAACCTGCAAGTCGCTCCTCGTTATGGGTGCCAAAGGTACTGTCCGTTGTAGCTCTAAAGAGTGTCCATATAAAACAGAGGCGGCTGAAGACTAGCTAACGCTACGAGTGTGGCCCCAGCAAACCAGTCTCTCCAAAACTTACTGCAGATACTCAAGCGCCTGTTCCCAGGAGCTGATCTTGATATGGTAAAGCTCGCCTACGAATTTGCCGACCGCGCGCACCAAGGGCAGCGCCGCACCAATGGCGACCCCTATATCACGCACGCACTCGCCGCTGCCATGAACCTGACGACCATGCGGACAGATTTGAACACCATCATCGCTGGACTCTTGCATGACGTCCCCGAGGACACTTCCTATACCATTGTGGACATTCGAAAAAACTTTGGCGATGACATTGCTGGCCTTGTTGAAGGTGTAACGAAGCTCGGTACCCTAAAGTATCGCGGCATAGAGCGCTATGTCGAAAATTTGAGAAAAATGTTTCTCGCCATCTCTAAGGATGTACGGGTGCTTCTCATCAAATTTGCTGACCGCATTCACAACCTGGAAACGCTCGACGCCATTCCTCCCGACAAACAGAAACGCGTGGCGCTTGAAAGTATGGAAATTTTTGCGCCGATTGCGCTTCGCCTTGGCATGTGGGAAACAAAAGGAAGACTGGAAGATCTGTCATTCAAATACATTGATCCCGATGCCTGTGGCTGGGTAACACAACTCATGGAAACAACCTCGCCCAGTAAAGAGAAGAGCTTAGCTAAGGTTATAGAGATGCTCCGAGAAAAACTAAAGGAACAGCCAAACTTGCATGTTATCAGTATCCAAGGACGCGCTAAGCATCTCTACAGTTTGTATAAAAAACTACTTCGCCACGAACGTGATATTTCTAAAATCTACGACCTCATTGCTGCACGCGTGGTGGTGCAAGAGGAAAGTGAGTGTTACGCCGTGCTCGGCATTATTCACCAACTCTGGAAACCGCTGCGCGGACGCATCAAAGATTACATCGCGCAACCAAAACCGAACGGCTACCGATCACTCCACACCACTGTCTTCGTCGGACAAGGTGAAATTGTGGAATTCCAAATTCGCACACAAAAAATGGAAGAGGAATCTTACTACGGCGTTGCTGCGCACTGGTACTACACCGAACAAGGAAAGCCCAAGGAAGGCGTCAAGGTCAACAGCCCAAAATTTGCTTGGGTGAATAAGCTCGTCAAACTGCAAAAAGAAATTCAGGACAGCACCGAGTACCTTGAATCCTTAAAAATTGACGTTTTTCCTGACAATATTTTTGTTTTTACACCAAATGGTGACGTCATTGCTCTCCCTGATCGAGCAACGCCAATTGATTTTGCCTACCATATTCACTCTGATGTGGGTAATCACTGTGTGGCGAGCCGCATCAATGATAAGCTGATGCCAGTGTCTACACCCCTGAAATCTGGTGACGTTGTTGATATCATTACTGACAAGAAGCGCGTGCGCCCATCCCCTGACTGGCTGCAATTTGTTAAAACCCGAACTGCCAGAGAACGCATCAAGCTCGAAATTAATCGTTCGCGTAAACTTTTTGGTATCTTTAAGAAAACATAACTATGGCATCACTACCACGAACACTCTCTGGCATACAGCCGACCGGACCACTCCACCTTGGAAATTACCTTGGTGCTTTGAAAAATTTTGTTCGGCTGCAAGTTGATCATCAAGGTTTCTACATGGTTGCCGATTTACACTCGCTGACTGAAAACTTCGATCCTAAAGAGAAGGAAAATCAAACTTTACAAGTGGCGGCAGCTTTTTTGGCTGCGGGAGTGAACCCCAAAAAAAGCGTTCTCTTTGTGCAGTCGTTTGTACCAGCACATGCCGAGCTTGCTTGGATTTTTGACACTCTGGTTCCCGTCGCTGAGCTCGAACGCATGACACAATATAAAGACAAAGCAAAGCGTCAAGCGCAAAATATCAACGCAGGTCTTCTCACCTACCCTGCGCTTATGGCTGCTGATATTCTCCTCTACCAGCCGCCAGTTGTTCCGGTTGGTGACGACCAAGCGCAACATCTGGAATTGACGCGCATCGTTGCTCGCAAGTTTAACCAGCGCTATGGTGAAACATTCGTTCTGCCGCAAGCACTGCACACCCGCTTTCCGCGACTCATGAGTCTTGCTGACCCCACAAGAAAAATGAGTAAGTCAGAACCCACTGGTTGTTTGTTCCTCGAAGACAACCCGGTAGTTATCAAGAAAAAAATTATGCGCGCAGTCACCGATACGGGTACCAATCAAAAAGATGCTATGAGCGCGGGCGTCAGCAACCTCTTTTTACTCTTGGAAGAATTTAGCGATCCAAAAACTGTTACTACGTTTAAAGCGGCTTATGCAGATGGGACTATTCGCTACAGCGATCTCAAAGACAGTTTGGCAGATTCAATTGCTCGGGAGCTCGCTCCTTACCAAAAAAAGTTTGCAAGTGTAGTCAAAAACCGCAAGACGCTACTCACCACTCTCAATGACGGCGCTAAACGAGCAGAGCGTGTTGCCAATGGCACTCTCAAAACCGTGAAACAACGCGTCGGCCTCCTTAGTAGTAAGTAATATACCTAACCAATTACCATGAATGCATTCAAAAATGCTTTAGAGCAACTTCGTGAAGCAGGGACTATCGCTGGGACAAGTCGTACTGTACTCTCAGAGCTCGAACGACCGGAGAGAATCGTAGAGGTAACCATACCGCTGACGCTTGACTCCGGAGTACGCAAACTCTTTACCGGATATCGGGTTGAGCACTCAAACGCACGCGGCCCATACAAAGGGGGCCTGCGCTATCATGAGCAAGTCGATATTAATGAGGTCAAAGCACTGGCACTGTGGATGACCATGAAATGTGCGGTTGTTGGTATTCCTATGGGTGGTGGCAAGGGCGGCATTACGGTCGACCCGAGAACATTATCACACGCTGAATTAGAACGATTGACCAGAGCATTCACGCGCAGCATGAAAGATGTCTTTGGACCTGACCGCGATGTCCCTGCCCCTGACGTCAACACCACTGCCGAGATTATGGGTTGGATCATGGACGAATACAGTCAAATGGTTGGCCACCTGGAGCCGGCTGTTGTAACTGGTAAACCCTTAGCACTCGGCGGATCAAAGGGTCGAGACACAGCAACTGCCGACGGTGGCTTTATGGTGCTTGAAGAGTTAGCAAAAAAATTGAAACTAGTACCGCAAAAAACAACTGTCATTATCCAGGGGTTGGGAAACGCCGGCTACAACATGGCTGAGCTGGTGCACAAAGCCGGATTCAAGATTGTCGGCTTGTCTGATTCTAGCGGCGGAATTGTTGATCTCAAAAAGAATGGTATGGACCCAAAAAATGTCCTAAAGAGAAAGCAAGAGCTGGGTCATATTGATGGCGTCTACTGCGTTGACGCTGTCTGTGATAATAAAAATTATAAGCACGTCAGTAACAAACAGCTGCTCGAAACAAGTTGCGATATTTTGATCCCAGCAGCGCTTGAAAACCAAATAACAGAAAAGAATGTTTCACGCATCAAAGCTAAGGTTGTGTTAGAGCTTGCCAACGGGCCAACAACGCCAAATGCTGACAAAAAATTGGCAAAGAAAAAAGTCGTTGTCGTTCCGGACATTTTGGCAAACTCTGGAGGCGTTACGGTTTCGTACTTTGAATGGGTGCAGAACAGGCAAGGGTACTATTGGCCCAAAAAAGAAGTGCGAAGCAAGCTGGAGCCAATTATGAAAGATGCCTTTAACGCGGTGTGGGAAAGAAAAGAAAAGTATAAAACAACCATGCGCGTAGCGGCGTTTATTCTGGCACTGGAACGGCTAGAAGCTGCGATGAAAGCCCGAGGATAAAAAGTAAATTTAATCTTTATAAAAAAGAGTCGCCCCGTGTGTGGCGACTCTTTTTTATTTACGAAAAAGTTGACATGAAATATTTGTATGTGTAACCTACGAGCCATCCGTACGACAGTAGTACGGAAATCGACCTCGAGGGAAAAACATGGAACGTTTTGTTGCTTTCTTGAAAGACGAGACCGCGGCGACGGTCGCTGAGTACGCTCTGCTCGCCGCACTGATTTCGATCGCGGCCATCGTGGCCATGAGCGTCGTCGGTTCGCAGCAACTGGCACCGGTCGTTCCGACGACCAACTGAGCTCGCAGCCGGCGGAGAATCCGCCAGCTGGCGGACTTCGCCACCCGACCCGCCCCGGACGCGTGCTATAGAGTGCGCGCCCGGGGATATAAATTTACAGCTGTTTTTAATTTGATTTTTCATTTCTTTTTCTTTAACTCATAACGTCCTCGGGCTGTGCCCTCGCGACTAGTTGGTACTTTCTTGTGCGGGCAAGAAAGTACCCAAAGAAGCCCGCCCCGGGTGCTCCGGTCGGGCATTCCTTCCTCAGCAGGACGAACAAGAGCAAACTCGCCTCACCTTGTGGTTCATCTCACACATGCTCTTGTTTTCTTTCGTCCTGTCTTCGTCCTCATTGCCACGACCGGACACCAGGGGTTTGGCAGAGCAGAGTGCAAAATCCCTTAGGATCGGCGTCAAAGCTTGCGAGGGAAGCAGACTGCACTTAGTGACCATGCTGTTTGAGGAATCCGCTATGGGGCGGATGACGAGTTCATGGTCAGCAGTCTGCTGTATGAAGCAAGCCCACAGCCGAGTCCTCAGGGTGTCATTCTTTCCGTCCACTTTCTTAGACAAGTAAGAAAGTGGACAATTTGAACTTGATTTTGTCTTTAATAACGTTAAACTAATTTTAATCTGCAGCAGTGCAAAAAACCAGGAGGGACTGCATGAGACCGACCGACGATTCCACGCATAACGACCAACCGAGTATTACTCCTGAACTCGTAATACTCGGCGTACTTCTGCTGTTTGCTGTATACGACGGGATATGGCTCCTGAATGAATGGGTATCAAGAATCCGCGCGGACTAGCACGCGTAGATACTCTTGAGAGGGAGGAAGCATGCTATGAGGGAATTCATTGCCTATTGGAGGGATCCGAAAAACCACAGCGAATTGGTCCAGCTTCGCTGGATTTTCGGAGCCCTCGCCGTTCTAGTTACCTACACTTACTTCTACTGGCGAGTGTAGGTACAACCCGAACCCCGAGCGCGCGTTATGCACAAGCGCGCTCGGGGTTCAAAATTTTATAAACAAACTTACTTGACCGCGTTATTCATGAGTGTAAACTAGCGCCATCCGTAACAACAAAAAACGTCTTGCCGGAGGATCACCATGGGCAGACTCAAGGCAGTTGTAGCTTTCGTAATCATCGCAGGTGTCGTGCTAATCGTCGTTTGGTTGCCTGATTGGCTGCAAGAAGAGCTGTTCGGCATGTTCAAACCCGATTTGTTTGAAGAGGACACATAACTCTTCTCCTGCGACAACGCTACGAACCCGATACCCCGGACGCGCCACACAATGCGCGTCCGGGGGATCAAAACTTTACTGCCGGGTCTTCGAGCCGACGCAGGCAAGTCAATTACCCCGCCCTAAAGGGGACGGGGTATACATAGGTAATCCCACTTCGCTAAAGCTACGAGGGATATTTTTGCCTCAGTATATGGTAACCTCGCGGCAAGCCGACGAGGTATTGGCAAAAATAAAGGGTTAAATATCACTTATTATGTTTTTTACACCATTTTGTGCGTACGCACAAAATGGTGTAATTTGATACTTACGTAGCTCTGTCGCACTCCCTTTTTCAGTTCGCTCGGTGGCAGATAAAATGCTCCGGGACTTTCTATGGGGTTAATACCATTTATAGACTCTCTACTACTTTTTTGAATTGCTCTCCTCGGTCAGTTACATTTTTAAACTTATCAAAACTGGCGGCAGCCGGAGACAGCAACACGACGTCTTCCGAAACCGCTACGCTATTTGCAGCACTAATCATACTCGACATCGTTTCTCCTCCTTCAATATACTGCGGCGCAGATTTACCAGCCTTACTAGCTGCAACTTGTACTGCTTCATACATTTGCGGTGCGTTCTTGCCAATGCCAACAATAGCTTTCACTGAACTGGCCACAACGCCGTCAGCAAGTGCACGATAATTAAATCCTTTTTCGTAGCCACCAAGTAAAAGCACGATCGGCTCCTTAAAGGATTGAATGGCTGCAACCGTTGTCTCGGGGGTTGTGGCATAAGAATTATCCCAATACATGACACCTCGTACGTCTCGCACAAATTCTAAGCGATGCGGCAACCCGGTGAAGATCCTAAGCACCGCCGCAATTGTTTCTTCTTCAATTCCTAAAACGCTCCCGGCTGCCACAGCCGCAACCACATTCTCAGCGTTGAATGCACCACGCAGCCCTATTTCGTTTAAAGCGACAATACTGATGGGGCTGCCTCCAATATTTTGCATGATGTTTCCATCAGCAACATACACTCCATACTCAAGCTGGCGAGCAGTACTCACGGGCACGAGTCTCCCTTTTGTCTCGGCGGCAATGCGTTCACTTGCCGGATAATCGATGTTGGTAATTGTAACATCTTCTTCCTTTTGAAAACGGACAATTGCACTCTTGGACTCTTCGTACTCTTCAACCGAAGCATGATGATCTTGGTGGTCAACCGTTACCCCAAGAACAACGGCGATTGAGGGCGAGGAATCAAGGTCCTGCAGCTGAAAACTAGAAAGCTCAAACACCACAATGTCCTCTTTGGTAAGTTCAGGCAACACAGATAGCGCTGGTTTGCCAATATTACCAACGAGATACGCTCGCTGACCGGCGGCTTTGAGCATCTCATAAATGAGCGTTGCGGTTGTCCCTTTGCCTTTGGTGCCGGTTACACCGACAATGCGCGCCGGACAATTTTGAAAAAACTCTTTGGTGCCGCTCGTAATTTGAACGCCACTCTTGAGCGCTTCCTGAATTTCTACGCTGTAAAAAGGAGTACCAGGACTTCGAAAAACTGCATCAACTTCTTTTAGTTTATGGAGGTAATCGGCGCCTAACTGCCACGCTTCAACTTTTTCGCGTGAGCGCGTATAACGATCTCCTAAAGCCGCCTCGTCGATCTTGTCGCAAACAGTAACCTTGGCACCATTTTTAATAAGATAATCAAGAGCCGCTTCTCCTTCTATGCCAAAGCCAATGATGGCGACCTGTTTTCCTTGCCACGACATAACGTTTTCTTTAGACATTCAGCGCCGCGGCTGAGGTCGCAGTAATTTTTTTACCGAGCCACTCGGCTGCAGTCTGCTTAAACTGCTGAACGTCCCCGCTTACAAAATAATATTCCTGCCCTTTTTGACTTACCGCCACTGCTCTCTCTTGATTGTTTTCTAAATAAGTCCTCAATGCTTCAGCGGTGGCACGACCAGAACTCACAATATGCACACGCTTTCCCATAATGCGCTGAATCTGTTTTTCAATAAGCGGATAGTGTGTACACCCCAAGATGAGCGTATCAACTTGAGCGTCTTTCAACGGCCGCAAATAGCGACGCAGAATGCGCATGGCTTCCGGGTAGCGCCAGGCACGCTCCTCAACAAGCGGAACAAGCAGTGGCGTCGCCACGGCAAAAACCTTCACCGAGCTATCCTCTTCGGTTAACAATTGTTCATGTCTATGGCTGGCAATTGTGGCGCGCGTACCGATAACGGCAATTTTTTTATTCTTCGTTACTTGAAGTGCTTTTTCTATTGGCGCACGCGAAACATCAAACACGGGCACTGACAAATTTGTACGAAGCAAATCTCCCGCCGCAACCGATGCGCTGTTACAGGCAACGACAATAACTTTGGCTCCTTTAGAAACCAAAAATTGAGCATCCTCAGTTGCATACTGCTTCAGTACAGCATCACTCAAGTTACCATAGGGGTAACGGGCCGAGTCGCCAAAATAAATCGTGTCGTACCCCGGCAGCTCTTTATGAATTTCTTTAAGAACCGTAAGCCCTCCGACTCCGGAGTCGAAGACGCCAATCATACAATCATTACTTATTAAAAATTTGCACTGCCTTTTTTTGCAACCCTGGTGTGGCGGCAAGAAGCGTATCGAGTTTACCGCCGCCCCCGAGCGCCCCGCCCGAAACATCGCTTAGCTTTGCTCCTGCTTCACGAGCAATAATGAGCCCCGCAGCTTGGCTAAAGAGGCCGGCCATATCAATGGGCACCAAAAGAACGTCGTAAACACCGGCCGCCAGATAACAGAGCCCCAGTGACGTTACGCCAAGGTTGTGGCAATCCGCTCCGGCTTTATTGGCAATCAACAAGTGTTTACTGGCAGGAACATAGGCTGAAGTACCAACCCACTCTTTTTGATTCGAAACAGTTATTGCATGCGTATTCATAAAAGCACCGCCGCCCTTTAAGGCATGAAAAACATTGCCCGTAACTGGCTGATAAATGATGCCAAGAACTATTTCACCTTTATCCCGAAGTGCAATAGCTGTGGTATAGAGTGGTAACCCGCGGAAATAATAGCGGCTACCGTCTAGTGGGGTTACTACCCACTGCCAAGTCTGCGGCACTGACCCTTGTTTACCGTGAACGCCGTAGTTCGGGAAAAGCAGCTGCAAAGTGGAGACGAGAAAGTCGCGAATCTCCTGTTCGATCTCTTGACCACGTGTGTGCCGCTCCTTATCGCTCTTCCCCCACAGCTCACGCTGACGCGCCACCAGCATCTGCCCGGCTCGGCGAATGAGCGGCAGTACGATGAAATAAATTTGTTCTAATGTTGGTTCTGTTGTTGCCATAATATTACATTACCCTATTTAGCCACTTTCCCATCGGTCGCGCGTAGCGATTTCAGGGTAGCGTCCAAGCATGGCTTCAAAAAGTTTACTAATTCTCTCAAGTGCCTCGGGTGTTTTTCCTTCAAACACCAGCACCAGTGCAGGAATGTTTGACGAAGCCCGCACCAGCCCCCATCCGTCATCAAATTGCACGCGCGCACCATTTACGTCAATGACTTTGTCTTCGCCATATTCTTCTTTACACGCTTTCGTCAACCGTTCAACAACAGCATACTTTACTTCATCCGCGCATGGCGCATGCCACACTGGCGATGTTTCGTACTGTGGAAAATCAGCCATAAACTCATGCAGTGGTTTCTCTTGAGCGGCAATAATTTCTAATAACTTCAGTGTCACAAACAGTCCATCATCATACCCCCAATGCCCACGACGGAAATAAAAATGCCCACTGCGTTCCGCCGCAAAAGCGGCATCAACTTCTTGGCCTTTTCGACGAATCCAAGAATGGCCTGTTTTCCACATCACCGGAGTCCCTCCGTCTTTTACGATCTCATCGATAAGCGCCTGAGTACATTTTACATCGAAGACAACCGAACTCCCGGGGTTGTCCTTTAAAATTTTACGCACCAGTACCATGGCCACGCGATCGGGCCAAATAATTTCCCCCTGATCATCGACAACGCCAAAACGGTCACCGTCAGCATCGTAGCCAATCCCAATATCCGCATGATTGGCAAGCACGCCTTCACGTATATGCTCAAGTGCTTCAAGAGTTGAAGGATTTGGTTCATGCGGCGCTGGTTTCCCGACCTCCGTGTCTTGCTCTATAACCGTAAGCCCCGCCGACCGTAAAATATCGGGATTAATTAAGCTACCGGTTTCATTACCACAGTCAACCACCACTCGTAAGGGTCGCTTGATGGTAACGCGAGAAAGTGCGTCTTTACTATAAGCAGCGACCACACCGCCACGCTCTTCATAAGTGCCCGCACCACTCAAGAAATCTTTCTTTTCGATAAGTGACTTCACGTCGGCTAACTCTGCCGATGTTGCAGTCTGCAACGTACCCACAAGCTGCTTGAAACCGCTCCAACCAACTGGGTTGTGTGAGGCGGTTACCATTACCCCAGCGGTGATCTTCAAAAACAGTTGAGCAAAGTAAAAAACTGGAACGGTCACAACGCCAATATCAACCACATTCATGCCAGCTTCTCTGAGCGCAACAACTGTTTGCTTCTGAATGGTCGCGTTGTAATCGCGACTATCACGCGCAACAATGGCCGTGTCAAAACCACGTCGTTGCATATAGGTTGCGTAGGCTCGACTAATGTCGCGCACCACCTCAGGGGTCAGGTCTTTATCAACCAGCCCGCGAATATCGTATTCCCGAAATATGCTTGGGTTCATTGGTTACCCCTTGAAAAAATGGGCCAGTCAACGACTGGCAATAATAAAGCAAGTGTACCTGTTAGAAAGCGATGAAGCAACCCTTGGCTAGAAACGTGCGGCGTAGTCTCTTTGTTAGTGAAAGCAACTAACCAAGAACTGTTTTGACAGTACTGCAAACGGCGTCTAGGATGAACTATATGAAAAACCTGATGACAACGGACCCTACGCTTTCGAGCCTAATTTTTGACGAACTCAATCGCCAGCGCACTGGCCTTGAAATGATACCTTCCGAAAACTTTACCTCTCTTGCCGTCATGGAAGCATTGGGTTCAGTACTCACCAACAAGTACTCGGAGGGCTACCCCGGCAGACGTTACTATGGCGGCAATCAGTACATCGATCAAATTGAAGAGCTTTGTCGAGCGCGCGCCAAAGAACTCTTCGGCGTTGAACACGCCAACGTGCAACCCTACTCAGGATCTCCGGCAAATCAAGCAGTCTACTTTGCGCTTCTAAACCCCGGAGACACCGTACTCGGGATGGAACTCGCTCAGGGTGGGCACCTCACACACGGCTACTCGCTTAACTTTTCTGGAAAATTTTATAAATCAGTCGGCTACGGCGTCGATAAAACTACAGAGCGTTTAGACTACGATGCTATCCGCGCCATTGCAAAAAAAGAAAACCCCAAACTCATCATCTGTGGCGCAACGGCTTACCCAAGAGCTTTTGACTTTGCTGCCTTTCGTAGTATTGCTGACGAAGTGAACGCTTACCTCTTGGCTGATATTTCACACATTACCGGCCTTATTATTTCGGGTGACCATCAAAGCCCGGTGCCTTATGCTGACATCGTAATGACGACGACGCACAAAACGCTACGTGGTCCGCGCGGGGCAATGATTCTTGTACCGAAAGTTGCCGACCGCTTCCACGACCTGTACCACAGCAACACCAAGCGAGATTTGGCCGGCCTTATTGATGCAGCGATCATTCCCGGCCTCCAAGGAGGACCACATAATCACCAAACGGCAGCAATTGCGGTCGCCCTAAAAGAGGCGCAAGAAAAAACATTTATCGACTACGGCCACTGTATCGTCAAAAATGCTAAGGCGCTCGCTGAGTCACTCACCGAAGCCGGACTGACGCTCGTCACCGGCGGCACGGATAACCACCTCATCCTCGTTAATCTTGCTAACACTTCGACTTCAGGAAAAGTCGCCGAAACACTTCTCGATGAGGTTGGCATAACGGTGAATAAAAACATGATTCCTTTCGATCAAAGAAAACCAATGGATCCATCAGGTATTCGTCTAGGTACGCCAGCTCTAACCACTCGCGGCTTTACCGAAGACGATATGCGGCGCATTGGAAAAATAATTGCCACGGTATTGCAGAACCCCGAATCCGACACGGTAAAAAATGATGCACGAAAAGTAGTGAAAGAACTTACCGCTGCACACCCCCTCTACCCAGAACTTGCAATCAGCTAAGCACTCTTTCTAGTAGCAAGATAGAGAAGGTTCGCATACAACATCGCTACTGTTACCGGTCCAACGCCGCCAGGCACTGGAGTTGCCGCATACGCTTTGTTGGAAATACTTTGCCAATCAACATCACCAACGGTGTGTCCTTGAACGAGTGTTGTACCGACATCAATAATAACCGCACCCATCTGCACCATCGCTCCGTTAATTAAGCCGGGTTTCCCAACAGCGCTCACCACGAGATCCGCTATAACAGTTGCTTCGGCACAAGTAGGACTATCGCTTCTAACAACGCTCGGGCTCATACCCGCACGCTCGAGCGCCACGGCGAGCGTCGGGCCAAACACGTCTCCGTCCGATATAATAACTGCTTTCTTTTGCTGCAGCATTTCAGGAACGACGGCAAGAGCAGCGTCCTTCATAAATGGCAGGTACGAATAATCACTATCTTCGAGGGAGCAAACCAGAGCCATGACTGCGGCGACTGGTGTTGGTAAAAACGCACCGGGTAGATCCTCTAAAAATCGATTTCGGTTAATCTCTGTAAGACCGTCAGCATCCTTGGCAGGATCGATATGTTGCAAGAGATCATTGGTTTCAGGGCGTAATGCCGGCGGCAAGGGCAGCTGAATAATGTAACCATGCTGCAGTTGATTCAGCTCATTCGTTTTTTTAATTATAGACTCCACTGACGCATCGGCCGGAAGATGGTGCAAGGTAAAAGTTATGCCTAAACTACGCGCCATTTTTTCTTTACGCCGAACATAAAGATGCGACGCAGGATCGTCCCCAACCAACAAACAATGAAATGACAAAGGTTCGGGCATTTGAGAGAGCCGCTGACGAATAAGACCAGTTATTTCTTTTGCTACTTTTCTTCCGTTAATAATATGCATAACGTTTAAAGACAGTTGTCACAAGCGGCACAAGTTTCGGGCGCGGCACTGTCACCCAGGTAGCGCAAAACATACGATCGGCGACAATTTGAAGTGTGGGCGTAGGTTTCCATAAGCGCTAACTTCTGTTCGCTGCGACGACGTTTTGCTCTGAGCGCCACCCAGTCGAGCGCCAATTCTTCAGGACTAACGCGGTTCAGCAACCGTATTTCTTGACCACGGAACGGCGGCTGATAAACCAAAAGTCCTTTGTCGTTTAGTGCGCGTAGTGAACGGCCAATAGCTTCGCGAGAAACATCGGTATTGCGAATAAGATCTTCAGCAGAAAACCGAAACCCTGCCTCGAGTACGTCCCTGTGACGGTCGCGCAGTAACTCCCAAACTTGACGCTGCACTTTAGCGCGCGGTAGAACCGCTTTGTCCACGTCACCAACTGGCTGCAACAGCTGCAATCGCGCTTCAATCTCCCCTTCCCGTGGACGTCGTATATACCCAGCATGCTCCAGCATCTTCATGGCGGTACTCACCGCCAGGTCCGGCGCTTTCATGGCAATAGCACCAAGAATTTCGCTGTACGTTGTCTGAATAACCTCTCCGACCTGTTGTGTTAAATAACGGTACACTTCACGAATGAGTTCCGGCGACGGATTTTCTCCATCGATAAAAAATTCACGAAGGTACCGGTCGGACGGATGATATAAGAGCACGGCGTAACTTGGCTTACCGTCACGTCCGGCGCGTCCAGCTTCTTGGTAATAGGCCTCAAGTGTTCCTGGCAAATCAAAATGCACCAGCAAGCGAATGTTCGGCTTGTCGATACCGAGGCCAAAGGCATTGGTCGCCACCATAACACGCGCCTCATCAGTCATGAATCGCCGCTGCGAGGTTTCCCGGTCTAATTTATCCATGCCCGCATGGTATGCGGCCACGTTGATGTCATTAACTTCTAAAACCTCACGCAACGTATCAACAGAATCACGCGTACCTGCATAAATAATTGCTGGTCCAGGTACACGCTCAATTAATTCCAATACTTTTCCTATTTTCTCTGAAGGTGTGGCGCGAACGACGCCGTAGGTCAAATTTGGCCGATCAAAACCCGTTACCATAACCAAAGGGTTCCGAAGCTGCAGTGCTTTTATAATATCGTCCCGAACGTCAGGGGTGGCGGTGGCGGTCAGCGCGACAATCGGTGGACGACCAAGCGCTTCAGCAACAATATGCAACCGCAGATAGCTCGGCCGAAAATCATGGCCCCACTCAGAAATGCAGTGCGCTTCGTCAATTGCCAGTAATGAAACTTTCAGAGCTTGTAGTTGCTGCACAAACGCTTGGTCATAAAACCGCTCTGGGGCGACATAGAGCAAATTATATTGACCGGCAAGAACTTCTTCGGTGCGCTTTTTGAGTTCACTAACCGAAAGTGAACTGTTAATAAATGTTGCCCGAATGCCGCGGCGATTAAGATCGTCTACTTGGTCTTTCATGAGTGCAATCAAGGGCGAAACAACGATAGTAAGGCTGGGTAATAGCAATGACGGCAATTGATAACAAAGTGATTTCCCGGCGCCCGTTGGCATAACGACCAGAGCATCACGTCCGTCTAGTAGAGCCGCGATAACATCTTCTTGCCCACGACGATATGCTTGGTAGCCGAACACGTCGTTTAATATTGTTTGAGGATTTTTCTCTGCCATGGTGGGGTACAGTGTAGCACAGGTCCGATATTCTCTTGAAAAGGGAGCCGCCGCGCAACTTTATGTTGCGCGGCGTGGCTTCGTGTCCCTTTGGCCCTGGTAAGGGAACTCTTGAACAAACCCCTCCTCGCTCACGACCTTGCCCCTGTCGAGCAGCTGCACAAAGTACGTATTGCAGGCCGTACAGATGATCGGCGGCGTAGCGTACCCTGGGCTGTGCTTCTGACGCTGCTTCATACGTTCGCGCCAGTGGCAACGCTGGCACCTGATCTCGGGACCGAGAGCCGGTGGCGGCTCTTTTGGAGTAGGCACGTTTCGCGGCTGCGCAGATTTCCGCCACGCAGCGAGCCCCCGACGAATGTACTCGGCATCGATCCGCAAGGCTTCGCAAACGACCTCGAAAGCGAAGAGTCCCTCCGCGTCCTCGCTCGCAAACCATGCTTCGGCGTCCAGGAAAAGCCGGCGATGCTTTCCCTTGCTTTCGTTTAGGTATTTCTGGAAACACTCCAGTGCATCCTGTAGAACCGCTAGATATAAGCGGTGCTCTGATTCTAGACCGCTCTTGCTCCGAAGCTTGCCGAAGTACTGCTCGGGCGTCAGAAAATCGGGCTCCAACTGAAACTCAAACAATAGTGAACCCATGGCGCGTCCTCCTCCTAGTGGGATTCTTCACATAGACCTACTTGGAAACGTCAGTATCTTATTGTTGAAACCTTACGCTGTCAATCGCAAAAAAACTTCTCGGGTAATTTCAACATCCCGGTCAGCTCGATGCGCACCACGATTATCAATGCCAAAGTGTGTCGCAACGGTTCCAAGTTTGTAATTTAATAAACGGAGTTGCCGACGAGCAAGCTCCAGCGTGTCAACCAAGTCCAATGCTTCCATGACCAAACCATGTCGAGAAAAGTGGTGCTCCAGAAATGGAAAATCAAAATTGCGAATGTTATGCCCAACCAAAATGCCTTGCTCGACAAACTTTGCAAAATCCTGAAACACTGAAGCAGCATCGCTGCCATGTTCAGCAAGAAACGTATCAGTCAAACCATGCACCGCGGTCGCAGCTGGTGGCACCGCTATTGAGGGCCGAATAAACGCGTGAAATCGATCAACCACTACTCTGTTGACAACGCGCTCGGCAGCAAGCTCAATAATCTCGTCCCCGCCGGCATAATAAAAACCGGTTGTTTCAATATCGAGAACAATGTGTGGTCGAGAATCGTTTTGGGTCATGTATCTGACCATAGCGCAAAATCGCGAGCTCTGCCACTCTTCACACCCCTTTTACTGCCGTAAGTGCAGCGATCCTATAGTACCGATTGATAACGAGACGCTGCCGAACAAGTGCAGGGTCAACAACACTTACCGAGAACGAAACGCTGTCGTAAGTGCGGCGATCAACAGCGCTCATTAAGAATAAGACGCTGCCGCAAGTGCGGCGATCCAGTAGCACTCATGAATAACAAGATGCCGCCCTAGCAAAAGCTGCCAACACCTTGTATGCTATTGGGCACATTATTCATTCGCATGAATTTTACGTATGTCGCTCAAGGTTGGCATCGTCGGACTCCCCAATGTTGGCAAATCAACGCTTTTCAAGGCGCTTACTAAAATACAGGTAACGATTGAAAATTATCCATTCGCTACGATTGAACCAAACGTGGGCGTGGTTACCGTGCCCGACCATCGGCTGGCAGAACTTGCTCGTGTTGCCGAGTCTAAAAAAATTGTCCACACAGTGATTGAGTTTGTTGATATCGCCGGGCTCGTTGCTGGGGCGCACCAAGGCGAGGGTCTCGGGAATAAATTTTTGTCTCACATTCGGGAAGTTGATGCGATTATTGAAGTGGTGCGTAACTTCAAAGACGACGATATTATGCACGTTATGGGCTCCCCTGACCCCGCACGCGACCGCGCTGTTATCGGTATTGAGCTGGCGTTTGCCGATATGGACACCGTGAGTAGGCGCATAAAAGCTACCGAGGGCAAAGCCACAAGCGGCGACAAAACAGCTGCCAAAGAATTGGATCTTCTCCGTCGATTAGCCAGTGCGCTTGACGCACAGAAACCAACGCGGGAAGTTGAGGTAAATGAGGAAGAGAAAAAAATACTGAAACAACTAAATCTCCTGACCGCCAAGCCGCTTCTGGTTGTTGAAAATGTTGCCGAGGAAGATGTGAAAAAAGTGTCTGACAGCAACGCAATTGCTATCTCTGCAAAAATTGAATCTGAACTTGTCGAGCTAGAACCGGAAGATGCCAAGCACTATCTCCAAGAGCTTGGTTGGGAGCGATCTGGGTTAGATCGCCTCATCCAGGCAAGCTATGAACTACTGGATCTCATTACCTTTTTCACTGCTGGGCCAATGGAGAGCCGCGCTTGGACCGTTCACCGCGGAGCCAGCGCGCCTGAGGCCGCTGGTGTTATTCACACGGACTTTGAAAAAGGGTTTATCGCCGCCGAAATTATTTCTTGGTCTGACCTTGTGGAAGCTAACGGAGAAGCAAAAGCTAAAGAAAAAGGACTCATTCGTCTTGAAGGCAAAACGTACACTATGCAGGATGGCGACGTTGCCCACTTCCGCTTTGCACCAACACACTAAGATCGAGCGCTCGAAGTATCGCGAAAATCATTCGTTACTACTTCAAGCGCACGCGTTAGGTCAGCTTCCTGAAGAATGAACGTCAGTTCGGTATAGGCGGAAATTATTTCGACGATGTTAATGCGCCGAACCGCCAAACTGCGCACCAAAGCAAAAATGACATTAGGCGTTTTGATGTAGTCATTGCTAAAACGAACAGTCAAACTACCGAGTCCGTCGAGATGCACTTTCGGTTTTTCGCTGCCAAAGTAACGACGTATATGCAAGATAGCAGCGTTGGTTGCAAAAACGGTTACTTCATCGGTTCCGACTGACATAGCGAGTACGTCATCAGTTCTGAGTTTTTGATTATGATATATATTGCGCAGTCGAATTAAGTTTTCCTCGGTTCGGTTATAAACAAGTTCACAGAGTCCAAGGCGAACAGCGACATCAAGGAGTACAACTCGCGGCACTAAGGGAGCGACGTGAGTAACGGTTCGTGAGAGCCGTGAGAGAGCGGTAACAATGCTCCCTAGTTTTACTGCTTTTTTTGTTTCCTCTTTAATTGCTGGCAAAATAGAACGCGCATAAGCCGTTAAATTAAGTTGACCGCTCGTGAGAGCAGAAAGCGTTACCTCTGAGGAGAGAACTAATTTTTCAACAGACGTAGATACTTTTAACATATCTATATTGTATCAAATATTACAAATTGTATCAAAAATGTATTAGGTATATGAAAAATTCCTTGTTTTTTAAGATTTCCCTACGATTGTGTCACAGGAAGCGGCAGCGCTCCTTAAAAAAGTTCACTGAGGTTGGAGGACATACGCCATGGCAAGAACAGATCTAATCACTAGAGTTGCGACCGCGCTCGTAACTCCATTCAAGAAAGACGGGTCAGTCGACGAGGAAGCACTCCGACGACTTGTGGAGCTGCAGATCGCCGCTGGTGTACCAGGACTCGTGCCGTGCGGCTCGACTGGTGAAGCAGCAACGCTCACACGCGAAGAGCAAGAGCGCATCATTCGAATCGTCGTCGAGGCAGCGAATGGGCGCGCACGAGTCATCGCCGGCACAGGGTCGAACTCGACCGCTGAGGCGACTGCGCTCACTCGGGCGGCGAAGGACGCAGGCGCTGACGGGGCGCTGATCATCAGCCCCTATTACAACAAGCCCACACAACAAGGCATCATCGAGCACTTTCGCGCAATAGCCGCAGCCGTACCCGGCTTTCCACTCATCGCCTACGACATTCCCGGCCGGACTGGTGTCGGGATTGAAACAGCAACGATGGTGGAACTCACACGGATCCCGGAGGTGGTGGGACTCAAGGAGGCCACTGGGTCTCTCAACAAGACCATGGATGTCATCAAGGCTTGCGGCCCGGACTTCCTGGTTGACCTTACCCATCATGTCGGTCGGGGGGCATGGAGTGATCTCAGTTCTCTCGAATCTCCTCCCGGAGGCGTTCGTCGGCATGGTGGAACACCTGCAGCGGGGGAACTTACCGAGAGCGAGAGCCACTCACTACCATCTGCTCCCGCTGATGAGGGCCCTCTTTCTTGAAACCAACCCGATCCCCATCAAGGCCGCGCTCGCCATGATGGGACTCTGCAACGACTACGTTCGCCTGCCACTCACGCCCATGAGCACAGGGGCGATGGAACTGCTCGGGCGTGAACTCCGAAAACTCGGCATGCTGGATTAGGGGCCAGCCAAAGCCGAGAAGAACCGATGTGGGGCGTCGTTCGTAGAACACGAACGACGCCCCAATTGCATATCAACTACCTCAAGGCAAAGCCCTGGCTCCCTCAATACGCCCACCGGCGTATTGAGAAAGGCGACGCGGCAGAGCTACGTAAGTGTCAAATTACACCATTTTGTGCGTACGCACAAAATGGTGTAAAAAACATAATACATGGATACTAAACCCTTTGATGCCTGCGTCGTTCGGAAATACAAATTACTGTTTGTACTCCACTCACTATCCTCGGCAAAAATAAAACTGCCCCGACATAACGTCGAGGCAGTTCAATACCCACACAACAATAACTACATGCTGTGACTCATGGGCGCCTGCGATGAAGATGCTTTCGTTTCGCACTGCTTACAAGACGCTTTGTGTGTCGCAACTTCGTAGATTGCCGACAAACCGACAAGTACGTAAATGATACGAGACAGTACTGCCCCCATACCACCCAATAGTGCTCCTATTTCCCAACCAAACAGTCCGAAAAGTAGCCAATTCAACCCACCAATAACGAGGAGAAGAAAAGTCACAAAATGAAGATTTTTCATACCGTCACCCCCTTTCTGTAAGATATATCGTTGAAATCTGTGCTGTTTATTATACCACCGCACACCATTTTGGGGTAAGCAATTACCCTACAAAACAGCTTCAAAGGAAACAATTTTTCGCGCCACAAATTGGTCTGGTCGGCGATAGATAAAAGTATTCTTTGTAGTTGACCAATCAAGGAGCAACCGTTCACGAAGACCTGTGGGAAGATCGGTTTCTCTTAAAGGCAAGACCACCTCTTCATGGTCTTGAGTGATCCAGCAAGGGAACACTATAACAACCCGACCGCCCGGAGAAAGAATGTGCGCAAAAGTTTCAAGCGCTTGCTTGTAGAGGGGCACTAATGTTTTCGCTATACGCATCGCCTCCTCTGTCGTTGGCGGTTCACGAAGCGCTGGTCCGAGATCTGGTTCAGTAACTATAGCTGCAACTGAACGCTCTGGAATGAGGGCAGTCAGTTCCTCTACTGAACGAGTAAAAAAAGAACACCCGCTAGTCGCAATACGTTGACTATTGTTTAACCACTCCATATTTTTTTGAGAATCCATAACTGCTTTTGCACTTTTGTCAGAGCCGATGACAGAAGTCCAGCCAGAAAGCAGCGCCTCCATGAGTACGGTGCCTGATCCGCAAAAAGGATCAAGAAGCGTCCCCTCATGCGGAAGCCCTAATAAATTCACCATGAGCCGCGCGAGCTTCGGCGGCAGCATGCCCGAGCGCGCATCACGCGATGGTCGACCAAAATCACGGTTGCTCCAGTCTTCAAAAGGCTGTACGGAAAGTGTTTTTGCAATATACGCCTCTTCGGCACTGCTTACAGCAATAATAAATTCACTCCCCGTTTCGCCAACCATGTGATTTTTGTCGACCTGCACCGAACTCAATGGTTTGCCTCGCCCGCTCACCCAGCGTACTTTTCCGGACGCCTCACGAAATTCTTTTTTAAGAGTTAAGGCGATATGTTCTTGTGGTGTTACCCCGGGCAACAACTGTGCTGCACCATAATAGCTCATACCAAAGGAACGCAACGGATGATTTTTTACAAACGGCTGCAATAGGTTCGTCCAGGCTACAACATCGTTTTTCTCCGGCGGCACGAGAGAACCGAGTACAACCGCAATTTTAATCGTTCCCGCCAAACGCATGAGCAGTGTTTCGGCTTGTGCTTCAGGAATACCGGTAACTACTGCCACTTCTGACGACAACCCGGTAACGGTTAGGGTTAATTGTTCTGTTTCAGCAAAAGCGTAGAGTTCTGCCAAAGAAAGTGCCGGATGCCGACCAAAAATAAAGAGATAGGTTTTCATAAAGGCCAGTATGACATAGGGCTTGCAAAACGCCAGTGGCCATGGTAGGGTGTGGCTACATTATTTTACACGTCTTTGTGTCCCGGCAACTGATCGGGACACCCCGATATACATCGGGGTCCGACGAAGCACCCTTACTCTAGTAAGGTTGAGCGGCGTCGACACGAGGCCGTTTTATTTTTTTCTTATAGAGCCCATGAAACGCTACGAACTCGTCTACATTCTACCGGCAACCATGACCGAGGAAGAAACCGCCCCTATTGTGGCAAAAGTAACTGAGCAGCTGCAACAGCAGAACTGCCAAATTACGCACGAAGTCAACATGGAAAAGAAACGCCTGGCCTACCCCATTCAAAACCAGCGCTACGGCTACTACCGACTGATTGAATTTAGTGCAGACCCTGCGGTAATGGCAAAACTGAACGATACGTTCCGACTGTCCCAAGAAATTCTGCGCCACCTCATCATTGAAAAACCGATTAAGAGTCAGGCAACACTAGACCGAGAGCAGGCCTTACGCGACCGCCTAGCGGCACGTCGTCAGCAGCACATTGACACGCCAACGCCGAGCAAGAAGGTGAGCCCAGCCATCAGCGCTGAAGAGCTTGACCAGAAACTCTCCAAAATTCTGGAAGAGAGTGCCGAACTTTAATCATAAGCATTTTTGTTTACCTAGTAACAAAAAAGTATGGCAATGAGTCTCAATAAAGTTCTGATCATTGGGAACTTGACACGCGATCCTGAAACACGAGCAACCCCCTCTGGGCAGAATGTCACTACGTTCGGTGTCGCTACAAACCGTTCGTGGAAAACGCCTACGGGCGAGAAGCAGGAACGAACTGAATTTCACAATATCGTCGCCTGGGGGAAATTAGCCGAGATTGCCGAACGTTTCCTTGGTAAAGGAAGAAAAGTATACATTGAAGGGAGATTGCAAACCCGCGAATGGGAAGGCCAGGATGGTGCCAAACGAAGTCGCACAGAAATCGTCGCTGAAAATTTCATCATGCTAGACCGATCTGGCGACGCAGCCGGCGGCCCCTTCCGACCGAGCACACCACAACCGAGCAGTGACGAGGGCGTACAATCAGCACCAAACGAAGAAGACGAAATTCAACTTGAAAATATTCCTTTTTAGTTAACGACTATGCAACAAAGAAACACACGTACTCAAAACAGCACATCAATGGCGCAAGATCGGCATTGCCAGTTCTGCATGAACGGCATTACCGACATCGACTACAAAGAAACGAGCACACTACAACGGTTTACTTCTTCGTACGCAAAAATTGTTCCCCGCAGAAAGAGCGGCGTCTGTGCCAAACATCAGCGCAAACTATCGATGGCGATTAAGCGCGCACGGGTTATGGCGCTTCTTCCGTACGTTAATCAATAAACGGCTGTGGGAACTACTTCTACCTTAAACGACATCAAAGTCGGACTCGTCATCAATTACGAAGGTGAGCCGTATATTGTACTGGAAGCGCACTTTGTCCGCATGCAGCAGCGTAAACCAGTGATGCAGACAAAAATGCGACACCTCATCACGGGTAAGGTCTTAGAAATTAGTTTTAAACCCGGGGATCGCGTTGAAACAGCCGACCTCGCTCGCAAGAAAGTGAGCTACCTCTATCGTGAAACTGACCAGTTCCATTTTATGGACGGAGAAACTTTTGAACAATTCTCTCTGCCTAAATCTCTTATTGGTGGAAAGTCGGACTATCTTAAAGATGGGGAAACGGTTGATGTACTCTACTACAATGATAAACCGATGAACCTTGAGCTTCCTAAAAAAGTTGAACTCAAGGTAATTGAAACTGAACCGGGCGCGCGGGGCGACACGGCTCAAGGTGCCGTTTTGAAACCTGCCAAGCTTGAAACGGGTGCTACCCTGAATGTTCCTCTCTTTGTAAAAGAAGGCGACATCATTCGCGTGAATACCGAACGAGGCGAGTACGTAGAACGCGCTTAAATTTTTTACAGTAAACAAAACCCCTCGAGTACTCGAGGGGTTTTGTGTTTTAAAAATGTTGCGCCGGGCACCGTCCTCTTTGTGAAAGAACGGTACCCGGCAGGCGAGATCGTGGTGATAAGATGCCCACAGAGAGCGGTGAAGCGTACCTCTATGGCGGTTTGGCAACCCACACCGACGATCAAGCCAGGACACCTTATAGTATTTCTTTATATACGGCAAGAAACCGTACTCCTTTCTTTGTTTAGACAAGGAAAGAGGTGAAAGAAATCCCGCCCTGAATGTTCCTCTTCGGTCATTACCGACGCCGATCCTGTAGGAGTTTCATTACATAAACATAACGTCCTCGAGCTGTATGGGCTAGCAGAAATTATAAATCAAAAGGCAAAAGTCAAAACTGCAAGTCAAAAATTATCAACTGCAAATAAACACCGTAGACGCCGCTCCCGTTACCACGGCCGTTTCCTAAAGGAATTGTTCACTTCACTCTGCCAAACCCCATTGCCGACCGAGGAGAGCGAACGGACGAAGTGCGGGTGAATAAGCGACGATGCTGTTTGAGACGAAGACGAGTTCATTGTCGCCACCCGCACTGAGGAACGTTCGCCGACGATAGTGTCGACACAGGGGCGCCGTTCTTTCCGCCTACTTTCTTAGGCGAGTAAGAAAGTAGGCAACCCACAGCCCCGTCAGACGGGGCGAGGTTTACTGAGTGATATAATAAACAAGCAAACTGTCATACCAACATTCTCAAGTATGTAAGGATGAAAAATAAAGATTGTAACCCTTCGATTCTACTCAGGGTTGTTATTTCTTCGTTTGTGAAAGCACCAAATGAATAGGTAATCCCACTTCGCTAACCTCCTTCGCTCCCGCTCGTATAAAACTACGGCGGGACACAGCAAGGCTACGGACGGTCAGGGAGCTACGCGGGATATTTTTGTCTTCTGCAACGGTAACCTCGCGGCAAGCCGACGAGGTGGTTAGGCAAAAATAAACTCCGGCCAGAGGCCGGAGAAATTTCACACATCATTATTCCTCGTCTGGGGGTGGTAGTGGCTTTTGTGCAACTCGATCTGCGGCAACTTTTTTCATAACTAACTCACGAATGCGCTTCATGGTTGCCTTATGTTCTCGCAAATATTGACGGGCGGTCTCGCGTCCAACGCCGAGCTTTTCTTCGCCAACTGCATAACTGTTACCGCTCTTTTCAACAACGCCATAAAGAAGACCGGTATCAATGAGATCCCCAGCAACTGAAATGCCCTCGTTGTACATAATATCAAACTCGGTTGTCTGAAATGGCGGCGCCACTTTATTCTTCACCACTTTCACTTTAACCCGATTACCCACGTTCTTCTCGCCAGATTTAATCTGCGCGGCGCGGCGTACTTCAATGCGTACGGACGAGTAAAACTTCAATGCCGTACCACCGGTCGTTGTTTCAGGGTTGCCAAAAAATACACCAATCTTCATGCGGATTTGATTGATAAAAATCACCACCGTATTAGTTTTTGAAACAATACCCGCAAGCTTTCGAAGCGCCTGGCTCATAAGCCGGGCTTGCAAACCCATGTGCGAATCTCCCATTTCGCCCTCAATTTCCGCTCGCGGAACGAGCGCGGCTACAGAGTCGATAACAATAACATCGACCCCATTCGAACGAACCAGTGTTTCTAAAATTTCTAAGGCCTGCTCACCAGTATCTGGCTGTGAGATGAGCAACTTGTCGACATCAACGCCAATTTTTTTTGCGTACTCAGGCGAAAGTGCATGTTCGGCGTCAATAAATGCTGCCGTACCGCCCGCCTTTTGCACCTCTGCCACAATATGCTGCGCCAGCGTTGTTTTACCTGATGCTTCCGGTCCGTAAATTTCGATGATACGCCCGCGCGGCACCCCGCCCACACCAAGCGCTAAATCAAGAGACAAGCATCCGGTCGACACGGCTTCAACGTCTGTGGCTTGAGCTTCGCCAAATCGCATAATAGAACCGGCACCGAAACGTTCTTGAATCTGGGCAATCGCATTCTGCGCGGCCTTTTGTCGCGCTTCAGAAGGGGTAGTATTTGTTACTTTGCTTTTTGCCATGAGAAAATTCTAAAAAATTATAGTGTCGGACGAGTAGGCGCAAGACCGGTTACGTCACGCGGCACTGCCAAAAAAACTTGGCGCTCAACCACGTTCGGACGGCCATACCGTTTCTCAGCAACAATACGAATACTGTTTGGTCCAGGACCCAGCGTTACGGGAATGGAGAACGATCCATTGCTTGAAGCTACTACCAACTGCCCATTTACTGAAACTGAAGCATCAGCTGCGGCAACACCAGATATAATCATGTCCGCCGACGTTACCACGGTGCCTGGCATCGGCTGTTGTACCTCAAGACGCGGTGGCGCTGCCATAACGAAAAGCTCACTACCTAAATAAACGGCCAGAGCAACCACAAAAATAGAGGCGGCAAAACGTCGCCAAAACATGGGACCGCTTTTTAAGTCTCTCCAACTGACTCTTTGCACGAATTGATTTCCTATAACACTCTCCCTGCGTAAATCTGACCAGGAAGTAACCAGCGGGGCAGGACTGAGCCCGAGCAATCGAGCGTAACGTACAATGAAATGCCTCTCATAAACCAACCCCGGCAGCGAACTCATATCTTCCCCTTCAAGGGCACGCAGATATCGTTCTGGAACACCAATTTTTTTAGCACAATCATTGATGCTCTGTCCGGCACTGTCGCGTGCGCTACGCAATGTTGACCCTACTGAATTCACGTCTTCCACAGACACGCGACGAAACACTACCCGGCTGCTTTGCACCGGCCGGCTTTCTGTGTCGGATTTAGAATTCTTCGGTTTCGTCGGCATCGTCACTTTCTGATGGTATTGTACTATCCAGGATATCACGCTCGTCCAAGGCGAGCAACACTTCTCGCGGTTTAGCACCGTCTCCTGGGCCTATGACACCCCTTGCTTCAAGAATATCAAGCAGCCGCGCTGCCCGAGCATAGCCAACCTTGAGCCGTCGCTGTAAAAATGAAGCGGATGCCTTTCGACTCGTGAGCACCAAATGTTCTACGTCAGGGTAAAGTGGGTCGTCAGACGCATCGTCAAAACCACCGAGTCCTCTGCCGGGTTTTTCAATAATCTCATTCACGTATTCGGGCGTTGCTTTGTTTTTGAGAAAGTTAACCACCTCTCTAATTTCATCATCCCCAATGAATGCTCCTTGCAAACGCTTCGGTTTTGTCACTTCGGCTGAAACGTACAAAAGGTCGCCGCGTCCCAAAAGTTTTTCTGCACCAGACGAGTCAAGGATGGTTCGCGAGTCGGTGAGTGACGCAACCGAAAAAGCTATGCGCGCGGTGATGTTGGCTTTAATGAGACCCGTAATAACATCAACGGAAGGGCGCTGCGTCGCTAAGATTAGGTGAATACCAACAGCCCGAGACATTTGCGCCAAACGAATAATGGCCGCCTCTACTTCTGAACCAGCGGCCACCATTAAGTCGGCCAGCTCGTCGATAACCAAAATAATGTAAGGCATTTTTTCTACTGACTTCTGATTATATGCTTGAATGTTTCGGAACCCGGCTGCGGCGAGCACGGTAAACCGACGGTCCATTTCTCCGAGCAGCCACTTCAGTGCATTCACTGTGGCAGGTACTTCGGTAATAATCGGCGTCAGCAAATGCGGCATGTGCTGGTAGATGCTAAACTCCACACGTTTTGGGTCAACCAGAATAAACTTGAGGTCAGCTGGATTATTTTGATACAACAAAGAAAGAATGACGCCATTCAAAGCGACTGACTTCCCTGAACCCGTCGAGCCGGCAACGAGCAGGTGCGGCATCCGCTCCAGGTCGACGACCCAGGGAAGCCCCGTTACATCCTTACCTAGTGCTAGTGCTAAGTTTGATGTTCGCTTCTGAAAACCCTCTGACTCCAGAATCTCTCTCAAGTGAACCCGAGCAACCGCTTTGTTTGGTACCTCAATGCCAACCAAGGAGCGGCCTGGAATCGGCGCCTCAATACGAATAGGATGCGCGGCAAGTGCTAAGGCAAGGTCATTAGAAAGCGAAGTAATAGCGGACAGTTTTACGCCACTATCTGGCTTTAGTGTGTACTGGGTTACGGTCGGCCCTACGCTGATGTCCGCCATTTCAACGGAAATTCCAAAATTCTCAAGGGTGAGTTTAATCAGGTCTCGATTGGCGTTGATATCCCCACTGGTCGGCTTGTCGCTACTCTCCTCGAGGAGCGTTAATGGTAGATCAATACTCACTGGGCGAAAACGTGGGCTCCTATTAGCACTGAGACCTGGAAGTGTTGCCGGAGCCGCTGGCTGACTGTTTTTTTCTTCACTCTCTTCTTCTGTTTCTTCCTCTTCGTCCGCACCCATTGTGAATCGATTGAGCTGATACGACGCAGCATCGTTGTGTGTAGCTTCTTCTCTGTAATTTTTTTGACCAGACGCTTGAAAGAGGCCACGGAAAAAATCACGAGCGACCACAACGGGTGCAATGAGCAAGTGACCAAGACGTGCTAGTGGTAAATCGAAAATGAGGAGAATAGAAGCTAAGAAAAGCAAAAAAAGTACCAGCACACTAACCCAAAAACCAAAAATAGTTTCCAGTGGAAAACGTAAAAATAAGCCCACGTATCCTCCCCCTTCTCCGACGAGCTGCCGGCGCAAGTCAAAGTCAAGCGGAATCAGAGTATCAAATAACGAGGAGAGGGAAAGGATAGCCAACAACAGGCCAAAGATAACGACGCCGGCCGGACGGCTGACCGGTGGACGCATACGGATGGTAGCGAGAAAAATGAGAAAAGTCGGAAACAACCAAATTCCCCAACCGAAAAGATTTTTGAGAACACCAAGCCAAAAAGATCCAAAAGGACCGGCCAGATGGAGAATAGAAAAAATGCTCACTCCGGCGAATGCCAAAAGCAAGAGCACCACCAATCCGTCAGCGGTTTCTTCAGACAGAAGCGAGCTTGCGGACGTTCCAAAAAAACTGCGAGAGCGTGTGTAAGGTCGGCGACGTGCCATAAAGTGTATCGTTTACAAAGCTAGTATACCATGCCTTTAGTGCCCTTCATCCCCTCGGTACTGCAAGGCTTCTGCAATATGTGGCACTTCAATATCAACTGAGCCGGCGAGGTCAGCAATAGTACGCCCTAATTTGCGAACACGATAATAAGCTCGTGCCGACAACTTAAGACGCTCAGTCGCCTGCATTAAGAGCTCGTCAGCTGCTGGAGACAAAATGCACCACTGACGCACTTGCTCACTCGCGAGCTCAGCATTTGTTAGCACCTCAGTATCTTTAAATCGCTCAAGCTGAGTCAATCGTGCGGCAGAAACACGCTCCCGCACAGACGCCGAAGACTCTGCGGCCGCACTACCCCGCAGCTCTTCAATGCCGAGCCGCGGCACCGGAACGTGCATATCAATCCGGTCTAAGAGCGGACCAGAGATTCTCTGTTGGTAGCGCACTAGGGCTGCCGACGAACAAGTGCAGGGATGCATTGGATCGGTTGCGTAACCGCATGGACAAGGATTTTCTGCTGCAACGAGCATAAGCTGTGCTGGAAACGTTATTGTTCCAGCAGCGCGAGCAACAACGATAGAACCGTCCTCAAGAGGTTGGCGCAGTGCCTCCAGAACGTGCCGGGGAAATTCAGGAAATTCATCCAGGAAGAGAACGCCACGATGAGCCAGTGATATTTCTCCTGGTCGCGGCTGGCTTCCTCCGCCAACGAGCGCCACGTGCGACGTTGTGTGATGAGGACTACGAAACGGTCGCGATGCCATAAGTGGTTTTCCTGCAAGCATGCCACAAACGCTATAAATCCTGGTCACCTCAAGCATCTCCTGTTTGTTCATCGGCGGCAAAATACTGACAAGTGCTCTCGCCAAAAGTGTTTTGCCGGATCCTGGCGGGCCAATCAGCCGAATATTATGGCCGCCCGCCGCCGCCACCTCTAGTGCCCGCTTCGCATGGGCCTGCCCTTGAATGTAGGCAAAATCATCTAACGCCGTTCCGATAAATGACTGAAATATACTTTCCCCTGTGGCTGCTTCAATAAGTTGAGTTTCTCCAATAATATGACGCACCACCGAAAGTAGTGAAGAGGCGCCAAGGACAAGTATGCCATCAACCAGCGCAGCCTCGGAAGCGTTCTCGCTTGGGACAACAATTGTCCTGAAACCTGCTGCCTTGGCGTGGAGTGTCGCCGAAAGAACGCCGCTCACCGGGCGGAGTGTTCCGTCGAGTGCCAGTTCACCTAAAAACAGAGTGCTCGTCAAAAATTCGCCCATGGGCAACTCATGAGCCGCCAACAGTACAGCAAGTGCAACCGGAAGATCGTAAAGCGGACCCTCTTTTTTGAGATCTCCAGGTGCTAAATTAATCGTTACCTTGGTCGTTGGAAAGGTAAGGCCACTATTTTTGATTGCGGAACGAACGCGTTCTCGCGATTCTTGCACGGCCGCATCCGGAAGGCCTACCACGAGCACGCTCGGCAGAGAACGTCCAATGTCTGCCTCTACCTCCACGGTTACTGCATCGAGCCCTATGGTAGCTGCTGAGTAAACTTTAGAAGGCATGCGGAGAATTTAGTCGAGTGAATGATGTTCGCTATGGTCTAATGAATGACGCTCGGTAAAAAGCTGGTGCACAAGACGTGAAAAAAGAAGGACGACCCCGCCTACGATTAATAGGTCGGCAATATTAAAAACAAGACCGGGCTCTAAGCGCAATACATCGATGGCATAACCGTACTGCATGCGATCGATAGTGTTCGACAGAATGCCGACAATGATGGCGAGAAACAACGCTTGGTTACTACGGCGCTCCTCAAAAAAAACAAAAACAAAAAGAAGACTCGCAACAACAAATGACAACACAAAAAAAACACCGCCCGAAATCGGAAGGCCCAGAGGACCGGCGGTGTTGACGGCAGAAGTTACAGAAAGAACGTGTGGAATAATTGACGCCTTCAGGGTGCTGTTTTGAACAGCCAGGACTTTCGTCAAACGATCGAGAACGACAAACGCACCGACAACAATAACCCCCAGCACACTAACGGTCTACAACCGATTCTTCATCTCTTGCTTGCAGCTAATGCAGGCACTCGATGAAGGACGCGCAAATAAACGGCGCTCATCAATTTGCTCTCCGCAATATTTACATTTACCGTACGTACCATCATCAAGGCGCTTCAGTGCTGCCCGCACATCACGCAAAGCTTTTTCTAATTCACTCTCAACTGAAAGGTTGGTGGTGAAGGTCGCTACCTCGGCGCTGTTCTCATCTTCGTCGCTGCCGTAATCCGGAAAATTTGTTTCGTAGCCATCGGCTCCTTTGCCGGCAACTTCTCCTAACTCTTTCAAAAGTTTGCTTTCTGTTTCAAGTAAAATCGGACGAATTTTTTCTGCGAGCGTGCTATCCATAGATCATTAGCTAATTAACAAAGCAGAGGGCAGTATACCAGTCGGCAACAAAGGGAGCAAGAGTAAAAAAGAGCCCTAAACGAGTAAGAGGCGCATACAGCGCCCTTGTTTGTAAATGGCGTGATGCGCCTCTTTGGGCTGCCTTCCTTCTTCAGAACCGCCGGTGGCAATTCTCAAGATTTTTGTACAGCAACCCTAAGGCGTTTCCCCGTAATTATGAAACGTGCGGCCACTCTACCGACCTTGGTGGTGTTGTGCGGGCGACGTTGCGCTACCGGCAATCACCTTTTCTCCCTACGAACGACGGGAGGCTTTTTATTTTTATTGGCTGTGGCGTAACAACGGGATTTACGCCGACGGTTTAGTAGAATGGGAAGCTATGAACCGAATTATTATGAATTCGATGCACTGCTTCGTATAAAGACTTTGGTTGTTAATGATCTGTGCATAATTATAGCACGGAATAACCAAAAAAACAAGATAAGAAAGTACAGATAAATAAGGGAAAACAACACTGTGGCCCCTAAAGGCCACAGTGCATGAACAGGTTATACCCAGAATTATCCACAGTTGGAAGTGAGGGGAAGCTCACTCCCTGATTTAATGGCGCGGAGGATGTTGCGGGCGGTTATTGCGCGGTCCACCGGCGTGTGGGTGATGATGATCGTCGCCACCGCGTTCGTAAGGAGCATCATTCACTTCGGGTGCCGGAGGAAAAGCGTCAGCCGGCATAGCTTGCTTCATAGAAAGATTGACGCGACCCAGTTCATCTATTTCTATCACCTTCACCTTCACCTCTTGCCCCATCTTCACCACGTCTCCAACTTTGTTCACCCGGTACGGTGCGAGTTCAGAAATGTGCACGAGGCCATCTTTCTTCGGCAAGATTTCTACGAAAGCACCAAAGTCCATGAGACGTGTTACTTTGCCTTCGTACACTTCGCCAACTTCCACTTCTCGCGTGAGTTGCTTCACCCACTTAACCGCTCGGTCAAGCTCGTCTGCTTTAGCAGAACAAATCTTAACGCTCCCGTCTTGTTCAACATCAATGGAGACGCCGGTCTTGTCGATGATTTCATTAATAACTTTTCCGCCAGGACCAATTAAATCACGAATGCGGTCAGGACTAATCTTAACCGTCACAATGCGTGGGGCGTACTGCGACATTTGCGCTCGCGGTGCAGCCAGAACGTCCGTGATCGTCTTTAAAATTCTCATGCGTCCATCGCGTGCTGCGGTCAATGTTTCTTTTACCATGGCTGACGTTAACCCATGCGTCTTGGTGTCCATCTGCACAGCCGTAATACCTTTGGCAGTTCCAGCAACTTTAAAGTCCATGCCGCCAATACCGTCTTCAAGATCTTGTAGGTCAGTCAAAATTTTGTAGCGTCCTTTATCGTCGGACGCCAAACCCATGGCAACACCGGCAACCGGAGCGGTAATAGGAATACCGGCGTCCATGAGCGACAGCGTTGATCCGCAAACCGATGCCATAGATGATGAACCATTTGAACCAAGCACTTCAGAAGTAACGAGAACGGTGTATGGGAAAGATTCGCGTGGCGGCAGCACGGGAACTAATGCTTTTTCAGCAAGCGCGCCGTGACCGATCTCTCTGCGCTTCGGACCCATCATTCTTCCCGCTTCACCAACGGAGAACGGCGGGAAATTGTAGTAATGCATGTAGCGCTTCTTACTATTCGTCTCCATGGTGTCCAAGAGCTGCTCATCGCTCGATGAGCCGAGCGTTACAACGGAGAGTACCTGTGTCTCACCGCGGCTGAACAAACCAGAACCATGCGTGCGCGGTAAGATGTTGACCTCGGCTGAGAGCGGACGAATATCAGTAAGCGAGCGGCCGTCTACGCGGCGATCATCATCGAGAATGGCGCGCGTAACTTCATCTTCAACCAACCCATCAAAGAGTGCGAAAGCAAGCTGACGACGCTCTTTGCCAACCTGGTCGGTAATCAGCCAAGCATCAAGTTCTTGTTTAATGTCACTCAACACCTGTTTGCGGTCATGCTTTGTTGCCTGTGCGTCGCCAAAGAACCGTTTGCGCAATTCGACTTGTGACCAAGATCGAACTTTCTCTGCGACATCGGCTTCAAGTACCAGGTCGTCCTTCAGCATATCGTCAACTGATAGCTTTGGTGTTCCGTAACTCTGCTGTAGTTCGGTAATGAGATCCAAAACGGGCTTCAGCTGCTGCTGGCCAAAGGTAATGGCATCAAAAAATGCATCTTCAGAGATTTCTTTGCCGCCCGCTTCAATCATGGTTACCTTCTCATGCGTACCAGCAACCACAAGGTCGAGATCGCTCTCCTGGAGCGCTTCATAACTAGGGTTCATCAACCACTCATTATTCACGCGGCCAACGCGCAGCCCAGCAATGGGTCCTGCCCACGGTATGTTAGAAAGTGAGAGAATGAGAGAAGAAGCGATGAGCGACGGAATATCCGCATCGTTTTCGCCATCAAAAGACAACACAGTAAGAACGATTTGTAGATCGTTGCGCATACGGTCGTCAAACAACGGACGGATTGAACGGTCAACGACGCGCGCTGCCAATACGGCTTCGTCCGTCGGACGACCTTCGCGCTTAATGAAGCGCGAACCTTTTATTTTCCCGGCGGCATAAAACCGCTCTTCATAGTCAACGGTAAGTGGAAAATAATCCATACCGTCCCTGATGTTCGGGCTCATGACGACCGTCGCCAATACAACGGTATCACCATAGCGCACGGTCGCTGAGGCGGTTGCCTGCAGGGCAAGCTTTCCAAATTCTATAGAAAGCGTGCGACCTCCCCACTCTATTTCTCGACGAACGACGTTCGTTGAAGCTGTTTTATCCATAAGATGTCCTTCAGCCGCTTGGCGAAAGGCGCTTATGGTAGGTACATCGTTCACTCCAACATTTGGTCAGGGAGAATGACGTAGCTACCAGTAACACCCACAATCGATAGCGGCGTTATAGTAAATAATGCCTACGTACTTTTTGTTTTTTCTTCCTGGTACGTCGCCTGTGTAGTACGCGAACGCATGAGGAATCGTTTTTTGTCAGCCGAGAGATCGGTCACGTCATCAACTACGGCTCTGAGCCCTGAAGAAGTTGTCTCACCAAAAGAAACCAGTTCAACCAGTAACCCTTGAAACTGCAAAAACTCAACCAGAGGAATAAAGTCACCGTCCCCAGTCACTAGCACTACGACATCAAGCTTGAGGGCAATGGTAATAGCATCCACGGCAATGCCGACATCCCAGTCAGCCTTCTTAGCGCCGCCTGGAAAAATTTGCAGATCTTTAGTTTTTACTTCAAAGCCAGATTTATCAAGCGCCTGGAAAAAACTGACCTCTTCTTCAGAGTCCGATTTAATGGCGTAGGCAATAGCCCGCATCAGCCGTCGTCCATCGACAGCCGCTTCTAAAACTTCTTTGAAATTTACTCGTGAACCATGGAGGTTCTTCGCTGAGTGGTACATGTTCGCCACGTCGATGAACACGCCAACTCTTTGTTCCTTATGTTTAATCATTCTTTCAAGGGGACCCTATGCTTCATCGTCCAAATCGTCTTCGCCGACCTCTGCCGCTTCTTCTGCAGCTTCAAGCTCCGCAACGTGTGCGGCCTCTGCAGCTTCAATGGTCTTCTGGTCGTAGCGCTTGGCAATCTTTAGTTTCAATTGCTTCACGAGCTCTTCAAAACCTTTCGGATCTTCGTGCTCGAGATAGCGTAGCAACCGACGTCGTTCGCCAACTTTTTTTAAAAGCCCGCGACGGGACGAGTGGTCTTTGCGGTGCGTCTTTAAATGCCCCGTGAGCTCCTTAATCTCCGTCGTCAAAATGGCGATCTGGACTTGACTTGAACCGGTGTCCGAGTCGTGGGTCCGATATTTTTTAATAATACGGTCTTTGGCTTTCTTATCTAACATAGTGGTGTTTTTTCACTTACGAGACGCCAAGAGTGGGTGTTCCCCCGACCGAGCGTTCGCGCTTATTAAATATAGTAAGTAACTAAGTAGTGGCGAGAGTGTAGTTGAAAAGAGGGAGAATGTCAAGAAAACGGAAAACCGCGCGCGTCTTGACGCTGAATAGGTTGAGTGGTAACTTTTCATTAATTAATATGTACCGATTGCCAAGTCTAACTCTTCTTACGGTTAGTTTGCTCACCCTTCGAAAGGGTGGAGAGTTGTCTTGCGCGTAGCTTTTTATTAGATACTTGCACGAAAGCTCTTCACCCTCGGGTGGAGAGCTTTTTTGATTGTTCTGTAACAACCTGTTCGTTTTTGAGGTTTGTTTGTAACCCGTCCTGTTTGGGCGGCTAGTGGAGAAGAGGAACGAAGAAGATGAATACATCAATGATCGACGAAGATCGGGAGCAAGAGGCCATATTCTTCAACGAGGACAATGGTCAACGCCTTGTTTCTACGAGGATCAAGGCCGCTGTCTGCGCACCGGACTTCACCTACAACCCCGATCAGGCAGCGTGTGACTACACCGCTCCCTGGGGACGACTGTCGTCCACCTTCGAGGGTGAGAGCCTGCTCGCTCTCGGCGAAGCCGGCTTCAAGTGCAAGAGTGAGGCACTGCTTGCGCAGATCGCGAGCACGCCGAGCATTGCCAACATCCTCAAGGCCGTGCACCTCCCGATCGTGATCCCGCAGTTCGACGTGTCGGACTACGGTCGCGCATTGAAGGAGACCTTCCTTCCTGCGGTCGGCCGCAGCTACGAGACCCGGTTCCCCGCCCGGAAGTTCTGTCAGAACATCGAAGGGGACCTCATCGAGCAGGTCTCGATTGTCGAGGGCAGCCGTCACGAGCGACTCGTCGAGCGCATGAGGGGAGGTCCCGTCGTCGGGATATACTTCCCGAATCCCTTGCAGGGCTGGTCGATAAACGCCCAGCGCGAGCAGATGGAGGACCTTTACGAGGGTTTCCTTCTGACTGGTGGTGTCGACAGCTCGATCGGCCAGGTCATGTACCCGGCTGAGCTCGCGCGGGACAGAATGACTCTTCTCTATGACATGGCCGCACTCCAGTGGCGGTCCGGCGGGTCGTTGTTCTTCGGCCCGCGCGACAGCAGGATTAGTGTCAGCGGCAGGTCGTACCTGGAGCTTGGGTACTGCGACTATTCGGGCGGGCTGCTCTTCGTCGGGTAAGTGTGGTCTTTCCGCCTCCGCCGTAACTACGGCGGCTCCGGTTTATCCTTCTATGGGGCTGCCCACTGGCGCATCCGTAACGGCCGACTCGATTACGATATTAGTTTTGCAGAAGGCGACACAGACAAACGCTATGGAGGAGCGTCCGCGTTTGTGCAGTAGTAACAGCACAATTCATTCGATCGAATTGAGGACTTGATCCTCGATCACCTCGACCCTTCGGCGCAAATTTTTTCTCTGCGCCGGGGGGTCTTTTTCTTTTTCTCTCAATATTCACAGCTTTTTGTATCCAGCTTATGCAGACACGATCATGGCTTCACTTCGAGAGATACTAGCCTTGTGATGTCGCTCGAACACCATTGGTTTATGGGTCACGGTAGTGTGCGACGGAAAACGAGCGGTCAAACTTCTTGCCCTCTTCTTGTGGAGATGTCCTTCAGTAAACTTCAGGAGTGAAAGGATATAGACCTAATAACGTGTTGAATAGTAACCCTCGACCGTGCCAGCCAAAAATAGCAACACCACGTCGCGCAGCACTATTCCTTCCTCACGACGCAACACTGCATCAACGCAAAGTCATCTTCGATGTAAAGTAGCCACACACTCTGTTGTGTCGTACAATACTGCTATGGCCGACCTCGAACGTTATCGCAAAGAATTTTTAGAATATTTAGAAATAGAAAGAAACCGCAGCGCGGCGACTATTCGCAATTATAGTTTCTACCTTGATCGGTTTGTTGCCTGGGCCGAGGAACGTGGCAGTAAAAATGCGAAAGACCTATCCGCGGAGCTGATACGGCAATATCGCCTATGGCTGAATCGTTTAACTGATGCGCGGGGTGAGTCGCTTAAAAAAAATACACAGAATTACCATCTCATTGCTCTGCGCTCATTTTTGAAATATCTAGCGAAGCGCGATGTCACGAGTCTCGCGCCAGAGAAAATTGAACTCATGAAAATGCCAGATCGCTCCATTGAATTTCTAAGTAGCACGGAACTAGAACGCCTACTTAACGCGCCAACGCTCGTGAAGCAGCCCAAAATTCTCATGCTACGCGACCAAGCGATGCTGGCATCAACATTTTCAACTGGTCTGCGCGTCTCTGAGTTGGCAAACTTAAAAATTGACCAAGTGAACCTGCGCGACACCAAAGCGCATACACTCACCGAATTCAGCGTTCGTGGTAAGGGTAGCAAGGTGCGCGTGGTATTTCTTTCTTCTGACGCTCGTGCGCTGCTTCGCTCTTATATTGAAGCGCGACATGACGCCTCGCCCTATCTTTTTATTCGCCACGATCGCGCCAAGACAAAACAAACGGAACGCGAGCGCAAAGAGGGCGGCGCACCACTAACACCACGCAGTATTGAACGCATCGTCAGCCGCTACGCCAAGGTTGCCGGCATCACAAAAAAAGTGAGCCCGCATACGCTCCGCCACTCGTTCGCCACTGACCTTCTTATTAACGGTGCTGATCTTCGGTCAGTGCAGAGTCTTCTTGGTCACGCTTCAGTAACCACAACGCAAATTTACACGCACCTCACCGACCAACAGCTGCGTCACGTTCACGAACAGTTTCACGGGAAAACTAGGTAATCCCACTTCGCCGAGTCAAACTCGGCTACGAGGGATATTTTTGCCTCAGTATATGACATCTTCGCGGCAAGCCGACGAGGTATTGGCAAAAATAAATAATAGCTCATTAGACTGGTATTCCTCTGCTATTCCTATATACTTCCCGCCGTGCGCCCTCGTAGCCCCGACGACGGTTTCGTGTCGGGGCCCCGATTGCAACATCGGGGCTCAATGCAGTGACCGTTCCGTTAAAATAGTTCGCTAAATATGCCCTCGTAGCTCAATTGGATAGAGCGTATGGTTTCTACCCATAAGGTTGCAGGTTCGATTCCTGCCGAGGGCACCAGCCTTCACTAAAGTTACGGCTGGCTAACGCCAGACATTTTGAGTAAAGGCTGTCCGCCATAGTGGAACGGCGGCGGATTTTCCCTCCGTCAAGGTCGTTCAAAAATTATTCCGTGCGAAAGCGAGCAAAAGCCCTTGAGGGTAGCTTGGTGAGATGTTCGTTAATTACATTTTATGGATATACAAAATTCACAATATAATACTTTAACCAAAGCAGGAGTAGTAGTCGGGGTATCTTTGGTCCTCGGTTTGCTTTTTGATTACTTTTTCTATGCCAAGGTCCCGGGGATTGCCTTCCCGCTCTATATCTTTCTTATTGTAGTTGGGCTTTTTACTATCGCACACTTCTTGAAGAAACAGATGAGCAAAGAGGTGTATTGGCTTTTGATACCACTCATGTTTTTCAGCGCAATGGTTCTCGTCCGTTCCAGCTACTTACTTATATTCCTTAACGTGGTCGCTTCATTGTTGTTGCTGCTTCTCATTGCCGAGGTGTCTTTCGGTGGGAAGATGAAAGCATTTTGGATGAGAGATTATATAAAGATATTTTTCCTACCATTGAGTTTTATTCGACCACTACTCCAAACACTGTCCAATTTATTCTCACTACCCGGAGTATCTAAGGAACAAAAAGTTTTATCACAGGTTGTGAGAGGCGTTGTAATGGCGACCCCCGTTCTGGTTGTTTTTGTATTGCTCTTCTCATCTGCGGATTTGATTTTTCAAAAATACGTTTCCGATTTAATCACTATTAATATTAAGCCGGAAACGATTTTAAGGTCTGTGTTAGTTTTGATCGCTACCCTTGTTTATATTGGCGCATATTCCTACACTTTTCGAGAAGAAAAGGGGGAGCAAAATGCTGCGCAACTAACTCGTGCAGGTCGTAGCGTTGGACATATAGAAAGTTCTATCCTGCTTGGTTCGGTCAACGTTCTATTTTTCATTTTTATTGTCGTTCAACTAACGTACCTTTTTGGTGGAGAAAGCAACATTTCTTCTCAGGGCTTTACCTATGCCGAGTATGCACGACGCGGCTTTTTTGAACTTATAGCAGTAGCAATGATCTCTCTGTTGTTGCTTCTCACCACTGAAAAATACATTGCCAAGAAAAAAGACACTGGGCACACACTGGGGTTCAAGATACTAAGCACCGCGCTGGTAATCCAGGTAATTTTAACCATGGCGTCTGCTTTTATGCGCTTATCGTTCTACGAGGAAGCCTACGGCTTTACAACCCTACGATTGTATAGCCATTCATTTATTATTTTGTTAGCGATTATCTTTTGTTTATTGCTCTATAAAATCTATAAAGATAAAAGAGAAAACACTTTTGCTTTTCATGTTTTCACTGCAATTGCTTTGTTTCTGGCGGCCATAAACTTTCTTAATCCAGATGCATTTATCGCGCGTCGTAATATTGAGCGGTTCGTTACCACCGGGAAACTTGATATTTACTACTTGAGCCGCCTCTCAAGTGATGCTATACCCGATACGATCAAGGTGTTAAACATACCGAACGAGGACTTGAGAAAAGGATTCGCTCGTGAGTTATACCTCCGTGCTAACAATGGCGACTCTCACTATTTTTCGAAGTGGCAATCGCTTAACATATCCCGCATGACAGCGGATAAAATTCTTAACTCAAAAAATCCTGAGCTTGAACAATACAAAGATTATCAGCAACCGAGCTAAAATGACTTAAATAAGCTAGTGGTGTCATTCTTTTTAGAGAAGAAAGGTTTACGCTCTGAAAAATTTATTCTCCTTACGCTCATTTCAATATTGAGCATAGGGTATGCCCCTGCAATAGCTCAGGCGCAAACTCCTGCGCTACCCCATGAGGGAATTTTGCTTCAGATTTTCCTCACCAGAAATCTTCAGTTCACCCCGTCATTACTTATCTAAAACACTTACCCTTGTATCAACTGACGAGGGATGTCCTCGCCGCTACGGTTGACAGAACGGCCGAAACCTGCTATCTTACTCGATTACGTAATTTTTTACGTAATGAACCGTCTAATTTTTTGCTATGTATAAGCGCAGTAACGCCTGCGGGCGAATTTTCATTGGCATTACTCTCCTCGCAACACTCGCGAGCGGTATGACCGTGCGCGCGGAAACGACACCGGTCTGCGACAAAAATATTGTTCAGCACGAAAAAGGTTTCTATGGTCAGTACTACAACATGGCAGAAAGCGATCCGGGTATACAAGGAAATATCTATGCCTACACAACTGAAGAAGGTCCAAATAACTACTGGTACGGCAAGGACTATTTTGTATTTTCACGCGTTGACCAAAATATAAACTTTGGCGATAACTTTATGCCGGTTAACACCGGCAAAGCTGGCGATCCATTTCACTTCGCCACCCACTGGCGATCAGGCATCGTGGTGCCGACAACAGGAACGTATACGTTTAAAGTTACTGCGAACAACGACGCCTGGCTCTACATCGACGGTAATTTACTCATCAACCTCGGCAACTCTTACCGGGGCGCAAATGGAACAAAAGATGTCTCTCTGACAGAGGGTGTTCATGAACTCAATATTTACTTTGCAGAGCGATCACGACCGTACTCAGTGTTTAAGTTTGACGCGCCAACTTCACTTTATTACGCACCTCTCCCACCAGGCTGCTCCGTTGATGACGTGCCACTAACTGGCGCACCAACGCCGCCCGCAGGCTCTGGTACGAATAATGACAGCACCACACACGGTACCGTTCTTGGTGCAAGTACTACTGGCTACACACCAGCTGTAGCATTGTTTAAAACAGCGGAGAGTCCTGCGGTCTATGCTATTTATGCCAACGGATACCGACACTACATCACAAGTCCAACAGCTTTCGAGAAATACGACTACCACTACAACCAAATTAAAACAGTATCGCAAACAACGCTCGACCGTTATCCAGAATCACGTCTCGTACGCACGCCTGAAGACGCTACGATTTACTTCATCTACACACGTAAGGAGCGACAGTGGTTAAAAATTAACATGCCATCGCCAACTGCGTTTGTTTCATACCCACAGAATCAATGGGGCAATGTTGCCGTCGTTGACGCACTTGATATCAACGCCTATCCGAACGCGAATCTGATAAAAACTGACAAAGACCCGGGAATCTATTTACTGCAAGACAACCAGAAACGACTATTCCTGTCGGCAGACGTCTTTAACGCACTTGATTATAGCTGGTCCGAAATTGTTACGGTTTCGACGGAGCATCTCAATAGCTACGCTACTGGGTCCCCTATAGGATAAACGAGTCGAAAACCGGCTGTGCGAACAGCCGGTTTTCATATATACTACGCCCATACATTATCACTATGGACATTCCTTTAGGTATCACCTTCGACGACGTCCTCCTGGTTCCTCAGCTCTCGAACATTAATCCACGAGAGGCGAGCATTGAAACGCGGCTTACAAAAAAGCTGCGTCTTGCTTTGCCTATTATTTCTGCAGCCATGGATACAATCACCGAAAGCCGGATGGCAATAGCTTTGGATGCCATCGGCGGGCTAGGAATCCTGCACAGAAACTGCACAACTGCCGAACAGGTTACAATGGTGCAGGCAGTGAAAAAAAAGAAGGCACGCGTTGGTGCTGCTGTCGGGCCGCATGATCTCGAACGGGCGCTCGCGCTCGACAAAGCGGGGGTTGACGTTATTGCTGTTGACGCAGCACATGTTCACAAACCAGATGTTATTCAGAGCATGAAAATTTTTAGACGAAAACTGCGAGCTGAATTGATCATCGGTAACATTGCAACGGCCGCAGCAGCCAAAGCATTTCTCCCCTACGCCGATGCGCTGAAAGTTGGCGTCGGACCAGGTGCTATTTGCACCACCCGCATTGTTGCTGGTGTGGGTGTTCCACAACTCACGGCCATTATGGAGATCACCGCGGTCGCCAAAAAGAAAAACATTCCAGTAATCGCAGATGGCGGCATTCGTTATTCTGGTGATGTCGTCAAGGCGCTGGCCGCTGGCGCCTCGGTAGTCATGCTTGGCTCCATGCTCGCCGGTTCAAGTGAAGCACCTGGAGATGTTATTACTATCAATAAGAAACAATTCAAACGCTACCGCGGCATGGGCTCTTTGGGTGCTATGCAAAACGGCCAGAGCTCAGACCGCTATGGGCAAAAGGGTGCCGCGAAATATGTGCCAGAAGGAGTTGAAGGCATTGTCCCCTTCAAGGGCGGCGTTTCCGACATCCTTTTCCATATCGCCGGTGGTCTCAAATCTGGCATGGGGTACTGCGGCGCAAAAACGATTCCTGAGCTCCAGAAAAAAGCCCGCTTCATACGTATCACGCCTGCAGGACGAGCCGAAAGTCATCCACACTCAATTATTATCGAACGACAGGCGCCAAACTATACTGCTTAGTATGCCAAACGAACAACATTTACCAACCGCAAAAAGAATTCCTTTGGCTGAACTGCACACGCACATGGGGGGCGCAGTAGATGCGGCTGTACTTTGGACGCTCGCGCATGACCAAGGGATTCGTCTTCCCACGAAAAACTACTGGGAGTTTGAAGACATGGTAACCGTCAAACGCAATTATAAAAGTTTGAAAGAGATTGATCGCGCCAAATACCACTGGACTGAGCTCATTCAATCTTCACCAGTAGCCATGGAGCCAGCTGTGCATCAAACGATTGGCGGAGCATATCGGTCACATAACATTGTGCTCCACGAAATTCGCTTCAACCCCATGAAGCGTAACCGTAACGGCGAGCGCGATCTCGATCACATTATTCATGCTGCCATCCGCGGGCTCGAACGAGCACTGCTCGAATACCCGACCGTTCGCGCCGGCATCATTCTCATGCTCGATCGTGAATTCACCTTTGAACAAAACGAAATCATTTATCAAAAAACGCTCAAATACCAGCATCGAGGCATTATCGGTATCGATATCGCTGGCCCACAAAAACAAACTTTCAGAATGAGCCAGTATGTCGACTTGTTCAGAGAAGCAAAAAAGAAAGGGCTCGGGGTTACGATTCATACGGGCGAGGAAGGATCTCTCAAAGAAATGGAATTTGTGGTGAAAAAAATTGAACCTATGCGCATCGGTCATGGGGTCAAATCATACCGCAATCCAAAACTGATGAACTTGCTCGCCGAAAAAAATATAGCTCTTGAAGCCTGTCCCACTTCAAACCTTAAGGTGGGGGTATTTAAAAATCTTGCCGAGCTTAAAAAAGCATATCGCACACTGTTTGCTGCTGGGGTCAAATTGACCATCAATACTGACGGCCCAGAAATGTATGAAACGAACCTGGAAAAAGAATTAGAATTTCTAAAAAACAACAAAGTTTTTTCTGAGCAAGAAATTAAAACGTGCATCGATAACGCATTCGCTGCAACGTTTATCAAATAAGTTACCATTCAACTCCCCATGGTGTACGTCATTGACTTCGGTTCACAGTACTCCCACCTCATTGGTAGGCGTATTCGTTCGCTGGGAGTAGAGGCGACACTCGTTCCTTTTACCACACCCACTTCAAAACTGAAAAACGCCTGCGCTATTGTGCTCTCAGGTGGGCCAAATTCTGTCTACACTACCGGCGCGCCGAGCTACAGCAAGCAGCTTTTCCAACTCGGCATTCCTGTTCTCGGTGTTTGTTACGGCATGCAACTCATGGCGCATAAGCTCGGCGGAGAAGTCGGACGGGGAAAAAAGGGAGAATACGGTCCGGCGACGCTCCGCCTAGAAAAAGCAACACCACTTTTTAAAAATATTCCTGAGCGCTCGCGTGTTTGGATGTCGCACGGTGACATTGTCACTAAACTGCCGTTAGGATTCACCCATATAGCGACGACCGACAATTCTCCCGACGCGGCAATTGCAAACGAAAAAAAGAAGCTTTATGGCATTCAGTTTCACCCTGAAGTTGAACACACCGATTACGGCATGACGCTACTAAAAAACTTTCTTTTTATTGTCGCCAAATGCAAAAAAGACTGGGACATTAAAAATGTTGTGGAGCGAAAAATTAAAACTATTCAAAGTACCGTCGGCAACGAACCAGTTGTTGCTGCGGTTTCTGGAGGTGTTGACTCCACAGTAACAGCAGCGCTCATCAGCCGCGCAATCGGAAAACAGTTGACTGCGATTTTTGTAAACCAAGGACTCATGCGGCAAAACGAGCCAGATGAGGTGCACGCAATCCTCTCTACACTCGGTTGTCGCGTCCGTTACATTAATGCAGAGCGACAATTTCTAAGTAAACTTAAGGGTGTTACCTTCGGGGAACAGAAAAGAAAAATTATCGGCAAAGAATTTATTCGCACGTTTGATCGAGCCGTCAAAAATATACACCCGCGTCCAACGTTTCTCGCCCAAGGGACTATTCACTCAGATGTCATTGAGTCTGCAGGAGCCGCGAGCGGTAAAACAGCACGCGTTATTAAATCACATCACAATGTGGGCGGTCTTCCGAAAGGAATCAAATGGAAGTTAATTGAGCCACTACGTGACCTCTTCAAAGACGAAGTACGCGAACTTGGAGAATCACTGGGTCTACCAAAGGCGCTCGTTTGGCGACAACCCTTCCCGGGGCCGGGTCTCGCCATACGCATTGCGGGCGAGGTTACGCCAGAAAAATTGCGCATTGTGCGTGAAGCAGATTTAATTGTGCGCCAAGAAATTCACCGCGTGAAAAAAGAAGATGAATTTTATCACTACTTTGCACAGGTGCTCAGTCAAAAAACAGTCGGTGTTACTGGGGACGAACGCTGTTATGCTTATCCCGTGGTGGTCCGCATCATCACTTCTTCAGACATCATGACCGCAGACTGGGCGCAATTACCGCACGCTTTTCTAGCACGTCTTTCCTGGCGCATAACAAACGAAGTAAAAGGCGCAACCCGCGTTCTCTACGACATCACCTCAAAACCGCCAGCGACGACGGAATGGGAATAAAATAAGCTATACGTTATACGCTATAAGCTTTACGCACGATAACCGTCGTGCTCATTTTTTGTTCACTTAAAAAACATTGTTTTAAATTTTCAAACATAACGTCCTCGGGCTGCACAGGTAAGTAGTAATTCAAAAATCAAAAGGCAAAACTGCAAGTCAAAAATTATCAACAACTAGCAAACGCCACAGACCCTGTTCGCATTACCACGACCGTCTCCTAAAAGATTAGAGCACTCACTTCCATCGCAAGCTCTGACGCCGATCCTATGGGATTTGGACTCTGCAACACCCCCTCATCGACCGGGGAGAACAGACAGACGAAACGAACACGACTGAGCGGCAATGCTGTTTGAGCTGAAGGCGAGTTCATTGCCGCCGTGTTTGTTTCGGAATGACTGCCGACCTGGAGCGTCGATGCGGGGCGGGCTTTCTTTCGTCCATTTCTTTGCCCGCACAAAGAAATGGACAAAATTCCTCTCATGGAAAAACGGCGTTGCCCTGTGACAACGCCGCCTTCCCTCCTCATGTTCTGTTTGACCCTCCTTGAGTCGAATTGCTGCGTTAGCCTTAAAGGCCGGCGGCGATGTCCGTTCCGATGGTACTCACTCCGTCGAAAGGCCCAGTGCTATTACATCGATGGAACGAAGTCTTGCTCTGGCGTTGAGTTGGATCTTTGCCCTTGCGGCCTCGCCCGCTGACAGGTGAGCACTCCTGCCAACAATGAGACCGGAACCGCATCCGTCCGTCAGAACTTGCACCTCCTTGAAATGCGGAGGGATCCCTTCAGAGGTAGCAAGGTCTTGAACGACCTTGCGGTCCGCCAGTGAAAAGTACTCAACGTGCTCGCTCTTCCCTGCATCTGTCGGCCACTCGAGACTGATCCAGGTCTCGATTCGGCAGCCAGCGAGGTCTTGTCCTTTCAGCATATCCGTAATGCAATCGGCCATGGGTTTACCTCCCCTGTCTTGAACGTGTGGAACCAAACTACTCTTCTCTTTTTTGCAAAAAAAGTCAACCGTTTAAAGTTGACCAATCCCGTACTAACTCCGCAAGTTATATCCTTTTCTAAAAACTTTTCTAAGAAAAGTCACAAAATATTCCTCATGGAAAAACGGCGTTGCCCTGTGACAACGCCGCCTTCCCTCCTTGTGTTCTGTTTGAACCCTCCTTTGTGTGTGTTACGCCGCCAAGCTAGGCGGCTATGTCTTCGGCGATGTCATGACGGTGCTGCTCACCATCCCAGCTGATGGTATCGACGCGAGCATAGGCGCGCTTACGTGCCTCGAAAACCGTCGGGGCGAACCCGACGACGTCGAGAACGCGCCCACCGTCGGTGAGGAAAGTTCGCCTGTCGTCAGCGAGCTTGGTGCCGGCGTGGAAGACTTCGGTGCCCTCCACGTTCGTGATAAGCCCCTGGATGGGATCACCCTCCCTCGGCGCCTCGGGGTATCCCGCGGACGCCATCACCACACAGACTGCGGCCTCCGGCCGCAGGCGGACGCTGAGCTTTTCGAGCTCACCATCCTTGGTGGTGGCGACGAGCAGCTCAGCCAAGGTCGCACCGTTTACCTGATCGAGCCGCGGAAGGAGACCTTGCGCCTCGGGATCACCAAAACGCACGTTCACCTCGAGGACCTTCAGCCCCTCTTTGGTCAACATCATCCCGCAATAGATGATACCGCGGCATGGCGTACCCCGGCGGGCCATCACCCACAGGAGCGGACGCACGACCTCTCTCATCACTCGATCTTCCAGAATCTTGGTCACGAACGGAACTGGCGACACCGCTCCCATGCCGCCCGTATTCGGACCAATGCTGCCGTCGAGAAGGCGTTTGTAGTCAATGGCCGACCCGACCGGAACTGCAACCTTCCCGTCTGAAAGAGCAAAGAAAGAGAACTCGACTCCGTCGAGACGCTCTTGAATGACGACATCTTTGCCGCCAGCCATCAGCATCGCGATTGCTGCATCGGCCTCGTCGAGGGTCTCTGGAACGACTACTCCCTTTCCATCCCACAGCCCATCAGCTTTCTCAACGGGGAGTTGACCAAACCGACGGTGTAGAAGACGCACAGCCGAGGATGCCCGAGCTGTACTGGTACAGACGATCGACGCTGGGGAAGGAATTCCGACCGTAGCACAGAGGTCGGCAAAGAAACCCTTGCTTCCTTCAAGCTGAGCCGCCTCAGCCGTTGGGCCGACCGTGGTGATACCGCGCGCCGTCAGACGATCGACGAGACCAGCGCAGAGTTCCGCGTCGCGTGCCGGAATGATGATGTCGATCTTCATCTTCCTGACGTAGGCCGCGATGGCCTCGTCGTCGTTCGGGTTGATCGTCGGCGCCGAGCCGGCGAAGTATCCGCCGACCACACTGCGACCAATGTTGTAAACGTGCGTTACATCACGAGTCCTGCGACCCGTGTTGTAAAGCGCGTTCGCTATGGCGGCTCCACGGCCACCTCCATCAATGATTCCGATTCTCATGATCTTGTGTCTCCTATAGAGCGGCTTGCTGCGCCCAGATCTGAGCAAGAGACTTCCGGTACGGAATGCCCTCGCGGTACAAAGCAAATGCCGCCTCTTTCGCCCAGCGACAGCGAGTTTCTTCCCCCGCCTTCACTGGCGAAGGATACTCGACAGGAATGAGCTCACCGAGTGCTGCTCGACGCAGCGCTTCGATCTGCACCTTGTGCTCGATCGTGAGCAGCCGCTTCTGAAGCGATTCAGCGTCGTCGGTGTCGAGGATAGGGCAGCGCTCGTAGTGAAGAACGCGCCCGCCGTCGACAGCGGGATCCAACTCTTGGCAAACGGCAGCAGCGGTGAAGTCGTTCCCGCGAGGCAACATCCTCTCAAAAAGGAGCTGCGCCGCCACTGCGCGTTTCCCAATCATGCCGACGCCACCGAACTCTCTCGGTCACGCAGGATGTTGGTTTGTGCAGCGCACGCCGTCGGTAATCAGTGCTTCAATGCATGACTCTGGTACCGTCGGGACACAGCCGAAAAGTCCGAACTGATTTGCGCCGAATGCGCGGCACCGCCGGAGAATGTCCCGACCCCACTGTTCGGACTTCTCCTTCTTGTACGGCATGACCAGAAGGTTCTCGCCTTCCTCCATGCCAAGATCGGTCAACCTCTTGATGAGGCCGGCCTCGGCGTTGGTGGCGATTGCGAGGACCATCCTGACGAGTCCATGCAAAGGACCGCCTTCCTTGGTCGCCAATTCTATGGCCGCAAGAGTCGAACCGCTCCCTGTACCCATACCCACGAGATACATTGGCAACAAAAACTCTTTCATGACCCAACTTCCTCCTATTCCTCTGGTAAAGACCTGTCTAGTACATCTTCCCGGACACTAAAAGCAAACGACGGTACCTTAGCACCGCCGCAAAAACCCCACAAGATTTTACACTAACTCCGCAAGTTGTATCCTTTTTGAAAAAGTCGAACGCAAAAGGTCAAACTGACAGCAGCAAGGAGTAGCACGACGATTGCTGATACATACATCGGCACGTCAGCAGTACCAATCATACTCGCGCGAATGCCATTTACCATGTAAAAAACGGGATTTGCTTGACTCAGCGTCTGCATCCAGCTCGGCAGCAGTCTAATAGAATGGAACACCCCACCAAAAAATGAGAGGGGTAGCAAAACAAACGTATTCGGTAAATTAACGTGATCAAACGTTTCTGCCCAGAGCCCCACCATCGCCCCAACGGCACCAAAGAGGAGTGATGTCGCCAGAACAAAATAGAGAAACATCCAAAAATGCGCGAAGGTTGCGGTCGTAAAAAAGAGAGCCACGCCATAAACGCCCATCCCAACAATTAAACCCCGTGTTGTCGCCGCTAGCACAAACCCTAAAACAATTTCTAAATAGGAAAGTGGTGCAACTAAAAGTTCTGAAGTGGTGTTTTGTAACTTACCAATATAAATAACCGCCGAACTACTTGAAAAGCTGGCAGAGATTACGTTCATCATGAGGAGGCCCGGAATCATAAAATCAATGTAACTCACTCCGGGTAAAATTTCTTGAATACGAGATCCTAGAACGTTCCCAAAAATGAGAATGTACAAAAGAGACGTAATGATAGGCGGGAAAATCGTCTGCATCGAAACCTGAAAGGTTCGACGAATTTCGCGCCAGTAAAGCGTGGCAAGTCCAACCCAGTTCATATTGCTGGTGCGTTACCGTCTTCTGCTTTATCTCCGCTGTCGGTGATTTGCAGGTAAATCTCCTCAAGTTTTTTCTCACCATACCGCTTCAAAAGGTCACTTGTTTTTTCAACAAGCGCCAACTTCCCATGCGTAATGATAGCCAATCGTTCGCAGAGCTGTTCAGCTTCCTCTAAGTAGTGAGTGGTCAACAAAATTGTTGTACCGTTACTCTGTATTCTTTTTAGCTCATTCCAAAGCCAGTGCCGAAGCTCAACGTCGACGCCAGCGGTCGGCTCATCAAGAATCAAAAGTTTCGGCTCATGTATAAGCGCCTTTGCCAACAGGACCCTGCGTTTCATGCCGCCAGACAAACTTTGGAAACGCTTGAAACGATGCTCCCAAAGACCAAGGCGGCGAAGTAACCGTTCAGCGCGCTCTTTGGCGATGCTTCGCGGTATGCCAAAGTAGCCGGCGTTATTAATTAACGTTTCCCAAGGGTGACGGAAAATATCAACGTTAAATTCTTGTGGTGAAAGACCAATGAGGCGACGCGCAGTGCGATATTCGCTAACCACGTTATGCCCAAAAACTTCTACAGACCCGCCGTCTGGGGTTACTAGGCCAACCGTACAGCCGATAGTCGTCGTCTTACCTGCACCATTGGGGCCGAGAAACCCAAAAAATTCTCCCTCATTAATCTGAAAAGAAATCCCGTCGAGGGCCGGGATACCGTTGTAACTTTTTTTCAAATCCCGCACGACGAGCGCGTCCATGTCGAACTATTTAATAATGAGTTGGATAAACACTGTGGCTAACCCAAGGAAGAGGACGAAGCCACCGACGTCAGTTGCGGTTGTCACAAAGATACTGGAAGCAAGGGCTGGGTCTTGATGCATTTTTCTGAGAAGGAGCGGAATAAACGCTCCGGCCAAAGCGGCAATAATAAGGTTACCAACCATAGCCAAGGTCATGACCAATGCTAAGGCCAAGTTGTGATACCAAATAAAGGTAAGAACACCAATAACAATGCCGAGAATGATACCATTGAGTAACCCAACCGATAGTTCCTTCCAAACAACTTTAAGCGCCAAACTCCAGTCGACTTCGCCGAGCGCCAACCCCCGCACCACAACCGTCAGCGACTGCGTTCCTGCGTTACCTCCCATGCCGGAAACAATCGGCATGAGCGCGGCCAGTATAACGAACTTTGAAATGGTATCGCTAAAAATTGCGATAGAAGCGGCTGCGAGGATGGCCGTCGCCAGGTTAATGAGCAACCAAAGTACACGTTGCTTTGTTGAAGTTAATACAGGAGTTGAGATGTGATCTTCTTGGCCGAGGTTTCCCAGGTGGTAGATATCTTCTGTTGCTTCTTCTTTCAAAACGTCGATAGCGTCGTCAACCGTAATGCGACCAACGAGCCGATGATTTTCGTCAATGACCGGCAGAGAGAGCAGGTTATAGCGCGCAATAAGGTCGGCCACAAACTCCTGGTTGGCATGCGGCCTGACCGCAACCGGGTCATGCTCCATGATGTCTCCTAATGTTTTACCAACGGGTGAAAGAACGAGGTCTTTAAAAGAAACGACGCCGACCAACTGGTCTTCGGCGTCGCAAATGTAAATGTTATAAATTTCTTCGCTTCCGGTAATAGCACGCGCTCGTAACTTTTCTATTGCTTCTCCTGCAGTCAAGGTCTGCGGCAGCGAAACAAAGTCGGGGCTCATGATACCTCCGGCAGTGTTCGGAGCGTAGCCGAGAAGTTTCCCTACTGCTTTCTTCTGCGGTCCGGAAAGTCGCTCTAATATGACCTGCCGCCGATCTTCAGGTAAAAGCGTAATAAGGTCAGCGGCGTCATCGGCGTTAATTTCTTGGAGTGCCGTTACAAATTCTTCACCGGGAATGAGGTTTAAAAAATCGAGAACTAAATTCTCGTCTATTTCACTAACTACTCCAGCAAGTTTCCTGGTCTTGAGAAGACTCTCGGCAAACCACTGCTGTTCTCGTTTTTGTAGATAAGGAAGCAACTGAGCCAAATCGGCAGGATGCATTTGCTTCAAAGCATTGTATGCATGAGAATACGCCCGGTTGCGTACTAGCCGAAGAAAGGCATCTTGCACTCTGTTAAGCGATTTTTGCATATGCGTTGAGTCCAGTTGAACAAAAGCTCACCCCTGGGGCGAGTTTGCGAAAGGTACAGCTCACATTGCTATCCTATAGAAAGCTGCTGTATTTGGCAATTGTAAGAGAGCTACCAACAAATACTCGTCTGCTTATCGCTTGTTATAACGCCTTCGTAGTTTACGTTCCACCTTCTTACGCTCAAAAGCCAACTCAATAAGCTGATCAACCAATTCATTAAACGGCACACCGGAAAGCTCCCACAGCTTTGGATACATACTTATGGAAGTAAACCCGGGCGCGGTATTCGCTTCGTTACAAATCCATCGGCCATCTTTGGTAAAAAAGAAATCAACCCGAGCCATGCCATAAAGCTCGAGCGTAGTGAACACGCGACAAGCTGCGCGTTGCACTTCTTGCTGCTCTTCGAAGGATAATGCAGCTGGCAAGGAGAGCGATGCGCCGTTTTCATCAATGTATTTGGCTTCGTATGAATAGAACTCGTGGTGCGGCAAAATTTCACCAGGAAGTGACGCTTTGGGATCGGCGTTCCCAAGAACAGCGACTTCAATTTCACGCCCCTCAATACATTCTTCTATGAGCACTTTGGTATCAAAAGTGAACGCTTCAACAACCGCTGCACTCAAAGTGCTACGATCTTTTACTTTTTGCACCCCAACAGAAGATCCGAGGTTTGCCGGCTTCACAAATAACGGGTAGTGCAGTGTCGCGGCAATGGCATCGAGTTCTCCTTCCCAGGATTCATTGGCGCGCACGGCTACATAATTTGCAACGGCAATGCCAGCGTCACGCATGAGACGTTTTGCAACATCTTTATCCATACCTACTGCAGAACCTAGAACACCACAGCCGACATAAGGAACGTCCAGTAATTCCAGAAGTCCTTGTAAGCTCCCATCTTCGCCGCCGGTGCCGTGAATAATAGGGAAGACGACATCAAGCGTGCCAAGTTCCTCACCTGAGCCGACTTCGCGAAGCGACATGTTCCCTTGTTCAACAGGAATAACATGAGTGCCGACTTTTTCAGAGACAGCCGTGGCTGTTAAAAGTTGCGCTGCCTCACTCGCAAGTAACCACTGGCCGTTGTGACTAATACCAATGAGCACAACATTGTACCTGTCTTTGTCGAGCGCCTCATAAATACTGCGCGCAGATCGCAGTGAAACTTCGTGCTCAGCGCTCTTGCCACCATAAATAAGACCGACATTAATTTTTTTTCTTTCTTCCATAAAATTTATATGCTTTAACTTTCTGTATAATGGTCCCCCTTCAAAGCAGAAACAATAAGCTGTTTGTGGGGAGGGAAAAGGTTCTCTGGTAACTGCTGCGCAGGAAACCATTGCCAAGATTCGCAAAGGTCAGGCTCTTTCACCTCTGGCTCTCCGGTCACTTCTTCGGCTAAAAAAGCGAACTGTATATAGTGCCTGCTATTATCGACATTATTCACAACTGCTGAAAACACAAATCGTCTTGGTCGAAGTCCTGTTTCTTCCAAAAGCTCACGCGCAACAGCGTCAACCACTGATTCTCCGAGCTCAAGGTGCCCACCAGGGAGACTCCAGGTTCCGCTGCCATGAGAATTTTTACGCAACCCGAGAAGAATGCTGTTGTCGCGCATAACAACCGCATTTACGCCGATAGGAAATGTGCTGCGTTCACTCTCCATGCAAGTACCTACTTAATTAAATCAGAGTTTCTCAACCAGCTTAAAGGTAACAATTTTTACCTTTGTATCCAAATCAACCCTTTCCCCGTAAGCGGCTTTGTAGTGCCGAAGCATGTCTTCCTGATCGTGAAACTTCTCGTGCCCTTGATAATCAAAAGAGCTAATTTTTCCTAATGTTTTTTCTCTTACTCCCAAAACTTCTGCTGTGGCAAAATCTTTCCCTGTATCAGAGTCTTGAAACACGAGTTCATCTCCAACCTGTAAATGTTTTTCATCGAATAACCGCCAGGTAACTTTTTTACTCCCACTCAGAATAAGGGGAACGAGGTGTGCTCTAAATTTGAGGACTTTTGGAGACATATAGGCACCATAACGAGAACCCGAATGGATAAAAACTCCTTACCCCTGCAATGCTCCAACAGGACACTTCGATTGGGGGTGTTTTAATGACGGCACTTCGGCTTCACTTCGTTACGCTCAGTGCATTCGACTCGCCAGAGGATGGCTTGCCATGAGCGAGCGAAGCGAGTCGAATGGTGGACCTGGGGGAATCCGGTCCGACATATCGGACCTAGAACCCTCGTCGCTACCGCTCTTCTTTCAAACCCCTCGGTTTGAATAATTCCGCCATGGGAAAACTAGAGTTTTCCCAGCGCCCTTTCCCGGGTTCGATTCCCTCATACCATATCAAAAATAAATAAGCTGGCACAGCGCCAGCAATTTATTTTTGGTGGACCTGGGGGGAATCGAACCCCCGCCTCTGCAATGCGAATGCAGCGTAATACCACTTTACTACAGGCCCGTAGGGCAAATCGCAAATAGCGTATAGCAAATGGCTAGAAAAGAAAAGTTTTTGAAGTGGAACGAGACTAGTAGGCCGTTCCTGCAAAATCTAGTACCTCATCTTTCGTTCCAGCCAAATTCGGAAAATGAAAGCTTATTTCTGTAGTTCTCTATGCCAGCTTTAACGTAAGGGATTATATTCGACGGTAGCTGGTCTATTGAAAACCAGCTCAAGTCATCACATTTGTTCGTCTCCATATTTTTCGGCTCGCCTTGCCACTGTGTTGCCTCAAAGAAAAAATCGATTCGTTCTTCGTCGGATTTTCTATGCATGACATGCGCCATACGCAACTGACCTTCGTTTATATCTATCCCCACTTCTTCTTTTGCCTCTCTGGTCATCGCGCTCGTCGCTTTTTCTTCACCATCAATATGCCCGGCGGGCACGCTATAGTTTCCGTCTTCATACCCTGTATTAAACCTACGCAACAATAATATCTTTCCATCCTTAATTAAGAAAAGGTGAACGGCGGGTATGAGTTTGAAATGCTCCTTTTTCATACTGAACCAGCAACTCAAGACCTTAATGACAGAGCCCGACTTAAACTCATTTACGTAACAGAGTAACTGGTTTTGTCAGCCACTATACTGGACCCTTTCTGTTACCCTGCATGTTTGGTGGCATCCGTTTAAGCGCGGCACCGACATCCTCAGGCAAAACAGACGTCCACCGGTCTCGGGTTTCCATATCATGCCTTTGAAGAGCGAACGCAAGAAAGCCAGCAGCTGCCTGTTCAGCGGACCATGGCTCACCAGAATTTTCAGCAACTAAATCAGCATACGGTCTCATTGATTCAACAAACGTCGCATAGAACGCTTGAATTTCACCACTCGTCGTCAAAGTGGCGACAGCTTGAACGGCGGCATCTTTATTAGTGTGAAACATGTTCGACAGCTCTTCTTCGGAACCCCCTTTACGATCCGGAGAACTATGCGAACTTTGGTTATCCTTTCCATTTTTTACCGGACCTTTGCGATCAGCCATCCGAGTTTTTTTACTTAAGTAGTCGGCGAGCTCTGGAGGTAAAACAGATGTCCATCTGTCTCGAGTTGTACTATCGTAATGGCTGAGAGCATGAGAGAGATTCTCGTGTGCTGCTTCCTCCGCTGTGAACGATTCGCCTGTCCTTGCTTCAAATAGTTGAACGTATGGCTTCATACTTTCAACATACCCATCATAGAATGCTCGAATCTCCGCTTCGTTTTTTAAACTACGAATTGCAGCAAAGGCGGCCTCCGTATTACTCTCGTCCATTTCTGCCTCCGGATCCAACGAGGACTCGCTAGCTTCAACCCCTTCTTGGTCTGCTCTTTCGTCCTGTGGCAAGTCTCTAGCGGCTCCAGCACTACCAGCTTGTCCTGGTTCTCCCGCCTCAATTTCACCCATAAAATCTCCAGATATCCCAACTTCTCGCCCTGGGTAGCCCATAACGTTTCTATAAATAGTAATTAAATTATGCCTCTCCCTTGCTCAAATGAGTGTACTGCGGAAACAATGATCGAATCAATACATACACCCTACTCAAAACGACATACTAGTTCGCAACACTCCATCCCCGGGTTCGATTCCTTTGTTTGTTTTTAATGCTTCACTATTTGCTATTTGCGATTAGCTATTTGCTAACAATCGTGCCCCCGGAGGGAATCCGTCACTCCGACGACTGGCGGAGTTCCTAGAACCCACAGAAAATTTTCGAGTGAAGAAATTGTGAGTTGATTGGCCGCAGGGCTTAGCCTGCTAATCAACGAAATAACTTCTGAACGACCTTACGCTGAGGGAAAGGAATATTAAGGAAAACCGGACGGTTGTCCTTAAAGTATCTGCCCCCGGAGGGAATCGAACCCCCATCTCTCCCTTAGGACGGGATAACTCTATCCTTTGAGCTACGAGGGCTTAACAAGATAAACAATGGTCTGAGCGTAGCGCAGCTGTACTCCCCTGGCAACTGTTTTGACAAAGCCCTCAGAGACGGATAGGATTCAAGAGTAATTCCATTAACTTTTAGACGCATGTTTACACAAAAAGAAGAGGGCTTCGCCGGAGCAACCGTCATTGCCGAAGGAGTGATCGTTGAAGGAAATTTTAAAGGCGACGGACCGATGATTATCGATGGCACCGTCAAGGGTACAATAGCTACGAGTAAATCAGTAGAAATTGGTAAATCGGCAACCATTGAAGCGAATATAAAAGCAGACTCGGTGGTCATTGGTGGTTTTGTAAAGGGTAACATTGTTGCCAAAAGCCGTCTTGAATTACTGTCCGGTAGCCATGTCGAAGGGGATATCGCAACTGGTACCCTCATAGTCGCAGAAGGCGCAATTTTGAACGGCAAATGCACAACAGGAACGCGCACCCCGCAAGATGCACTAGATACAAAATCTGAAGCAGCAAAGTTAAAAGAAGTACCACAACAGCAAAAAATAAACGGCAAAGCTCGCGTATAGTCGCGCACCACTATTTTGTTTGGTATGCATTTTTACGTCTACGACGAGTCATTGAGCAGCCCAAAACTAGCGCACGCGGTGGCAGAGATTGAAACACGCTTAACCGACCTTGGCCTCCAAGGGCGTATCGGCAGACTCGGGCCGCTAAAGAGTGCTAACGACATGATCCGCCAGGCGATCCGCTCGGGCGCGACAACGGTCGTCGCGGTGGGGAACGACCGAACGGTAGCTGACGTTATTAACGCGCTAGCGGGTAGCGATGTAGCGCTCGGCGTCATTCCTATTGGATCCCCGACACGCATCGCTGAACTTCTAGGAGTACACCCCGGCGAGGCAGCGGTCGAAACACTGGCAGCAAGAAAAATTGAAACGGTTGACCTGGGTAAAATTAATAACCACTATTTTTTAACCTCAGCAGAAGTATCTACGGACGACGCCATCACACTTGAATGCGACGAACACTATACCGTAAGCGCTCCGGCCGGACTTTCTGTTATTACGATTGCCAATCTTTCACCCGGCGCGCAGTGTCAAGATGGCTACCTTGAGGCCACCATCGAATCCTCTCGGCGGAAATGGTTGCGACGATCGCTCTCTCGCACAGTCGTGCCGTTTCGCCAAGGCCGCATTTCAAGCCATGAAGGCGCCGTAGCAACTGTGGAAAATTCCTACACGGTAAAGCTCCCCACCACCATAGAGATCATCCCGCGAACGCTGCGCATTGTCGTTGGCCGCGAACGTGCTTTTTAAACGACACTAGTCGGCGCGGTAACGGCTACACCGACCGGCACAACGGCGTCATCGACCACCATTTTCTTTTCATCAATACTGACTACTTGCGAGGAAGAGACGAGAATATTTTTTGAAAAAAGAGCTACGAGTGCAGTCGGTCGCACATAGTAACAAAGCACCGTCTGTTCGTCGACGGCAACATCAAAGGACTGAATTGATCCCAAATGCGTGCCTGATTTAGTTTCAACTCTGAGCCCGAGAAGCTTGCTGCTGTTTATCTTCATAGGTAGCTGTAGGAGTTTTCTTCTTACGGAAAATATACCACTGCTGCAGGGCAAGTAAGAAGGTGCTCAAAAACCAATAAATACCAACGCCCGACGGGAAACGCCAAGCAATAGCAATGGTAGCAACTGGCATAATATACGTCATCTGTTGGTTCACCATAGCTGAAAAGTCTTCATCTTTTGAGGATTTATCCTTAACTTCAGGACGGCGCCGCGAGAGCATGTGCCCTTGCCAAAATTGTGCTGCGCCAGCAAGGAGCGCCACCAGAACATTCGGGGTGTTAAGATTGAGTAACCCAAAAAAACCAACCGGGTTAATAAGAGCTGGTCGCGCCACAAAACTGTACAAATCCTGAAGACTCGACGGATCGGTTACGTTACGCAGCACATGAAAAAGCGCTAGCAAAAAGGGCAGTTGCAACAGTAAGGGAAGGCACGAAGAAAGAGGATTAATTTTTTCTTCACGATACAGCTTCATGGTTTCCTCTGCCTGCTTCTCTCGGTTGCCCGGGTACTGCTTTTTAATGGCATCAAGTTTTGGCTGCAGCTCCTGGAGACCGCGTTGAGCCCGAATCGATTTTAGAGATAACGGGTAGAGCAATAAACGAATGAGAATAGTGAGGAGGACAATCGCAACACCAAGGTCTGTCCCCGGCAGAACATTGTAAAGAAAAACGAGTAGGTTAAAAATCGGCTGGTAGAAAAAACTTGTATAGAGTGCAGTCATAGCTGGAAATTAGGAATTATGCGCATGAACAGAGCGCGATGAACCCTGCCTTGAGGGGACAGGGTCAATGCCCCCGTCGCTCCATGGGTGGCAACGCAAAATGCGATTCGTGGCATAAAATAGCCCACGATACCCATGCTGCTCTGTTGCTTCTAAGAAATACTCCGAGCACGTTGGGTAAAACTGGCACCACCCATAAGGATAAAGCCACCGCATAAAACCGTGGTCGGGAGAAAATGTTTTTTGATAGAGCCGAACAATGCCCCGAAGGAGAAACAGCATGGTATTAATGTTTTGTGGGTGGATAGATTCGACTGAGGAGTTCCCGAAGAGCGCGCTGCCGAACCTCCTTTGGCTCTCGTAAAATGGCTACTCGCGGACTCACCATAAGGTCAACACCGCGCCCCAAGACATCCCGATCTTGAAGCTCTTGGCGAAGCAGGTGGCGCACCTGCCTTTTAAGGCGATTGCGAACAGTCGCACGCTTGGCAACCGCAACACTAACGACAACAGTTACACGCGGACCGATCATTTTCGAAGGTGCAGTTCTAAAAACAAGGAGGTTATTAGAAAACCGGCGTCCCTGTTTCAGAACCCGGGCAATGTCTTTGCGCCGGCGCAACCGCTGCTCGCGGGGGAACATGCCAACTGCTAAGAAACCGTGAGGCGCTTTCTCCCTTTGGCCTTGCGCCGTTTCATCACGAGCTTACCGCCAGGCGTAGCGGTGCGGGAACGAAAACCGTGCTTTTTTAACTTCTTTCTGTTCTTTGGTTGGAACGTTCGTTTAGGCATGTAATTAATAACAATGAACAACGCACCAAGTATACCTAACAGCCCCCTCTTTGGTCAAAGTTTCAACAAAGGAGAGGACTAAGTGTCGAGCCCCCCGCTTTGCAAAACGGCTATACGGTGTTATACACATGCTATCCACAGCTTATGAACAAGCGAACGCCTTGCACCTCGTTTTGACACTTCCAGGTCTGTGCTATATTGTGGTGTACGCTGTAATAATTTTTCAAAACATCACCAAACAAAAAGTATGTGCAGTTTTAGAGGGGAAGATAAGACGCTATGACCAACGAACAACTATGGCAAGCAGTGCTCGGTGAGCTTGAGTTGGTGCTCAGTAGAGCTAATTTCACAACCTGGTTTAAAAGTACTTTTATTGTTGACTCAAATGAAGGTCGCCTCATTGTTGGTGTGCCGAACACTTTTACAAAAACGTGGCTAGAGAAAAAATATCACGACTCCATCGTAACCGCTATTCAAAACATCACACAAGAAAGTGTGCGAGAGGTTCTTTATAAAGTAGAGTCGCGCCGCAGCGATATCCCGACTGGTCCGGCCAACATCATGATTGAGCCGAAATCAATCCCCGCCAACCCATCACAGCAAAAATTCGGGTTGAACGATCGCTACCGCTTTGACAACTTCATCGTCGGCAAAGGAAACGAGCTCGCTCATGCTGCCGCCCTTGCGGTCGCCAGCAACCCCGGACACTCCTATAATCCGCTCTTCATCTATGGAGGTGTCGGTCTTGGGAAAACACACCTCTTGCAAGGTATCGGACTGCAGTTGCTTGAAAAAGGCGCCCGCATTCTCTATGTCACCAGTGAACGGTTCACTAACGACTACATCCAATCGGTTCGTGCCGGCCGCGCCAAAGAATTTAAAGATCAGTATCGCTCCGTCGACGTACTGCTTATTGATGATATCCAATTCATTGCTGGCAAAGAGGCAACACAGGAAGAATTCTTCCACACCTTTAACGCTCTGCACCAAAACAACAAACAAATCGTCCTCACCTCTGACCGCCCACCAAAAGCTATCCCTGCCCTCGAACAGCGCCTTTTGTCTCGCTTTGAGTGGGGTATGATCGCTGACATCGCTAACCCTGATTTAGAAACACGCATAGCTATTTTGCAGTCAAAATGCCGCGAGCGACAAATCAACTTTGACCGCGAAGTTCTCAATTTCTTGGCCAGTATCGTTCAAAACAACGTGCGTGAGCTCGAGGGCGCCTTAAACCGTATTTTGGCGGAGCAAGACTTTAGTGGTCAAAAAATTACTATTGATAGGGTAAAAAAGCTCTTCCATGGGCTCGAACAAGCAGTAAGCCAGAGGGAGCGCATTTCACCAAAACACTTAATTGAGGTTGTGTGTCGTTACTACTCAATTAACCACAGTGATCTGCTTGGGAAAAGCCGCAAACGAGAACTCGTGGTTCCTCGCCAAATCAGTATGTATCTCCTCCGAGAAGAAACACAGGCGTCCTTCCCTTCTATTGGACAGGAAATAGGCAAGAGAGACCACACAACCGTTATGCATGCGTATGAAAAAATAAAAGACCAACTTGAAACAAACGAAAAAGTAAAACGCGACGTTCTCTCTCTCCGCCAACAACTTTATCTAACCCCATAACATCGGGATAAGTTTGTGGGTAAGCTGCGGAGGAAGAGAGTATAACTTTTCACGATTCTTAAGTTATCCATAAAAATTATTTTACCCACATCTCGTACCCTACAATTATCCCTCACTTACCCACACCAAAAATCTTTTTATTCCCTTACAGATCCTCCGTTTAAATACTTCTCCACTATTCCACACCCTCTTACTATTACTACTATTTATTATATATGAAATTCTCTTGCTTAAAAGAAAACCTTGTACATGGAATAAATGCAGTGGGGCATATTGCACTTCGTACAAGTAGTCTACCTATACTGAATAACATTTTTATTTCAGCAGGAGATACTGGTCTTTATCTCTCAGCCACAAATTTAGAAATAGGTATAGAAAACACCGTCCGAGGGAAACTTGAAGAACCGGGAGATTGTTTGGTTTCCGCAAAACTTCTTCTGGATCTTCTCCCGTTGTTGCCCGACGGGCAAATTCATTTAGAGACAACAGGCGCGGGGTTATGTGTTAAAACACAGGATACGGAATCAACATTGCGTATTAACCCAGTTACCGATTTCCCTATTATTCCGCCAGTTGAAGAGAAAAGGGGTGAGTTTTCATTACCACAGCCGATCGTTAAGGAGGTTTTTGAAAAGACGCTGTTCGCTGTTGGGAGGGTTGAGCAACGGCCACAGTTTAATGGTATTCTCCTTGCTTTCAAAAAGAACACTTTTACCGCTACAGCAACCGACGGGTACCGGCTGGCTGAGGTTGTTGTAGAAATTGCTGATGGTGTCTATGAGGGGAAAATCATTGTTCCAAATACAACAGCGCAGGAAATAACGCGCCTCCTGATGGCAGGTGACGAAAGTGAGGCGGTTCAATTTTTAATCGGAGAAAATCAACTCCATATCACTATTGGGTCAACACAACTCACTTCGCGCCTGGTTGAGGGGGAGTTCCCTGATTATGAAGCATTGTTTCCTAAAAAGGTTGAGCCAGTAACGGTCGCTTCAGGGGCACTAACAAAAGCAGTAAAAGCGACCACGCTTTTTTCTCGCTCTGGCGTTGCTGATATCACTATTACTTTAAAAGAGAATAACCAATTAGAAATTTTCTCTGAAAGTGGAGAAATTGGGTCTCATCGCACCGCCGTTCCTTTTGCGGGTAAGGCAGAAATCACGACCCCTGTTGTGCTCAATGCCCGTTTTTTGATAGAGGGCGTCGCTGTTTGTAGTGGGGAGACAGAAATTTCTTTTGGCGGCGCCGATCAGCCCGTGCTCGTGACTCCTAAGAAACAGACTGCAGCAAAGTACCGCTATCTACTCATGCCGATTCGCGAGTAGGGGGGGGGTTAGGGGATGTAGTTGAAAGTTCTTTCGATTGTTTTGGTATTTCCGATATCGTCAAACGCCTCAGCTTTGAGAACATGGAACCCTGTGGTTGTTCCTGCGGGGACGGGCGTGGTTATCGTAGAGGAACCGTCTGATGTTGTGAGCAGTGTACCGTCCAAATAAAAATGTATTCCTTTCAATTGACGAGGTGCGGTCGCAATGGCGGATAGGGTGAGCGTGGTGCCGCGTACCGTTTGACCGGGCGCCGGACTCGTCATAATGAGTTTGGGTTGATTTTCTACCGTGTGCACGTCGTCGTATTCAGTCGGTGCGGTAGCGCCAAGTTCTTCACCATGTGCAGCAGCCCAGGTGCGTACCCCTGCTTCCCAAGAGGCAAAGTTGGTATCTTGTTCAGGATGTTCTGGGGCGGGTCCTGTGGGGTTTGCTGGGTCAATATAGAAAAGCTCACTGTGAACCTGGTGGAACGTTTTTGTTTCTCGGTATGCTACCGGGGTGAGGTCTGTCGCGAGCTTGCCCGATGCCTTATCGATAACAACGGAAACCGTATTCGGGGTTTCGCCGTAGAGTGCAGGGTTCCCCTCTTGCTTGGGTGGTTGTGGGGCAGGGAATGCTTCCGCTGGCGTTCCGCTAAGTGCCCCCTGCATGAACGCGTGCCAAATAGGCGCAGCAACGACCACACCATCAGATCCGCCGTGCATAGCAGTGTTGTTATTGTTGCCAGCCCACACTCCCGCAATCAGAGAAGGAGTGTAGCCAATGGTCCATCCATCATGGAAGTCGTTCGTGGTTCCGGTTTTTGCTGCGATGGGGCGGTCGCCAAAGGTGAGAGGGCTCGATGGGCCAAATATAAAGGTGCGGGCACCGTTGTCAGAGAGAACGCTCGTTATTTGTCGTGCCACCTCAGTCGGCAGGGCTTGGGCGCTTTTAGGTTCAAAAGATTCAAGCACGGCACCGTTGGCGTCTTCTACGCGCAAAATGCCAGTAGGAGGATTGTAGGCGCCGTCGTTGGCGAACGACTGGAAAGCGGCAACATGCTCCAGTAATTTTACTTCTCCCCCACCGAGCACCAACGAAAGGCCAAAACGGCTACGGTCAGAGAGAGTGGTATACCCAAGGCGCTCCGCCTCATTCAAAACATTATCGATGCCAGTCATGTAGAGCATTTTAACCGCTGGGATATTCAGCGACCCCGATAGCGCCTGACGGATAGTAAGCGGTCCGTGTTCTTTGCCATCATAGTTCGACGGTTGATAAGGTTTTGGCCCCCCTGCGAAAGTCGTTGCTACATCGTAGAGTATAGTGCTCGGGGTAAAGCCGCGCATGAAAGCAGTTGCGTAGACTATTGGTTTAAAAGAAGATCCTGGCTGGCGCGGCTGCAAAGTAACGTTAACGTTACCGTCGATGCTTTCATCAAAGTAGTCTTTAGAGCCAACCATGCTTAAAATTTGTCCCGTTTTTGGATCGAGGGCTACGAGAGCGGCGTTTTTACCACCGTACTGTTTTGCGTTGCGGTCCGCACCCTTACGCACCTCGTCTTCCGCTATTTGCTGAAGGCGTGCGTCGAGCGTTGTAACTATTTTTAAACCACCCGTCTCAACATATTGTTCTCCGTACTTTTGGGCAAGCAAGGACTGTATGTAGAAAACAAAATGAGGGGCAAGGATGGCGTCACGGAGCGGTACAAAATTCAGTTGCTCTGCTTCGGCAGTTTTCTGCTGGTCTGCGGTAATGTACCCCAGTTTTTTCATTTCACCCAAAATGTAGCGTTGCCGGTTTATGAGTGCATCTTTGTTGCCACCATATGGGGAAAGCGAGGAGGGAGCTTTTAAGAGCGCCGCCAGCACAGCAGATTCGGCTAGCGTTAGATCGTGCGAACTCTTGCCAAAATATCGCCCTGCAGCCGCCTCAACCCCATAGGCGCTGCCGCCATAGGGCACGGAGTTTAAGTACATCTCCAGAATTTGGTCTTTAGAGAACTGCTGCTCAATGCGGTGAGAGAGAATAACTTCTTTAATCTTTCGGGCGTATTTTTTTTCTCCGCCGACGATGGTGTTTTTAACGAGCTGCTGTGTTAACGTTGACCCGCCCTGCGTGCCGCTTCCAAAGACATTCAAGAATGCTGCCCGCAAGATGCCGCGAATATCAAATCCGCCATGGTGATAAAATTCTCTATCCTCAGCAACGATCGTCGCATTCTTGACAGAGTCAGGGAGGGACGCGAGCGTTACCGGGGTTCGTTTTTGATCTCCATGAATTTGGTACAGGAGCTTTTCTCCGGTGCGGTCGTAAATTCTGGTAGTGGCGTCGGTCGCGCGGTGCGACAAGTTACTAGGGTCTGGTAAGTTTCTGGAGTACCAAGCAAACAATGCGAAGCCAACCAAGAGAGCGGCAACCAGGCCGACCCCTGCGACGGCAAAAAGTTTTGGAAGCCACCGCCGCAAAAAGCCAGAAGAGTGCGAAGAACGCCTGGTTTTTCCGAACCGTCGCACGGGAAAGCGTCTGCGGCTCTGCCGTGATGGAGGGGTGTACGCAATGCGCTTAAAATGAGGGTGAGGCATGGGAAAGAATTGCTTGCATCATAGCAGAAGCGGCACCCTTGCAAAAGTAAGGGCATTCATTTATAGTGTCAGAACCTATGACGATGACAAATGTAAAAACCCCCAATAAAACAGTGACAACCGAGTTTCAGCAGCTTCTCGAAGACCGGCAATTTTTGATTTTGCCAAAGACCGGGGATGTCGTTAGCGGCACGGTAACGAGCGCTTCAAAAAACGAGGTACACCTTGACTTGGGCGGCTGCTCCGGCGTTATTCGCGGACGGGAGCTTTATAACGAGTCTGACGAATACAGTAAATTGTCGGTTGGCGACGTTGTAGAAGCCACTGTTTTAGAGGTGGAAAACGAGCTCGGAGAGGTCGAGCTTTCTTTCCGTTTTGCCGGGCAGCAGCGCTCCTGGGAACGCCTTAATGAACTACAGCTGAGCGGAGAAGTAGTAAACGCAACCGTCAAAGAAGCCAACAAAGGTGGGCTCATTATTGAACTCAACCATCTCGAGGGGTTCCTCCCCGTTTCCCAGCTTTCCGCCGACCACTATCCAAGAATTCCCGGTGGCGACAAGGCGCGCATTTTGGAAAAGCTTAAAAGTTTTGTTGGGCAGAAACTTCCCGTTAAGGTGCTTGACGCAAACTCCAAAGAAGAAAAACTGATCGTTTCTGAAAAGCGCATTGAGGAAGATTCGCAGCTGAAAGAAATTGCGGATCATCGCATTGGTGAAGACTGCGAAGGTCCGATCACTGCCATAGCTGACTTTGGTGCGTTCATGGAATTCGCCGAAGGTCTGACCGGGCTTATTCACATTTCAGAACTTGCCTGGCAGCGTGTTGAGCATCCTTCTGAAGTGGTGAAGGTTGGCCAAGTGGTGAAGGCGCAAATTATTAATATCAGCGGTCCAAAGGTTTTCCTTTCAGTGAAGCGGTTACTGCCTGACCCATGGAAAACCGTATTGGAGCATTATCAGATTGGCCAGCGAGTGAAAGGGAAGGTAAAAAAGGTAAACACCTTTGGTCTCTTTGTGGAACTTGATCCTGAAATTCATGGCTTAGCACACGTTTCAGAGCTTGGCATGAAGCCAGAAGAAGTTGCTGAAAAAGTGAAGATTGGCGACGAACTTGAGTTTACTATTGTTTCGGTAAAACCAGAGGAGTACCGTCTCGGCTTGTCGATGACGAAGACCCCAGAAGAAGTTTTGGCTGAAAGCGCAGCGCCTAAAGAGCAGAAAGAATCGAGCGAACCAACGACGGCTGCAGTTTAAGAGAACATTTATTTTTGTCCCCAATACCTCGTCGGCTTGCCGCGAGGTTATAATACAGAAGACAAAAATATCCCTCGTAGCTTTAGCGAAGTGGGATCACCATTGCATACCCCGTCCCCTCCGGGGCGGGGTAATTGACATAGAAACGCCGTCCCGTTGGCGGGTCGACGTTTTCCTGTTACACTAATCTTTACTTTTCACTATGCGTAATCTCATAAAAAATTTCATTCTTTTCACACTGCTCTTTTTTGCAATTGCTGGCGCTGTCTCAACCTTTTCAAGCTTCAACCAGAAAATAACTGAGGTTGGTCTCGAGGCATTTGTTGCTGCGGTCGAAACAGGTAAAGTGCAATCGGTAAGTGTTAATGATGATACGCAAATCACCTTTACCTTAACTGACGGCACGAAGGAAATTGCGCACAAAGAAGCAACGGACTCCCTTCCAACTTTACTCGTGAACTACGGTATTGACCCGGGTGTTGTGCGGCGTTTGCCAATTACGGTGGAGCAGCAGGGCGGTGTCAGTTTTTGGCTGACAACTATTTTGCCGTTTGCCCTTCCCTTCTTATTGGTGGGGGTGCTCATCTACTTCATGATGCGTCAAGTTCAGGGCATGAATAACAAAGCCATGATGTTTGGGCAAAGTGGAGCACGAGAAGCTGGAGGGCAGCGCCGAGAAACAACAACATTTGCAGATATTGCCGGGGCGCATGAGGCAAAAGTGGAGCTGCAAGAAATTGTAGAGTTTTTAAAAGAGCCGGAGAAGTTTCAAGCTATGGGGGCAAAAATTCCTTGTGGCGCGTTACTCATTGGCGCTCCTGGTACCGGGAAAACATTACTAGCGCGAGCCGTAGCAGGAGAAGCAGGGGTTCCGTTTTTCCACATTTCCGGTTCGGAATTTGTGGAGATGTTTGTAGGAGTTGGCGCTTCACGCGTTCGCGACCTGTTCCGTCGTGCTAAAAAAGCTGCTCCAGCCATTATTTTCATTGATGAAATCGATGCAGTTGGTCGACAGCGCGGTTCTGGGCTCGGCGGCTCGCATGACGAGCGGGAGCAAACCCTCAATCAAATTCTCGTGGAGATGGATGGGTTTGAGCCGTCGACGAGTGTTATTGTCATGGCAGCTACGAATCGACCAGATGTACTCGACGCCGCCCTACTCCGACCCGGGCGTTTCGATCGACGGGTAATGATTGATCTTCCTGATATTGCTGAACGCGAAGCTATTCTAAAAATTCATGCACGCAAGAAACCTATTGGACCCGACGTATCACTGCGCGCCATTGGCGAGCGAACACCGGGACTGTCCGGCGCGGACCTTGCCAACGTTATGAACGAGGCGGCCATTTTTGCGACGCGCCAGGGTAAAAAAATTATTGAACAAAGAGACTTACTCGAGAGTGTTGAAAAGGTTATCCTTGGACCGGAGCGCCGCAGTCGCATCATTTCTGATCAAGAGAAGAGGATTACTGCGTACCATGAAGCAGGACATGCTTTGGTGGCGCATTTATTACCGAACGCAGATCCGGTGCACAAAATTTCGATTGTTTCGCGTGGTCACGCGGCAGGGTACACCTTGAAACTGCCAACCGAAGACAGGCACTTCCACACCAAGAGCGAGTTTATCGACGATCTCGCCGTGATGCTTGGCGGCTATACGGTTGAGCAGGAAATTTTAGGGGAACTAACAACTGGTGCTTCGAATGATTTGCAACAGGCGACCAAATTGGCGCGGCGGCTTATTACCGAGTACGGCATGAGCGCGCTTGGTCCGCGAACCTTTGGCCAAAAAGAAGAACTCATTTTCCTTGGCAGAGAAATTCACGAACAGCGAGACTACTCTGAGCAGGCGGCAGAGCGTATCGACGAAGAAGTCTCGGCATTTTTGCAGCGCGCGCAGGCAACCGCCAAGCGGCTCATTAAGCAACATACGCCAATATTGGAAAGTATTGTGAAGGCATTACTCACAAAAGAAACACTAGAGCGCCAAGAATTCGAGTCACTAATGGGCGCCGCGTAGGTCGACGGAGACCGCACTTTATTTTGACCTCAATACTGTGTGGCAGAGCCACATGGTTACCGAATGAAAGTCAAAATAATATTGTTTATCCTGATCCTCGTCGAAGGAAGTATAGCGAAGCGAAGTCGAAGGGTTTATTGTCGCGGCCTCTTTTGTTTGGTATACTTTTTTAGGAGGAATATGAAAAATACAATCCCTTTATATAGAACAGTGTTAGCGCAGGCATGGCAGATTACCCGGGAGAGAAAAACGCTTTGGTTTTGGGGACTCTTTGCTGCGCTTCTGGGTAATATCGGAGAGTATCAGTTTCTTTCCGCGGCGGTTAATCGCGCTATCCTAGGGAATACTTCCTCAGTCATTTTAAATTTTCCCGCTCCCCCTTTGTCGTTTTCTCAAGGACTCTTAAAAACAGCGACAACAGATCCATTCTCTGTTTTCATTCTTCTGTTAATCGGCCTACTCGGCGCTGTTCTGGTAGCTTTTTTTGTTTGGCTGGCAACCGTTGCAGTCATTGGCCTCATTGCGGGCGCTGGAGGGCGTGGATCAAAGCAGCCGTTCTTAAAAGAGATTGGCTCAACAGTAAGTGAGAGCAAGGCATCATTTGCCCCCGTGCTCATCACCTACGTTTTTGGACGGATACTGCTCTGGCTGATTATGGGACTCGTCGCTCTTTTTGGTGCGTTAGTTTTTGTTGATATGTATGTTGGTTTGCCGCTTTTCATTGTTGCGTTTTTGGTTTTGGTCCCGCTACTCTTTTTAATATCGTTTGCCATCCGTTTTGCTATCATGTTTATCGTGTTAAAAAAGAAGAGCATTCTAGAGAGCATTCAACTCGGTAGCTCTCTTGTCCGGCAGCATTGGATAGTAGCAGCTGAGCTGGCTCTCCTGTTGCTGTGTATCAATATTGTTACTGCGCTATTCCTGCTCGCGTTCATTTATCTGGGCGTGCTTCCTTTCCTGATTACCGCAACAATATTCTGGAAGGTTGGTCTTACCACTTGGGCTGTCATGTTGACGGTTCTCGCGGTTCTTTCTTTTCTGGTTGCGGTTTTTATATTTGGCTCGCTCTTAACGACATTTCAATGGGCGGCTTGGACAATACTGTTCGTCCGCTTACAACAGAGAGCGCGGGTGTTCTCTAAAGTTACTCGTATGCTCGGGCATTTGATTACCGATCGACCATTGCGGTTGTTTAGCAAGTCGTAGTTATGGCCGCCGCAGTATCCGGTGGCAAGAAAGACATTCCCAAAATTTCTTTGGGAAGCGTTGAAGATAAGCTCGTTGAAAAATTACGTAACTTGCGTTTCCGCGGTAAAGAGGTAGAAGTGAAGCAGCAAGCGGCAGAGTCAGACGTTCCCTACTTTAATTTGCAGGGCTTCCCCATTAATCCGGAAAGTATCGCGCTTATTACAGAAGATGAAGCGCGCTCTCTGGGCCTCGTCTGTTTTTGGTTTTCTATTGACGACATGCGCCTCGGCAGCATCAATCCAAAGTCTGTTGCTGTACAAAAAAAAATAGCTGAACTTGCGGCGGAACATCACACCTCGCCGCGCCTCTACCTCATTTCTTTTGAAAGTTTACGAATTGCTTTTGAGGTATATAATCGTGTTCCTAAAATACGCGCCACCAACCCCGGCGTGGAGATTACCGCTGAAGATATTTCACGCCACACGACCGTTATCAGTACCTTAAAAGACCTGGGTCCGCAGCTTGCTAATGTTTCAACGACCGAAGTAGTAACAACGGCGATTGCCGGTGCACTGCAAACACGAGCAAGCGATATTCATATTGAAGCCGGCGAACACGATGTTGCGCTTCGCTATCGTATTGACGGCGTTCTTTACCCTGTGGCAACCGTGGAGCGTCCTGTTTATGAAAAGCTAGTGTCGCGCTTAAAGCTGCTCGCTGGTTTGAAGATTAATGTAACAGATAAACCGCAAGACGGGCGGTTCACTATTCAGCGAAGCGAAGGGAAAGTTGATGTCCGTGTTTCGACCTTACCGACAGCGCATGGTGAAAGTATTGTTATGCGGCTACTACTCTGGGCAGAAAAAGGGGTAAGCTTTGAAGAACTGGGCCTCACGGGCTACGCTTACGATGCGCTCGTCAAAGAGTTGTCAGAGCCAAACGGTATGATTCTCGCCACCGGCCCAACCGGCTCAGGAAAAACAACGACGCTCTATGCTATTTTGAATCGACTCAAGAAGAACGCCAACAAAATCATAACTCTTGAAGATCCTATCGAATACGAATTGCCAGGAGTTAACCAGAGCCAAGTAGACGAAGAACGTGGGTACACTTTTGCTGCCGGGCTTCGTTCTATTTTGCGTCAAGACCCGAACATCATCATGGTTGGTGAAATTCGCGACCGAGAAACAGCGGACATTGCCGCCAACGCCGCGCTCACCGGTCATCTTGTGCTCTCGACTCTGCATACCAATAACGCTGCGGGCGCTATTCCTCGTCTAGTGAATATTGGACTCAGACGATTTCTCATACCGCCGGCGCTTAATATTGTGATTGGCCAGCGCTTAGTGCGACGTCTCTGTGAATCGTGCAAGAAAGCTGTTGCTCTTGATGCCCCAACAAAAAAACGCCTTGATACTGTGGTGGCAGGGTTACCAGAGAGCGAGAAGAAAAAACTTCCCAAAGAACTTACCTTTTTTATTGGCGTTGGATGTGACGCGTGCCAAGGTCTGGGGTACAAAGGGCAGATCGGTGTTTTTGAAGCGCTCGTCATGGATCATGAGATTGAGGAACTGGTACTTAGTTCTGAAGATATTTCAGAGCTGCAGGTCGCGACCTTAGCTCGAAAAAAGGGCATGCTTACGATGGTCGAAGACGGAATCTTGAAAGCAGTTGCCGGCATCACCAGCGTGGAAGAAATATTTCGCGTCACCAGAGACGATTAGGGTTGTTGCTTTGTTTGTACGGTTCTTTTTGGGAACAGAGAAAAAGTTAGCCAAAGTGTTGTCGCCGGCAGCGCTTTTTTTATTTTCTCCGCCCATTCAATTACCGTAACGGTGTCAGGTTTCGAGAGATAGTCATAGAGGCCAAGAGCCGCAAGTTCTTCTGTATTGCTAAGACGATAGACATCAACATGACAAAGGCGCGGTTGCTTTGAGCGCTCCGGACTATAAACTTGGAGAATGGTAAACGTAGGGCTCTTCACTAGGTCTTTGATATTGAGCGCCCGAGCGAGCGCCTGCACAAAAGTTGTTTTACCCGCGCCGAGTTCTCCGGTGAGCCCAATGACTTCCCCGCCTTTGAGTGTGCCGGCGATTTCTTCCGCTAGTTTTTCTGTAGCAGCCAGGGACTGTAGTCTGTATGTTTTCGTGTTTTGTCTTTTCGTTTTCGTATAACGCATGACCTTGGTTTAAGTTTAGCGTAGCGGCAGGTGCGGATTAACCACAAAAGAAATAGGGCTCGTGGTTTTGTTATTGAGGTAGCGAACAACGCCGGCGGCTCCAATCATGGCAGCGTTGTCAGTAGCATAGCGCAACTCTGGCTTTAAAAAAGTGACCGCGGGTGCAGTTTTGCGAAGTTCAGTTTGCAGGCGGGTTCGTAAGACACGGTTTGCTGATACGCCGCCAGCAATAATAACGCCTGCCGGACTGCGCTGGCGCACGGCTTGCAGGGTTTTGCCGACGAGTGTTGCCACAATCGCTTCTTCAATACTTGCCGCAACGTCTGCTTTGTTAATGTGCTTATGCAGTTGCAAGTACCGCGAGACCGATGTCTTGAGTCCAGAAAAACTGAATGCTAAATCTTTGTGGTCCAGCATGGGTCGCGGGAACAGAACAGCGTGCGGGTTTCCGTGCATTGCTAGGCGGGATAGCACGGGGCCACCAGGGTATGGAAGACCGAGGAGCTTTGCTGTTTTATCGAACGCCTCGCCTGCAGCGTCGTCGCGCGTCGAACCTAAGAGTTCATAGTTGAGATGGCGCTTCATCAGCACCAGTTCCGTGTGCCCTCCAGAAACAATGAGTACCAGCAGTGGAAATTTAAAATAGTTTTGAGTTTTTTCGTCGAAGACGGATCCGCCCCTGGCGGAAGTTCTTGTCATTTGCGTTTTTCCCTCCGTCGTTTGACTTATGACTTTTGATTTTTGATTTTGCAAATTTACTTGAAGTAAATTTGCATATATATGCCCCTCCAAATGGTTCACCGGAATAATGGGTTTCTCCCAAGCGAGCGCAATTGTTTTGGCAACTTCAACACCAACAAGGAGGGAGGTCATAAGACCTGGCCCGGCAGTAACAGCGACCGCATCAACGCGTTTACGTAGTTCTTGTTTAGGAATACGTTTCGAAAGTTGATCAAGGAGGTGCGGCAGACGAACAGCGTGTTCGCGTGCTGCTACCTCCGGCACCACGCCACCTGTTTTTCTATGAACAGGAATTTGTGAATGCACCAAATTTTCCTCCACAATTAAATTATATCCTTTGGTTGTTTTTTCCCCACGAACTAAAGCCACTGCTGTTTCGTCGCAGGAGGTTTCTATTGAGAGAATAGTTGCTGTTTTTTTCATAGCTCCAAAAGTATATGGGCTAAGGGTTCTTTGCGCAATTCTGGGTTGTTGACCTTCAATAATAAACAGAGTAAAACACAAATACCCACAAAGGAGGGGTGTATCATGAGAAAACTTTTGACCGCGGTTGTAGTTGGGTTGGTGGTGATGAGCGGCGTGGCGGCTCAGGCGAGTACGGGTCAAACAGTCCGGAGGTCCATAGCTGAGTCGGCGCGTGCGTACGCATCGGCGTGTCAGGAGATTGCAGGGACGGACGACCCCTGCTGTCGGGCGATAGCGACACTTGCCGACGAGCTTGCTCGCTCGCCAGTGCAGCCCAGCGAACAGATAGTCGTCCATTTGTCCATCTCTCCGTCGGAGGACAAATGCCTCGAAGCTCGCTTCGTCGTAGAGAGTAGCACGCGGGTCGACGTTCCCTGCAGCTACGTCGTGAACGACGCGGGGGGAGAAACTCCTGAAGAGGCGGGCAAGAGGTGCGCTAGGGTCCTCGTGGCTTTTGGGGGTGGAAACCAAGGGACTTGAGGGTTCATGTGGCGGGGCGGTTGCGATAGCGCGACCGCCCCGTCCCCCTTTCTGGCTTGCTTCAAAACAGAAACAACGTTACTATCTTCAAACACTTGTGGCTCCATCGTCCATGGGCGGACCTGTCCGCCCCCGGCGGGTAATGGGTCCCGCCAGTCGTTCGAGATCCTGAAGGGTCCTCAGACCCTGAACGGGAGGCGGATCGACCGTAGGTGGACATCATGTGGCCCCATCGTCTAATGGTTAGGACATCAGGTTTTCATCCTGGAAATAGGGGTTCGATTCCCCTTGGGGCTACCAAAAATTCCTCACCCGTACGGGTGAAGGAATTTTTGTTTGTAACCCAGCGGAAATCGAATACCACAGGCACTTCCTTCGGTCGCGGGCAGCAGTCGATCCGCCAGCCGGCGGAGAGCGCCGACGAAACGTGCGAGTAAGCAGAGTCCGCCAGCTGGCGGAGCAGCGCTGCCCCGGGCAGAGCACTGAGTCGTACTGCTGAAGACGAGGTGCGTCGGAATTCCCCTTGGAATTAGATTTTTAAGTTTGCGTTTCGGCAGGAAGAGGTGTGTCAGTGAAAGTGCATGGAGGCGTGTAATAGCCAATATCCGTATAAGAAACCGATTCTTGTTGCCGTCGGGGGTCATAATCAGCTGAAGCAGCTATAGATGTGCCAATTTGATAGTTTACAAAATACTCATCTGGAACTTCGTCAACTAGATCGTGCCAATCATCGCCATATATCTCAGCACATAATTTTTCATTTTCAATCCAACGAAGAACCCCTCCTTTTTCTACCGCATAGATTTTTAGATCAGTGCTGATTTTTACTAATCTAATACCAGGTTTGTATGTGACATTGCCTCCAATCTTTATTTGTATTAATTGATCGTTGTGAAGTCTATATATTTTCGGTGTCTCAGGAAACCATGTGTGTAGTGTTTCTTCATTAGGAAAGACGTATCTTCGTCCATCTGTTGCATACCAGTACAGCTGCCTGTTGGTACTCTCACTACAAATCATGACATTGTACGGCACCTTGTTCAGATCGACATCCGTAAAGGATGTTCTTGGTAAAATGGCTCGCTGTCTATACATACCATAAATACCGCTTACCAATCTTTCGCTGTCCAATACTTGTGTTCGCAGCAGGTCAAGTTTCTTAGTAAGAATGTTCTTCGCTGTAGCTGATACCCTGGGTTTATATTCAATACCACGTTGTATATCTGCCCAAGCGCCTAAAAGAACCGAAGTTATTTGTATTTCTACTAAATCGTTTTTATTTACAACCGTAGTTATGTCTGTACTAGTGAGAGGTTCAACAAGAAGATTTGTCGTGATTATTCTGGCTTGATGTTTTTTTATCTTCCGTACGGTAAATACGTTTTCTAAAAGACGTTGCATTTCGGCAAAGTCATCGAAGTAAAGTAAAGAAATTCTAACCCCCGCTAGGTCGGTTATATCATTACGTATATCAGTTTCTGTTGAGTACACCTTAGTTTGGGCGCGGTCCTTAATCTTCTCGCGCAAGCTTCCAGGATCTTTTGCTCGGTGTGTTACATGCGCGTCAATACCCTCTTGTTTTAATATGTATTTACATTTTTCTGCACATTGCCTTGCTAGAGTATCAAAATAGGCGAATTCCCTACTGTAGCGTGAGATAAAATCGTCAATTAGATCTGTGCTATTTTCCATCGTCTACTGCTGTTATAAAGTCCCATAACTCAATTTTAATGTTATAAATCAATCGGCACAATAAGGGTCAAAATATCATTAGTTCTACTCTCCTTAAGGAGTGCGCTCCAGTACTGTTTCCTTTCGGAAGCCGAGTATTTTTGCTTCGATGGGGTCAAACCCAGTGTCACCCCGTGGCTGGTTTCTCGAGAGTCGAGGGGCCCTCGACATGGGGGTCGGGGTGACGCGTAGGGTTCTAGCGAGTGAAACGAGCGGATTCCCCTCTTACCCTCCGTAGTTTTAACGGAGGAGGGTGGGGCTACTAATTATGCCGTGACGGTACTTTCTCCTCCAGACTAAAATGTAAATCAAGAGGTATACTCGAAACCTCACGGTACTTCTTCTGCCCGTCTTCTCTAATCAGTACTTTGATATAGTACTCGCCAGAAATCGTGAAAGGGATCGCGTCACTAAGAATTGTTTGTCGGAATCTTTTGAATTGTTTTGGAATGGTTAAATTTGTATCTTTCCTACCAATAACTGAACCACTTGGGCTAATTATTTCAATTTTGACATCAGCCAACTCCTCTTGGTTTGTTTTTTCTTTGTACCAAAGGTTGACGAGTTCAAAATGAAGAGGAATCAACTGAATCTTTTTTTGTTCAGCTAAGTGGCTTGATGGGTCTTCGTTTGGTTCACCTGAGTAAGTTATTCTTATCTCTTCTAGAGTTTCCATGATGCTGACATTATTCGAAGAGGCGTCTACTATTATTTTTTTTGCGAGAACCGACCAAATATGTTTCATATCAAAGTTAAGTTGATAGATGTGTCTATTGTTTGAGGGAGCGAACAGTTACTTTTTTCTGCTTTTGACCTTTCTGTAATTATTTTCCAATTTTTCCGTTTTTCTGTTGCAGAGTCATTCCATTCAGTTTGGATATCTTCCGACGGTCTTGCATTAGCGTCCACATACTCGAATGATGGCAGAATTAATTTTTTCTTATATACTTTTGCAATTTTTTCTAAGAGACTTAAGCTGGGTAGCGCTATACCGCTTTCGAGTCTTGCGATACTAGGTTGTTTAGTTCCAATTTTTTTGGCGAGTTCTTTTTGTGTCATACCATGTGAGATACGCTCTTCTGCGAGTTGGAGAGCTAGCTCTACTGCCGGATTTTTTTTGTAGTTTTTATCCTTCAGTTTTTCTCTAGCCATCCTAATTTTAAATTCTTGGTAGTCCATATCTCGTATAGTTTAATTAAGATTCAACGATTTTAGTCGCCCCATTGCTTTTTCAATTTCGTGTGGCGGTGTTTTGATTCCTTCGTGACTTTTCTTAACAAAAAAATGTAACAAAATGCAGATAGAGTTATTTACCGTAAAGAGAATGCGGTATATAACATTATGACCCCTAATTTTAAGTTCGTATAATGGAGACTTGCGTAGTTTTGTGACATCACCTGTGTCTACTAGACGGCTAAGTTGAGATTTATGTAACAGATCGATTTTTCCTTCTATCATCTGTTTATCGTCGGCCGATTTAATCTTTATGATGTCATCAAATACATATGCCCTACCATTGATACTTTCCGCAAACTTAACAAGCATGGTTTAGGTTAATGTGTGAACATAACATTATTGTTATTTATTTTTTAAAACTTGTCAACCCCCTTTTTGCGTGTAGCCCCAGCGGGAATCGAATACCACAGGCACTTCCTTTGGTCGCGCGCAGCAGCCGATCCGCCAGCCGGCGGAGAACGCCGATGGATGCGAGTCAATCGAGCATTCAGCGCTGCCCCGGACAGAGCACTGAGTCGTACTGCTGAAGACGAAGTGCGTCGGAATTCCCCTCTCGCCCTCCGTAGTTTTAACGAAGGAGGGTGGGGCTACGACATTAATACCTTGCGTGATATTCCGATACCTACTATGTTTATTTTATGAAAAATCGTCACTTGTCCGGAATTAAAGACGCTATTACTCGAGGTGAGGGTGAAGTTGCTCATCAGCTCGAAGTTATAGGAGACGAGTCCACCGGAGTTGGCAGTGACGTTGAGTTTATTGATACTACCGCTGCTTTCCGAGACTGGGCAAAGAAGTGCGTTGTTGTAGATAAAGCACCCGAGTCTGTTGTTCGAACTGACGAAACCCGAGAAGCAGAATATGTTGATTACTTAGTTCGTGAAGCGCGTCGCCAAGGTGCTATATTTTATCATCCGGAAGAACGAGCAGATTATATTGTTGTTCGTTTTTTAGATAATCCAGAAGAAATGTATTCTGTATCTGCTTTTGAACGTAGCATGCGGAGACTTATTCAAAAGGCCAAAGAGGAAAGTTTAAAATAGACGAAGTGCGTCGGAATTCCCCTCTCGCCCTCCGTAGTTTTAACGAAGGAGGGTGGGACTACCAAATGTATTGAAGCGCGAAAGTGAATGGGTAGGTTGTTTAGTTTGGCAGATCAAGAGCTGCAACTAATTTTTTTAGATCTCTAGGCACAGGACTGCCTGGATTCAAAATTTCATCACGGATCGCAGCTTTGTCGGCCGAGTTTATACAAAATCCCAGTTTATTTGGTGTGATATTATCGCTATCATGTTCTGGCTGCGCAAGATGCGCCATTCTCTCCCTGAAACTTTCTGTATCAAGCATTACGAAACAAAATATGCGCCTCGACTCCAGTCCATTATTACGCATGTCCCTCTGTTTTTTTTCGTAAAGCTCTTTAATTTTTTGTGTTTTTCCTTTGTCAAGAACTTTTGCTGCGTACACAATTTCTTCGGTCTGAACTAGAAAAATATAATCCTCTTCATTGTACCTGAAAACATCACCATATTTGATCGCCTCGAGCATACTATATATTCATGAGCATCTCTATCTCTTCTCTTGAAACATTGCAGTCATCGTCATGTGTTGCTAGCGAGTATGGAATTTCTTCAAGAAAATTAGTTTCTTTCCATGGGCTTTCTTCATGCGATGCTTCTTCTATAAAACGAGCATTTTTATCTCCGAATCTTTCAACTACGTTCCGGAGTATCTCTAGTTCAGTGTCGGAAAAGTAATTCTTATCTTTTTCTGAAAATATTCTTTGTGGTATCACACGGTGAATGTATCCACCGGATGTATCGAAACGTATTGTATCTGCAAGCATAGAATTGTCTACGTCATCGTACGCTGTATCGACCAGATTTTTTATAGCAGATGGAACTGGACCGTGTTCAAGTTTAATATAGGTGTCGTATGTTATTGGAGACCCATATTTTTTTACATGCAGAAAATCGGCGAAGTATATTAATTTCATTAACTTCACTTTTCCTAAAAGCTCCTTATCTGTGTAGGTGCCAAAGTACAGTAGGAGCGCTTTGAGTTTTGGAATAGGGATCTTCATATATTTATGATAAGCGTCGAAGTATATCCCTTTTTATTGAAATTGTCAACACTCCAATTATACCCTATTGTAACCCTCTTGTCAGCATATCGTAATGGTTCAATACCTTTGCATCACTACGGTTGGCAATTGAATACTTTTATTAAAATCTTTTTAAAACGAAGAGAAGACCCGCAACATCTGACGATGTGGGGTCTTCTCCGACAGGTTCGGCCGTTGCCGCCGGGTGGCGACGTAGGCACGTCCGTAGCGATTTCGGCAGATCGCTAAGACACCATCTCTTTGCCGGTGTTACTCAGCAATTTGCCGCATGCGAGCGGCGAGCCGAACAGGATCACCAGCAAGAGTACCTCCCTCGGGTTGAGTCCGGACAGATTGATTTCTGTCGCCAGCCCATACCCGAAACAAATCCAGGTTGCGATTTGCAGGCTGTTCCCGATGACGACGAGGAGCCACCCAATCGCCAACTTTGCACGCCTGCCCGTCTTCTTACGTACCTCCGTTTCTGGCACCCGGTACACGGGGCGACTCGCCAGAAACAGCAGGATGGCGCTCCCAGCGACAGCCGCGATGGATACGGTCGCCATCAACATCCGTGCGCTGGCTGGGAGTCCATCGGTGATAGGAAGAAGGAAACTGACAGGGGTTTCCTGCAACCATCCGTTGAGAGGACTCAAGGCGAGCCCCCAAGAAAGTCCGCTCACGAACAACAGCACGGCTATTCCTGTACCGACGATTCGTTTCGTGTTCATGTTCCTATTCCTATCCTCCGTCTCCTGCTCGATGGTCGTACGACACAACTTGTTCGTTACTGTTGGAGCTCTCGTAGGGCCTCGGCGAGTTCCGCGATCCGTGCCTCGTTAGTGTTCGGATTTGTGTATTCGTCGATTGTTTCGAAGAACACGTCGAAGCTGCGCTGATCCTCTTTTCGGTGTTTCTTTCGAAAGCCGACCTCCATGTCGGAGAGGCTCACGAAGTACCGTTCTGGAGAGAGTAAGCGGAACTCTCTCAGAACATTGAGCACAGAAACGAAGAGTTCCCCGTTGAACCAGTCCCTGCTCCACGCTTCGATCGTCGCTTCGACGCGTCGTTCCATTTGTTGGAGCATTGAGTGGCTTTTTTGCGAAGACGCCATAAGTCCCCTCCTTTTTATTGGGGGTGTAGTCGGTTAAATTTGTCTTTCGACTTCCGACCACGACTCTACTTTGGGTCACCAAAGCACAGTAGTGGCCAGAAGAAGTGAATTGTTAAAGAACAGGCAAGAATAGCCGATTTTGGCCATTTTGTCAATCAATTATTAGATAAAACTATATTGTTCCTCGTTGGGGTACCGTTCTTTCAACATTGAAAACTGTCGCCATGCTTCAATAACAGGGTTTGAGTTTTCTCTTCGTGCGAACGACCCCCGCGGGATTGGGCTACCAACAAAGTTAAGCTATAATCAGTTCTGTAAATATCTAGTTGGCGTATGACCAAAAATAGAGAAATTGATGAAACAACGGCGAGCTGGAGCTATGCTGAGTTGTGGGATAAATATCCAATACCAGCCCGACCAGACGATGAGGAGTTGGAAATAGAAAAGAAAGAAATTCTGGCCTCAGACAAATCACCGTCCGAGATGAACGTCATGATACTTGGCTCAACGATAGAATATAGGTCTCTTTGCAAAAAAATTGGTACGCGTCCCTATGTTGTCGATTTTGCAAAAGAAAACTTTGATGCGCTTACTTCCTATGCTGAGGAAAAGTTTGAGCAAGAACACTTTGTTGAAGCAGACTGGCTCGAGATAAACTATCAAAATTACTTTGACTTCATATTAGGTCACCGTCCTTTTAATGTTATACGTCGAGATCAGGTTCGACTCCTGTTTCAAAAAATGTACGATTCTTTGAAAGTTGGCGGCGTTTTCTTTTGTCGCGGCAATGTGTTGTTCCCCACGAACAACAGTGATTTAATGGAAGCGGTAAACAAGTGGGGGTTGGTTGCTGAACGCCCATATCGATTATTCAGTTATTTAGAAGTTCCTCTCTACATTCATTGTGCCGACAAAGAAGGGTACCTCGATTATCCTAAAGCTCGCATGGTTATAAAACAATTGCATGAGCAAGGGAAAATGAGCGATGAAGACTACAAAGATATTCAACCGCTGATTTCAATGGCTGCAGGAACAAAGTTTCGAAGCTACGTAACAAAAGAGGAAATTCAAAAAAATATTGAAGCCGCTGGTTTTAATAAAGTCGAATGGTTGTTTACCTCTCACGAATTTACTCGGAATATGCCGATTATAAAGTTGACGAAATAGTATGACGGAAAGATCATCTAAACAACCAAAAATTGCTCCCGAATTTGAGACTGTGGGGCAATTTAATGCCGAAATTAATGAGGTTGGCTATGCCCGCTATAACTATAAAGAGCTTCAAGAAAGAGAGACGCAGTTAGCCGAAATGATTAAGGGGGCGTCTGACGTTGCTCTGTTCAATTCCGGTGCGGCCGCGATGCACTCTGTCATTGAGGCGGAGGGTTTGAAATTTGGTGACGTAGTATTTTGTGCTGATGCTATCTATGGCACTACAAAAAAGGATATTGAATCACTGAAAGACCTTGGTGTAAAGGTAGTTTTTTTTGACTCCACCGATCTCGTGGGTTTACAGAAGCTTGTTAAAAGAGAAAACCCTCGATTGATCGTGGCTGAAACAGTAGCCAACTCTAAAAGTATGGAGGTTACTGACCTCGAAGGGCTTGGTGAAATTGTGCAAACAACAAATGTTGATTATCAAAAAAACCGAACACCAGAAAAAGTATTAGCTAAATTTCTTGAAAAAAGAGAGGACCATATCGAGTTGTCCGCAGAAACCCGAGACGTTATTTTGACTGCGATAGAAGAGTATAAAGTCGGTCAGAATCCTTTTGTTTTTCGTAAGGCCGTGAAGTGCATTGAGCAAGATACTGCGCTCTCTCGCACAGAAGTCGTCCGTGAACTCGAGCGGATTGTAAAGCGAGTGATGGGAGATAGTCGGGGAAAGTTATCTCTCGTTATTGATAATACATTACCGTCGCCAGAATTAATCAATCCACTGCAGGTCTTACAAGAATTTGAGATTGAGAAAGTTATTGTTGAAAGTGGAACGAAGCATTTCCAAGAAGGGGCAAACGAAGTCACTTTAGGGATTGCCTATTCTGACAATGATCAAAAAATCAAGGCAATTAAAGCAAGAAGAATTGAACTAGGAACATATTTGCAGCCGACCGACGAGAGGAAAATTCCTGACAGTATTTCAGAAACAATGCCGGGGAAAATGAGAAACCATGCACGGAATGCATTGCAGCTTGCCGAAGCGTTGAGCGAAATAACTGGTTTTGAAGTTTTTCATCCAAACTTGCCGACACATAAACAAAATGAGCTCGCGCAAGAATTGGCACCAGATGGAGCCGTTACCTTGTTTTACATGACCGTACCAGAAAAAATCACCAGTGAGGAATTTATGCAAAAAGTTAAAGAACGCGCGGGTGATGAGGTTGGTCTGGGCTCAAGTTTTGGGCATGAAAAAACATGGCTTTCAAACTATGGCATGGATAACAGAACGGTGAGAATAGCCGCAGGGAGTGAGTCAGAGCAAGACTTTAGCAACATCGTTCATTTTTTTACACAGGCAGCATCTGAACTTCTCTAAGGATGTTACCGGTGGACTAATCTTTGTTTTCTAGAGAAATAATTTATATATGATAATCATTGGAGTCGTTCTCATTGTTCTCGTCGTTTTTGTTGTTACTTTTATATTTACTGAGTAAGCAGTAGTTGCTTGTTTAGGACCATCCTTCTAATGGTCTGTCCTTCTTCAATATTAAAAAATTTAAACACCCACACGAACGGGTTGTTTTATTTCCCGATCTGTCTAATTAACCTATAATCTTAAGGAGTTTTAGTTTCACTACCCCATTGGTTTCATGAGAAAATCAGAGATCTTTCAGGCTTACGCTGAACTTCCGCACAATAAGGACAAACAAGAAGACGAGCCAGGTAGGCTTGATTTGCGTACTTTTATCGAAAATTATGCAGCATCGTTGCCAAGTATTATTCGAGCTTTCCCAAAAGATAATCTCGACATCAATGCGCTCGAGGCACACCTCTGGGATCGCTTAAAAGCTTTTTATCAATATGCCAGTTTTGGTGAGGTGGCAGTTGAAACCAAAGAAGAGCAACATTTTATTAATGAAGCGATACGCGGGATAGAAGACTGGTTTTATGATGGCGCATGGACGTCGTGCCTTGAGGTACCAAACGAAGAACAGTTGCAACAATTGTTTTCTGGAAAAGAAAAAGGTTTTTTGCAGCGTACCCGACAAACAAAACAACCACAGCAGCATCCGAATCTAGGAAGAGAGCGCAGGTTACCAAATATTTATAACGATGCAGCGTCTGGTTATGCTTTGCGCGACGTTTATACAGAACATGCGTTCAAGTTTTTTCACGGACCTGCAGGAGTTATTAATACGTTAACTAAAATACGTTCTCGCCGAGGAATCGTTGCGAACGAGTCTAAATTTAGGGGACTCATCAGCGCGACTTCAGCTCACTATCATCAAAAGTTAGAAGACTGGGGGTATGACGTTGCTAAAACCGGCATGGCGGCACGGCAAGACGGCAATGATCCGGACGTAGTCGCTGTCGTTGAGTCAGAAGAGCGCATGCGTTCACAGCCCAGCTACATTAGATCCGGGCAAGAGTTCCAACGTCCCTTGTTCTTCTGCAAAACATCCTTAATAGGTGCAGAACTCATACGTCGAACCGGAGAAGGAAAGCTTACACAGCAAGGATTTCAAGATATTATGACGTGGCGAAGAAAACAAATGACAAATTATGAACAAAAACATCGTAGAGAAGCTCCAGACTTTATTCCATTTGATTTTGTGCCCGGAGGCAGTCGGTCAAGTATTGTGCATGTAAATACTAAAGAGCTACCTTTTGCTCTTTTTGCAGTCGATCACATGAAAGACCTTCACGATAGACGAAAATAACGTCCTTATGAAAATAAAAATTATTAACCTCAACCTGTGGTTGGGAGGGCAACATACCTGGGACAATATTCTGGAGTATCTGCGACACGAAGATCCTGATATTATTTTTCTCCAGGAGGTAAATAATAGTACCAAAAAAGATGTTCCACCCTATCTGACTTCGTACGCCTCCCTACAAAGAGAATTAAACTTACCTTACTCTGAATACGAAACTCAATTTAATGTAAAATATGGTGACGAGTATGTTCCACGTGGAGTTGCTATTTTTAGCAGATTTCCCTTGTCAAATAAGTTTGTGGTGTGGCTGTATGGAAACGTCACTGCCGATGTTGATGACAGTGATATAGAATCCATACCGACATTTCCCCGCAATCTCCTTCACTGCCAAACTGAAATAAATAATACACGCTACAACCTCATGACGTTGCAAGGTGTGTGGGCGCATGACGGCAGGGAGACGGAGGCACAAAAGCAAATGGGGCAGAAGATAGTTGATTATGTCGCTGACAAAGAAAACGTTATTCTCGGCGGGGACTTTAATGTGAATGAGAAAACAGAGTCTATAAAATTTTTGGGGAAGCACCTGACTAATGTTTTTAAGAGCGAGAGAGTAACGAGCTTTAACATGGCTCGCAAAAATAAACCGGGGTATGGTGAAGCCGTTGTTGATTTTATTTTCTTGGGCCCAACTATTAAAGTGGTCAGTCACTATTCTTCAGATAAAGATGTTTCAGATCATCAGAGCCAGGTGGTCATTATTGAGGTGTAAAAAGTCAGTGCAGTGATAAAAGTTTGAAAGCCCCGGCATCGCTATTATTTCACGCGATGCCGGGGCCCTCTGGTTGTTCGTTCGGCCCGCCGTGTTAGGCGGGCTTACTAGCTGTTACGATGTAGTACCCCCAGTCTCCCCGGAGGAGACTGACGTACCCGGTGAACGCGCCGACTGCGTTCCACGTCTGCAGCCGGTTCCGGAGGCCGACCATCTCGAGCAGGATGCTCGTCGGCACGCCGGGAATTGACAGAGCGAACTGCCGTTGTACCGTCGGGACGATCAGGTCGGTGACGTCCTCGGCGACGACATTCTCGAACCCTGCTCGCCTCGCACTGGCGAGAAAGTGGCTGACGCTGTCCACTTGTTCAACGCCCCAGCAGCCGACCCATGTTCTGACCATGAAGTCCTCTATGAGGGTTCGCGTGGGACGCGGAGTCAGTGCGTCGGCGATGATGAGTCGCCCGCCCGGCTTCAGCACACGGAAGGCCTCGCGGAAGAAATCGAGTTTATTCAGTGCGTAACACACTGACTCGATTCCCCACACGACGTCAAACGTGCTGGCGGCAAACGGTGTTCGGAGGTAGTCCCCGACGAGGAATTGGCAGCGCTTTGAGATTCGTTGCTTTCTTGCTCGCCGCCGTGCCTCTTCCGCCTGATGCGGAACCAGGGTGATGCCGACGGTTCTGCATCCGATCTCTCGGGCGAGATAGTGCGAGCTTCCTCCGATCCCGCAACCGGCGTCGAGTACGAAGTCACTCGTAACGATCTTCGCTCGCCTCGCCAGCTCCTCGTTCTCGCGGAGTATTGCCTTCGGGAGGGTCCAGACACCTCGGGGCCAGAACCCGAAGTGAAGTCCTCCTGCCTCACCGGCCAGGAATAGCCGGTAGTCACTCTCTGTGGCATTGTAGTAGTCCACTATTTCTTGATGCGTCTTTGCCATTCTGTCTTCTCCTTCCTCTAGCGTAGCAGCCGTACACCCCCGCAGAGGAGTACGACTCCTCCGGTTAGTGCACTTATGTAGGTCTTCATGAGATAGAGTGTCCGATGTGTCGGGTCTCCCATGAGCGACGCGGGCATAAATTGCACGATGAAGTTGTACAGGTCGATGACCCTCTCGAAGTCAGCCCCGTAGAGCGACCACGAAAGCGCCACCCCTGCGGCGAGTAGCAACATGCCGACAAGCATCAGCATGTTGCCTATGGTTCGTTGGACCATTCCTTCCTCCTCTCCCGTTTTGTTAGTGAACGTTCCGTGCTATAGAGTCTCTTGCTCGCGAGACTAAAATAGGCCCCCACGTAAAAATACGGGGAACCGAGCAATTTACTATTTTTTCTTGAAAAAGTCAACCGTATTTCTTAGCGTCGACCGGTCAGTTGACTTGTTCATATGACAGGCATACTCTTGGCAGTGAGAGAGCAATATATTGGGAGTTGCGGTATCGCATCGGGTTGCCAACGGGCGACCACTCCTCCCCGGTGCAAAACCGTACCCTCCCATGGCGTTGGACAGACCCCCCCCGACCTGTCCAACGCCCCTTTTTTTGTCCCCAATACCTCGTCGGCTTGCCGCGAGGTTACCGTTGCAGAAGACAAAAATACCATTACATACCCCGTCCCCTCTGGGGCGGGGTAGTTGATTTGTCCGTTCACACTACAACCTTGCTCTGTGTGGTTTCTCAGAGTAAACTGCGACTCATGCAGGAAACGAATCAAACACCAGCAGAACAGTTAAAAACGAGGAGTACTTTTTCAATTGTTACCACTATCCTTGTTACGTCGGCATTAACATCAGGAGCGGTTTTTGGTCCGCTGTCCCTTGTATCAATTTTTTTACCTCATTTTGGGGTGCCGCAGTTATTAATTGTCGCCTACTCTCTCTTTGCTCGTATTCTGGGTGTAGCTTTCGGGGTTGCATTAGGCGCTGCCTATGTTGTAACTAGTACCACTCTTTCTTCAAAGCAGCAGTCACGTGTTCCAACGTGGACGGCATTCGTGTCTTTGGGTGTCGGTTTTTTTGATGTCATGAGTAGTGTTTTGTCCGGAGTTGAAACAAGGGTCGATTGGCAGTTTCTTCTCGATGTTTTAGTTATCACCACCACGGTCTACGCCATCAGTCGCTTTGTTATTCAGCACACTGAGCTAGTTCGTCAGCAATGGCAATTTAAAACAATAAAACGTCTACAAGTATTGGCAGTTGCGATAGAACTCTTCATTTATTTCTCGATAGTAGTCGGAGTTTATAACGTGGCAACAACGGATCAGTGGGGGGTTTCGCAGTTATTGCCAATGACGTTACAGACACAAGTTCGCGGTGCACGTGAGCAGTACCAACAGTATCAAAAGCAGGTACAAGAAAATGTTGACCAACAGTATATGAATGCTGGCAGTGCCATGGTTAGCGATCTGCAGTTACAAAAATCTTATCTGGGTCGCTATCCGGCGACCTATGACATTGCCGGATTTTCAGGGTGGCAGCTTTTAAATATCGGCACGAATAAGCTCGATACCAATAGATTTACCTATGATGGTAGTGCCGAGGGCGATCATTATAAACTATGCGTCGTTCTCTCTCGGGGTAATTATTGCTGGTCTGATCTCACGAATGCTGCTTCTCAATAGAATAGTCGGGAGTAGCAAATAACCTTGCCTCGCGTTGCTTCCGGCAGTAAACTGGTAAGTATGCAAGAACATCAAGTTACATTAGAATCTGGCAATCTTATTCGGGTCGTGCTGTACGCAGAAGATAGTCCAGAAAAAGCAGAGCGGCTTGTTTCACGAGTCCTTGGTATTTTTGTTGAACATCCAGACGAAACGTTTAAAGTCATCGTAAATCTTGAGCGGGCCAGTCAATCCGCTGAACCGGCGACACTCAAGGCCTACAAGCCAGCGCTTGAACATCCGCAGGTCAGAAAGATAGCGTTTGTTGGTGTCATCGATGAGGTGCAAAAAGTATTTGCCGATTTTGCGGTTCGTTTTGCTAAAAAAGATACGGTTCAGTTTTTTAATACGTTGCCCGAGGCAAGCGCTTGGCTTACCGAGTAGTTGCGGTTTTTATGCCGCAGCTCCGTCTTTCACTAGCCGACCAAGCATTTCATCGCTTTGGTTTTGTGGGTTGCTCCTTGGGGCGTGTTTTTAAATTTGCCAAAGAAGCTGGTTTTTGCGGCGTTGAGTTAACGGAGACGTTAACGAGCCGATTTCTGAGTTCTCAAAAAATACGTTCTCTGTCAGCGCACTATGACCTGCCGGTTCTGAGCGTGCATCATTCAGTAACCCGCACAATGTGGAGTTCCCTCTCTTCCATAGAAAACATTGCGTCGCGCGCCAGCCGGATTGGAGCCAAAGCGGTTACTATTCATTTGGCTGCAATACATCGCCGTGCAAGTAACGTTGGGTACTTTGCGAAAGTAAGAGAAATTGAAAAACGTTACCAAGTTTTTGTTGGGTTTGAAAATGCTATGGCGCAGTTTTCTTTTTTAAAACTCTATGCCCTCGGGCATACGCACGACCCTATTCGATTCCGTGACGTCATTGTTAGCAATAATTTGCATGCCACCTATGACATTGGACACATGGCATCATTAGCGCCCGACCCGGTGGCTTATTATGAAACCATCAAAGAGCACCTCGTAAATGTTCATGTGCAGGACTACCGTTCTGGTTTCGACCATTTATCCCTTGGTAGTGGCGTGTTACCACTTGTAGGTTTTTTCCAACATTTGGCGCGCACGAACTATACTGGGCTCATCACGCTCGAAGTGTTTCCGCTCAACCACCATCTTTTTATGACCCTGGCAGATGTTGAGAGAGTGATGCGTGAGAATCTCGCCTTCTTTATAAAACACAGTCAGGTTCCTTCAGTGAACATCGTCTAAAATTTTGCTAGTTGGTGTATACTAAAATACATGCCAAAGCGTGATGCACAACAAAAAGCTTGGGTAGTCTCCGTTGACATGGGCTACGGTCATGAACGTACTGCCTATGCTCTCCGCGATCTTGCTTATGGCCGCATTCTGATCGCCAACAACTATCCTGGCATTTCTAAACGCGACAAGGAACTCTGGGAGAAGAGTAAAACATTTTACGAAACGGTGTCTCGCCTGAAATCAGTGCCGCTTGTCGGCAATTATTTGTTTGAAACCTACGACAAACTCCAGGAGATTAAGCCATTCTATCCGCGACGCGATCTTTCCCTTCCTTCACTTCAGGTGCGCCAGCTCTATTACATGATTGAACATCATGGGTTTGGTCGTGATCTTATTGATCACTTGCGACGTAGAAATTTGCCGCTCGTTACCACCTTTTTCATGCCAGCGTTTGCTGCAGAGGTTTTTGGTTTCCCTGGTGAGATTTATTGTGTGGCAACGGACACTGATATTAGTCGTGCCTGGGCGCCGCTCGACCCCAAAAAGAGTCGCATCAAATATTTTGCACCGAATGGTCGCGTCGTTGAGCGCCTTAAATTGTATGGTGTACGGCCAGAAAATATTTTTTTAACAGGATTTCCATTACCAAAAGAGCTCGTTGACGGTCCCGGCGCAGTCGCCTTGAAACGTGATCTTGCTCGACGTTTGAACAATCTTGACCCACACGGCATTTTTCGATCTGAGTATGATCGAACGCTGCATCAAAATCTTGGCAAACATTGGCACTCGCGTCCTCCAAAGCAGCGGACACTGACGCTTACTTTTTCTGTAGGTGGAGCTGGAGCGCAGTGGAAGTTGGGGCTACAAATTTTGAAATCACTTCGACTGCGCATTGCTCGGGGAGAAATTATATTCAATCTAGAAGCCGGTACGCATGCCAGTGTCCGAGATGCGTTTTTGCAGGGTGTCAAAGAAAATCGGCTGCGTCCTTATCTCAACACTTTCGTTCATGTTCGTTACAGCAAAACCAAGGCAGAATATTTCCCGTCTTACACTCGTTTGTTAAAGAAGACGGATATTCTTTGGACAAAACCATCAGAGCAGTCATTCTATACTGGTGCGGGTATTCCTATTATTATTGCGCCACCGCTTGGGTCACAGGAAGATTTTAATGCCCGTTGGCTGCAGACTGTTGGCGGCGGCGTTCCACAAAATGACCCCCAGTACACTAATGAATGGCTTTTTGATTGGGTGGAGAGCGGCGGGCTTGCGCGCATGGCCTGGAGCGGCTACGTAGAAGCGCCAACGCACGGCGCCTATCGCATTCAAAGCGTGGTTACTGACGAGGAGTTTCCCCTACCAAAACTCCCATCGATTGTGTAACCATGGCTGACGCGATCTCTTCCACTTCTCCCAAGGGGTTCACGGTAAAGGTGAAAGAGTTTTTCAAAAAAAATGTTTGGCTTTTTCTTGCACTGGCGGTCTTGGTAATAAACGCAGTTTTTATTTACGTCATCTTTTTTACCACCGCAACGCCACCGACCCCAATAGTGCCAACACCAGCCGTCGAAGAACCACCCATCGGCATGATTCGTTCAGAGCTTACGGGTGAGTATATTCCTGAGGCACAGGCAGTAAAACGACCTTATGCAATTATGGTTGATAATTTTCCAAGTGTTCGCCCGGCTTCTGGTCTCAGTCAAGCAAGTTGGGTATGGGAGACGCTCGTTGAAGGTGGTGTGACGAGACTCATGGCGGTGTTCCAAAGCACCAATAAGGTCGTCATCGGACCCGTGCGTTCAGCGCGAGAATATTTTTTGCCGTTAGCGAGTGAGCTTTCTGCCGTGTACGTACATTCAGGCGGTAGTCCTGCGGCGCTTGCTGCGCTCTCTGATATGCAGACGATTGCGAATGCAGACGAATTTGCAAATGGTTATGCGTATTATCGTCGGTCCGGCTTGATACCTCCGCATAATCTTTTTACCACGACGGAAAAGTTAGATGACCTTGTTACACGTCGTGGTTGGGAGAGTACGGTTAAGCTCCATCAACAGACGTTCTCAGACGAAGCGCCGAAGGGTGGCGAACCAGCACAAGTTGTCCGGGTTGATTTTTCTGTGCCAAGTTATGGGGTGCTGTGGCGCTGGGATAGTGAACGCAAGCGTTATGCGCGTTTCATCGACGGGGTTCAGGCGACCGACCGCGAAAACGCCGAAGTTATTCGTGCCGCCACGATCGTTGCCGAAATTACAAAGATAACACCAGCACCTCGCGCAGCAGTCCCCGACGCGGTGACAGTAGGCACTGTGGGCAAAGGGAAGGCCTGGTTTTTCCGAGACGGACAAGCATTTTCTGGTAGCTGGGAAAAGAGTAGTGCGGGAAGCCCCACCAAGTACCTTGATGCCAACGGTTTGCCGTTCGCTTTTGCTCGCGGTCCGGTCTGGGTCGAGATTGCCTCTATGAGTCGGGACGGTGCGGTAACCTTTGGTAACGACTAAGAGCTTGCCCCACGTTGTCTCCTCTTCTATACTAGTCATAACGAATTAAACAGTATGGCACTATTCAAAAATACAAAACCAACAAAAAATCTCTCTATACCGATAGCTGATGACGCAGAAGCAACCTGGCAAGGTGCTGATATTCTCCAGGTGGCAAATGCTGGTAACTGGGTTGAGCAAGAGGGTGAGTTATCGTTAGATGTTTATGTTACTGACACGAATGTTGTGGTACGCACGGTTGTGGCTGGTGTTCGTCCGGAAGATATTAGCGTGGCGTTACATAATGATCTCTTAACGATTCGTGGTCGGCGCAACGAAGAGCACACCGAAACAAACCGTCACTACGTCTTGCAGGAATGTCATTGGGGCGCTTTTTCTCGGTCAGTCGTGCTGCCGATGCCCGTTCAGGCGGATAGCGCTGAAGCGATAATGAAAAATGGAGTCCTCACTATTATAATAAAACGCAGCGAACCTACGTCGGTTTCGGTGCGAGAAATTGATGCACTATAATATATGCCAACAACACGCAAGGTTATTGTTGATCGACTAGAGGGAGATGTCGCCATTCTGAAAACCGATGATGGGCAAGAAGTTCGTTGGCGCAGTGCTGACTTACCTTTTGGCGCCAAAGAAGGTAGTACCATTGCTCTGAGTTTGCGTTCAGAGGACGACGCTAAAGATGACGAGCGTGAGCAGACACGAAAATTATTGAACGAAATTTTACAAAGCGAATAAACAAATAACCCCGACATTACGTCGGGGCTGTTTGGAAGAAGGGGAACTGCATCCAAGGAATCCTGCGCGGGGAAGACCTAAGTGGGACACACCGAGAACTCCTCCAGCACTGAATTCCACGCTTGTCGTGGATGCAGTTCCGCTTCCTCGAAACAGATCACCCTATCACAGCGCATCCTTTCTGTCAACCCCACTAGTCATGCTTGAGCGTCGGGCTTTAACTCGTAATACAATCATTCAAACGCTCGGAAAAATTCTAAGCGTCATTTTGGGTTGGGGAACAGTGCTCGCCATGACCAATTATTTGGGAGCTGCAGGGTTTGGTTCGTACACTATCATGACCGCCTACCTGCAATTTTTTGGTGTGGCCGCAGATCTCGGCCTGGTGTTGGTCAGTTCACAGCTCTTTGCCGAGCGGGCGAACGAGAAAGAACGCATCTTTGCCAACCTCTTGGGGTTTCGGCTCGTAACGAGCGCCGCTATTTTAATGGCTGCACCGCTCGTCATTTGGCTTTTTCCTTATTCAACAACAGTGAAAGCAGGCGTCGTCATTTTGACCTTGTCATTTTTATTCGTGGCGCTTCTGCAGGTGTTTACCGGTTTTTTCCAGCAAGCACTTACCATGTGGCGTTCGGTTGCCGGTGAGTTGCTTGGACGCACGACGCTTCTTGGCTTTGTTCTCTTCGCGGTCACGCAAGAGCGCGGTATTTTGTTCATCGTTATTGGGGTAACGGTTGGCAGTCTCCTTAATCTTGCGCTCGCCGCTTTACTTAGCCATAACGTTGTAAAAGTTCGCATTGCTTTTGAACCCGAGTACTGGAAACTCATTTGGCATCGTTCTTGGCCGATTGCGCTTGGTGTTGTTTTTAACCTGGTGTACCTCAAAGCAGACACGCTCATTCTCTCTTTTGTACGTTCCGAAACCGAGGTAGGTGTGTATGGCGCCATGTATCGCGTGTTGGAAGTGCTCGTTACTTTCCCGACCATGTTTGCCGGTCTTCTTTTGCCCATACTCACCACTGCCTGGGCAAATAAACGCTATGAAGATTTTCGTCGTACCGTAGCTGAATCTTTTACCGCCATCGTGTCTATTGCTCTTCCCTTGGCGGTTGGCCTAGCGATTACAGCGCCAAAGGTCGTTGCGCTTTTTGGTTCAGACTTTACCGCGCAAGGCGGCGATGTTCTGCGTCTCCTTGGTGTAGCAACCGCAATTATTTTTGTTGGTACATTTTTTGGGCATATTATCGTTGCCATTAATGAGCAGCGCTCGGTACTGTGGGCGTATGCACTTGCTGCGGCGTTCAGTCTCGTTGCCTATCTTGTAGTCATTCCCGTTGCCGGCGCTATCGGTGCGGCAGCGGTTACGGTTGCAGTGGAATTACTTATCGCAGTGCTCCTTTACTACTATCTCAGACGACGGATTAATTCTTTTTTTACTCTTGCTCCACTTCTTCCGTCTCTTCTTGCAACAATTGTAATGGCGCTATTTCTCTGGCTCGCAATAAATTTTTCAGTCATTCTGACAATTCCACTGGCGGTTGTGATTTATGCTGCCGTACTCTTGGCAATTGACCCAACGCCACGAAAACTGCTGATAGAAATTTTTTCTAAAGCAGAGAATAATTAGGTGTGCGAAGTTTTCTATAAAGCCGTCTAGTCTAGTTATTTTAAGCTCGCCGGGTTTTCACTACCGCTCATTATTTCATCGCGCTATACTGTTGTTATGACCATGCCGTTACTTCTTACGCTCTACATTTTTTTCTTTGCCTATCTAACCTATCGCTCGGCGCGTTTAGCACTCTCGCTTTTAATTGTTTTATTACCATCCTACCTTATTCGGTTCACTGTGTTTGGGGTTCCGTTTACTTTGCTCGAGGTGAGTATTTGGACGGTTGCCATTACATGGTTTTTCTTGAAGTACCAAGAGCATCAGGGATTGCCTTTACCGCGACCATCGTTAGCTTTGTCAGAGAGTAATCCGTTTCGCCCCTATTTTTTTCCGATTCTCCTTTGGCTACTTGTTGCAACGGTAAGCGTTGTTATTTCCCCTAACCTATTTAGTGCGCTCGGCATTTGGAAAGCATATTTTATTGAGCCGTTACTTGTTTTTGCTATTTTTGTTGTTGAATTTCGGGGCACGCCAGAGCGTCACTGGCCAGTCTATGCCCTCGGCATTGCAGCCCTTGCTATAGCACTTGGTGCCTGGTTTCAAAAAGTGACGGGTCTTTTTATTCCTGAACCGTATGCGCTCGCCGAGTCGTTCAAGGTAACGAGCTTCTTTTCTTATCCGAATGCCGTTGGTTTATTTTTAGCGCCAGTCATTGCTCTTTACGGCACCTGGGTGCTCTATAGCGCCAAACACGGGTCACGACTTTTGTGGTTGATGGTAGTGTTTTTGTTTGGTCTCGTAGCAATTGTTTTCTCCGTGACCAAAGGCGCCTGGGTCGGTGTTGTGGTGGGTATTCTTTTTGGCGCTTTCTTGGCGCTCACAGGGAGCCGTCGTGTCATACTTGTTGGGGTTGCTACCCTAGCTTTGATTGCTATTTTTGTCGTACCACCAACACGGGTGGCCTTGCTCAACCAAGTAACACTGCACTCCCCTTCAGGGAAAATGCGCATTGTTGTTTGGCAAGAAACCCTGGCACTCCTTCGCGACCATCCTATTGTTGGGTCTGGACTCGCGGGTTACCAAAGTGCGCTTGTTCCCTATCATCAAGAATGGCGACATGACGTGTCACCTTATAAGTTAGAAATTTTTCTCTACCCTCACAATGTATTCTTGAACGCCTGGACCGAACTTGGGGTTGCTGGTCTCTTGGTATTTGTCTGGTTGCTCGGCGCTTTCTTTCACACGGCGTGGCAGCGACGCGGGCAGGCATTAAGCATTGCCGCTATGGCAGCGATGGTGGCGCTCCTCGTTCATGGTCTTGTTGATGTTCCCTATTTTAAAAACGACCTTTCAATTCTTTTTTGGGTTATTATGGCAATCCCACTTCTGGAGAGTCGTCGAGTGCATGTCTTGAATGTCGGCAGCGAATCGTATAACCAGCTGATGCGTGGGCTGAAGCGTGTTGAGGCGAGACTTTTCGACCGACAACAACGCGATATTCAAGTTGGCGATCTCCTACTCTGTTATCCGCACCATAATACCTATGAGTGCATGCGCGCAGAAGTTATTGAGGTAACACCACGACCAAGTTTCACAGAGCTTCTAGCAGCGTTTCATCCAGCAGAGCTTGGCTTTGATAACCATGAGCATGGTATGGCAGTACTGCGAGAGCGGTATAGCGAAGAAGACGAGAATTACCTTGGAGTTGTTGGCATTCGATTGCGCCCATTGAATTAAACAGCGCATCGCTCTTGTCGACTATAGAAGAGCGTGGTAGCGTGCGAATACTTTATTGTTTGGAGGTAGTTGAAAAAGCGCTACCCGGACGGATAAAAAAAGGTGAGCAAAACAAAATAGCCAATCTATGGAGAGGTGGCCGAGTGGGTTTAATCCGAGTGGCGCAGGATTAAACGGGCGGTAAAAGACCGCCCCGGCAACCAGAGGCCTCAATTTTTTGACCGAGGCTTTGCCGAGAAATATGGAGAGGTGGCCGAGTGGTTGAAGGTGCCGCTCTCGAAAAGCGGTAGGCCCGCAAGGGCCTCGAGGGTTCGAATCCCTCCCTCTCCGCCAACAACATTTAGTATCGAGGGACCGAGTCAGTCGATAGGTCAGCGCGACCGAGACGGTTCCCCCACGCTACTGCATGTTATTGGCATACCAAAACAAAAACGACCGGTCACCCGGTCTTTTTTGTTTATTGTGAGATTTGAGCTAAGATAGACCTGTTCTTAAATTTATATATGGCAAAATATTTTCAAGAATTGAATATAATAAGACCTGACTATCTTGGCGGAAATCAGTGGGAACTCAAGGACTTAAATGAGATAACAATTTTGTTTGGGAAAAACGGTTCTGGCAAGAGTCAGTTGTTGCGTACTTTACGAAATAGTAATCAGAACGTCTATCACTATACTTCCCCCGAAAGAGCTGGAGACATCACGCACGAAGTTGGAATAACGCAGGAAGAACTAACGGCCCCCGGTAGAGCAAACCGTCGACAGCAAAATTTGTCGTCTACTTACCGTCAGGAAGCAGTCTCGCGGATACAAGCCTTATTAATTAAAATTGGAAATGTTGCCGGACGAGCGACTGCCAGCTCAGTCGATCTTGGGGATATTGAAAATTTTTTACAGGTTCTACTTCCTGACTTTCAGTTCTCCATTACAGGAGAAAACCCTCCTTATGAATTCAGGCGGATTCACGGCGATGATCGCGTTTCAAGCGTCAATACATTAAGCAGTGGCGAAGCAGAAATACTGACTCTCGCATTGGATTTGTTGACGATTTGCGCGATATGGGAGTTGGATAATCAGAGCGAACGAGTTCTTCTGATTGACGAACCAGACACACACTTACATCCCGATCTACAACAGCACCTCGGCCATTTTTTGGTACAACTTTTGAGTAAATATAAGGTGCAAATGATTATCGCCTCTCATAGTACCACTCTTCTGTCGGCACTCGGCTATCATGGCGGTGAGAGGACAAGTGTCATCTATCTCAATAACTCTGTCAGCGAACAGAAAGCGGTACAGTTCGACAAAATTTTGCAGGAGCTCTCAACGTGTCTCGGCGGGCATGCTCTCATGGGGCCCCTGTTCAGTGCGCCGTTATTATTGGTAGAGGGAGATGATGACAATAAAATTTGGAGTCAAGTGCCAAGATATAACAATGTGAAGCTGGCGGTTATTCCTTGTAGTGGGGCGGACGAAGTTAAGCGGTATCAAAAAACACTGGAAAAAATATTTGCCAGCCTAAGGACAGACCAAACCAAAGCCGTTGGCTTTGCGCTACTTGATGGTGATCAAACCCTTCCGGTTGCTGACGCGAACAATCCACAGACAAATATAAAGTATGTCAAACTAGAATGTCGCGAAAGCGAGAATCTTTTTCTATCCGATGAAGTCTTGACGTCGCTCGGTTTTGAGAATTGGGAAGCGGCGAAGACAAAAGTTAAAGAAGAAAGCCAAAATTATGGAGAGAAAAAGACTCAATTGGATCAATGTGATTCCTGGGACAGAAAAAATGCTGATATTAAAGATGTAATTTTGCAATTATCACAAATACTCAGCTCGAAAAATGTTCCCTGGACCCAACGGGTAGCTAAGTGTATTGGAGATAAAAAACCAGAGGGGCAATTAGCAGATTTTCTCGGTACAGACGTTATCAATTCAATTTGGGGATAATATCAATAGACAGTCTGGCTGACGAAGGTGGTCTTACTGTGTTTGCAGCGTCAACACTTTCCGCGTCAGCACGAGCTTGCTTTTGATGCAGGCCATGAGTTCACGTTTTTCAATGACGCTGCCCTCGCGCAGTAAGTATTTGGCGTAGCCCTTCAAGTCCACGTTCTCAAGTTTAGGTGCGGTGCCGCCAGCTGCGCCGTAGAAGTTCTTTTGGAACTTGGCGAGCCTTGCCATCTCTTCGTCAAACTTGTACCGCATGCCAATCTCGTTGATGTCGAGCTGATCAATGATGGCAATCATTTGATTGATCAGTTCCTCCTCGCGGATGTATCCACCTTTGCAGTGCAGGTTTCTTGCTCGCGTGCAGCCGTAGTACACATACCGTGCCATGGTGCCATCTTTGAGATGCTTGTACTTCTCGTCAGCCGAGATTCCAGACCCGCAATCGCCACAGGCTAGGAGCTTCGTGAAGGCGAATTCTTTAATCTCAGCTCGGACAATGCGGTCACGCTTTAACTGGGTATGGGCTTGGTCGTAGAGCTCCTTCGCGACTAGTGGCGTATGGATTCCGGTATACCAGTTACCGCTGCCTCGCGGGAATTCGAAGACACCGTAGTAGAAGGGATTATTGATGATGATGTAAATATTGGAGAGCGACAAGTTTTTATTTCCTTTGGTCTTAAAGTTCAACTCGAACTTCAACCAGTGGTAGAGCTTCCGTCCTGACCAGTGTTCGTTCGCTACTTTCTCAAACATTTGTTTGATGATGGGCCCACGTTCGGGGTCAACGATAGCGTGGCACTTTTTATCCGTCCGTTTCTCATTCAAGTATCCGGTCGGTGCGACGTTCGGCCGTAGTCCCATTTCGCAGCGGGTCTTCATACCGCGCTTGACATTAATGCCACGGTTATCGTTCTCGAGCTTTGCCTGGCTGCCGAGAATCATGAGGAGGAATTTCTCATTCGGGTTGTTCGTGAACCGTTGGCTGAACGTGCGTATTTCAATAAGCGTTTTCTGGTCAATAAGGTCAACTAACGACCCTAGGTCACCCGCATTACGCGCAAGCCTATCTGGAGCCCAGGTTAGAAGTCCATTGAAGCGGCCCCCTCTAATGTCAACGAGGATTTCGTTGAACACCTTTCTCGCACCAGAACTCTTAGCCGAGTGGCTCTCGCGCCTTATCTCGGCTACCTCCAACCCCTCCCGCTCAGCCAATTCCAGCATCTCTTTAATCTGCGAATCAATGGAGAGGATCTGGCGTTCCTCCGATTCGGTACTTTTCCTTGCGTACAGGCAGTACCGCACGTTAATAGGGAGCGGTTGTTCCTTGGTTGGGGCGTCCGCTCCGTCCGGCCCCGTTGTATTACCGTGGTTCATATAGCCACATTGATGACGCAACCCCTCTAGGGAGTCCAGAGCGGCTAGAATCACTGGAATCCGCAAAAAGTCCCTAAACGAGCTGTAGGTAACTTGTAGGTAAGTCCCCATAAAGACCCTTTATTTATAGGGGTTTCCCTGCTACCATGTGAGCACAATTTGAGTATGGCCTAAACTCAGAGTTCGCTCTGGGCATGGCCGAAAACCGGTAAGGAATAAAGGGCTCCTCGTCAGAGCACCCTTACCGGTCATACCTGGAAACGGGTATGGGTAGCCGTAAGGCTATCGCTGGCGGGGGGCTTTGTGTATATACCCAAAGCGTCTCGTCATACCCGAGGTGCTTATTTTTTTATTCTTTATTTTTATGGAGCAACACACTCCTCAATCGAAGAATCGATTCTTGCCAACGAAGATATTGGCCACTCTCCTTCCTGCCGCTGTATTTACTCAAAATTGGGCGTGGATGTCTGGAAACCGAGCCATGGGTCTCGGGTTTATAATTTTTTGGGCTCTGCTAATTCTGCATGTGTGGTCGGATACGAACAAGAATAAAGTACTGAAGGATTTGTTTCGGGCCACAGAGATTGGCTTCTTTCTTCTGCCCATCTCTGCACTCGCTATAATGTTTCATGTCGGCGCGGCGGCGGTGAGGAACACGAGCGGGGCAGCGCAAGCTGGCGCAGCTATTGGTACGGCGATAGGCGGGACATTAGCGGTTGGACTAGGGTTTGTTGTTGGGTTGTCCGGCGGTATTATTATGCACCTCCTTGCTTCTCGATACACGCATCGTATGGAAGGAGAACCACTGGCACAACCCCACTTAAGTAAGTGGGAGGAAAACATAACGCGGCATAAGACTGCAATCACGGTCGCGGTCTTGGTTGTTCTGGTGATTGTAGCCGCTGCTTCATCAACTAGCACAAATAAATTAGATTCATCTACGGCGACAACAACGCCAGTAGTTTCGTCTAAGCCATCAGCCGCAACAATCGCACAAGAACCAATTCCTCTCGAGATTGTGAAAAGCAGTGTTACCAAAGACATCATTGGTATGCCTCAAGCGAATGTGACGATTAAGAATGTGTCAGACAAAACCATCGACGCATACAAGCTGCATATCAGGATGTTTAACAGTTTTGGGGAGCCCGCCAGCTTTCTGGGAGATAACGTCTTCAATGGTCTTAGCCAAGGTTCTCTTATTGCTCCCAGCAAAACAGGTTCGGATGCGTGGAGTCTCTTTGGTCACGACACCACGTCGAAGATCGAGGTTGAGCCATACCATGTTCATTTTACCGACGGCACAACCTGGGAGAAATAACACACTCTTTTATGAACGAATCAATAGAAGAATTTCGCGGCTATAACGGAACGCTTATCCTCACCGATGTTGGCGTCGTTATAAAGCGAGGGGTAAAGGGTTTCCTCCTTGGCGGTATGATGCTGCGAGGCGAAAAAACAATTCCCTATAGCTCCATTGTCGCCGTGCAACTCAAAAAAGCAGGTATGACTGCCGGCTATCTCCAGCTAACCTTGGTTGGTGGTTCAGAGGCAAAGAGCGGTCTTTTTCAGTCCGCCACTGACGAAAATAGTATTAACTTCCATATCACCAATAACAACAATGAACGCTCTGCAAAAGTCAGAGAGCTTATCGAAGCAAGAATAGCCCAGATTCGAGGAGGAGGTTCAGCGGTTAGTGGCGTTGATGAGCTGGCGAAATATGCTGATCTTCGAGATAAGGGTGTCTTAACGGAAGTAGAATTTCAGGCCAAGAAGAAACAAATTCTTGAGCGGTAAGTGTTGCTGCATTTGTCCGACTTAGCGTGGGATAGGTTATACGAACCCAATAAACGGCACCGGATTTTCAATCACGTTAAGAACGAGCATCGAGAAGCATCGTTCCCACAGAATACACATTAGGATCAATACCCAGGCGAAAGCCTGGGTATTGATGTTTTACATCCGGCTGATTTTTGGTGGTTATACTTTAGGAGTTATTGATGCCTTTATTTATTGTGATATGTGCAAGCAGATTGTATTGAATCAACCATTTAAATATTCACCCGAAAGTCATTGACTTTTCCTGTCATTTCTGCTACATTGCAATGTCTTTTCCCTAGTATTTCTAGATTGATCCTGTAGAGGAAAAGACCCCAACGGCCAAGGGAATTGGCTAAAGACATCGGGCACATGATGCCTGATAACGGAGGCCAGCAATGGCAAAGTACGGATCTTTGACAGGGAATCAGAACGAGAAGCTCATCGATCTGCTGGGATGCGTCTACGGCGGCGACGGGCTCGGAGCCGTGAACGCAATCTTGGCCGGTGCCAAGGTAACGATCGAAGAGGTCATCTCGATGTTCTTCGATCGTCACGGTCGGCGTATTCCACCTCGTGGCATCAAGGCCAAGGTCTGCGACGCCAATCGCGCGTACCATCTGCTCCAGCCGGAGGTCATTGACTACGCAGCTCGTCGCGAGCGCATGGATCACGCCTTCGAAGGCAACATCGTGTTGCCCGACGCGGCTTGGTTCGAGGACGAGGTCGGCCGTCTCATGGTCATCCTCGACGATTCCTCGGTGGTGAACGTCGGGATGGGTGTGCACCTGCCAATCATCGTTCCGCAGATGGTTGTCCACGACCACGGCCAGATGCTCGAGTTTCTTCTCTCGGCGCTCGAGCGTGCGTACAAGGCCGAGTTCCCTGGTCGTGGTTTTACCAACCACCGTCGGGGTCAGCTCGAAGGGCAAGTGACGGTCGTGCCGGAGAGTCGGCTCGATCTTCTCCTCGTTCGCGCCAAGGAAGGTCCGATCGCCACGATCGAGCTGCCTTGTGCAACGCAGGGATTCTCGGTGCACGCCCAGCGTGAGCAGATGGCGACGTTGCCGGAGGGGTTCATCCTCAACGGCTTCAACGCCATCCTCTCAGCCATCATGTGGCCAGAGGTCATCTGCCGGGACAACAACACCCCGGTGATCGACCTCTCCGCCTACCAGTGGCAGTCCGCTGAGTACTCGCTCTACCTGCTCCCGCACGACGAGGAGCTCGAGTTCGACAACAGGACGGCTCTTGCGCATGCGTGCGACGACTCCTCTGGTGGGGTGTCCTTCCTCGGGTAGTGTGGACTTCGGGTTTCGGAAGTTTGAACCTTGGACCAAGGATTTCGGTTTTTGGTCTTCCGGTTTTCTTCCGGATCCCTCCTACGGACAGCGGCATGATTTCCAGTCATGCCGCTTTTCCTTTTTCAAAATTTTTCAACAAACGAGAACTGATGCTACACTGCTTTTGAGATTAGGCTCATGTACCGTGGTTGGCTTCATCTAATCACGGCCGCCGAAATCCTTCATGCTCATCAATGTATCAGAGTCTGGTAGTTGTCAGGTAAGGAAATACTTGATTGCCAGAGCGTATGCAGAGCACGTAGACACTACGTACCATTTTCTAGGGTTCTCTAATGAACCGAATAAAATTCAGGCTCGGAGCTAGAGGAAACTCTGGCCGAGGGCCGGTGCATATCGGTGGGGAATGGTATATTCTGGCAGTCCGCTGAGTACTCGCTCTACCTGAACCCGAACGACGATAAGCTCGAGTTCGACAACAGGACGAATCTTGCGAATGCGAACGACAACTACTCTGGTGGAGTGTCCTTCCTCGGATTGTGTCTACGATAGCAGTTGGCTCGGGGATTCTGTTCTTACAGGTCCCCGATGTTGATTATGCACTGAGCGACCGTTGCCAGCCGCCAAGCATGCGACCAATTTCTTGAATTTCTCTCTGGAGGACAAGATATTTTTTCGCGTCGATTGCTCCAATCTCACGGGATAATCGAAGAAATACCTTAAGCGTATCGAACTTTACGTTTGCTTGACGTAGTAGACCAAGCTTCTCTGCCGGAGTAACTGCACTTGCTGCCAGTATCAATTCCAGTGTGTTGATTATGTACTGTTCACACTTTGCGCCGAGTGTGTACTTATCTTTCTTCGGAAAAAGCACGGCGAAGCCGTAGAAGGTTTTGTAGAGATCGTAGAGTTTTTGCACAATCGGTATTTCTTGCTGCACTTTAGTTATAGGGGATGTATGCATAAAAGTTATAGTGAAATAATAAGCCTCGAACATCTGTTTCAATGCTGGGATGAGTTTAAGTGCGGGAAACGTGGTAAGCCTGACGTGCAGCATTTTGAACGCTATCTAGAAGACAATATCTTTACCCTGCATGAGGAGTTACGAGCACAACGGTATCGCCATGGTTCATATCACATCTTTCATATTCATGACCCGAAACACCGCGTGATTAGCAAAGCGAGTGTGCGTGATCGCTTGGTGCACCATGCCGTATGGCGAGGGTTGTCGGGTATATTTGAACCGACATTTATTTTCCATTCGTATGCCTCTCGGCCAGAACGGGGGACACACCTTGCGGTAGAGAATCTTTCACGTGCTCTGAGAAAAGTGAGCCGTAATTACACACAGCCCTGCTATGTCCTGAAGTGCGATATCAGAAAATTCTTTGACAGCGTGAATCACCAGAAACTTTTAGCATTGATTGAGAACAAAATAAGCGATACCAGCCTTCTTTGGTTACTCCGAGAGGTACTATGTAGCTTTACGGTGAGGACAAAATCCCCCCCCCCCCTCTCTCTCTCTCTCTCTCTCTCTCTCTCGGCGTTCCGACCAGCTTCTTAGCACGGGGCTTCCTATCGGTAATCTCACTTCACAAATTTTTGCCAACATATACTTAAACGAGCTTGATCAGTTTGTAAAACATACTTTGCACATTCGACATTATTTTCGCTATGCAGATGACTTTGTTTTTGTTCATAGAGATCCAGAGTATCTAGAGGAGGTTTTAGGAAGAGTAAGGACATTTCTTCAAGAAAAGTTACTCTTGGAACTACATCCGAGGAAAGTCTCTATCAGAAAACTGAGCCAAGGAATCGATTTTCTCGGGTATGTTATATTACCGCATCACCGAGTTTTGAGAACAACGTCGCGCCGGCGGATGTTCAAGCGGCTCTTTGAAGCCGATTTGGACGTTAAGATTGAGGCTACCGATGACGTAAGGTTTCAGCAAGTCGTGCAGTCGTATCTCGGATTGGTACAGCATTGTAACGGCTATGAGGAGTCATGCTTCATTAGGAATAATTTTGAGCGTAAACAGGTAGTACAGTAGAAAGTTCTGAAATATGGAAAGTGGAGGACGGAATACACTTCGTTTCTGTGGTCTATTTTCTCCGTACACCTTATGTGGGTATTAATGTTTGGGAGATTATATTTCAGGGTGCTTAGGGTACGTTGTTTCAATAATCATAAATAGGCTTCAAAAACCTTATCGGCGTTGACCAATTTGGGTCCGGTCTCGAGGTGGTCCGGGTAGACTAATGAGTTAGAAGTTCCCAAAAATCCTTTTCAACTTCGCTTCGTGCTCTTTCATGGTTGCTTGGTCAGGCTTGATCGTATCGATATTTATAACAAGATCCTCTTTCAAGTATAGCCGGTCACGTCTCCGGAAGAAGTCGTACTTTGCTTTTCGGTGCAGCCGTTCGCCGAGGTTCGTCGCTTGCTGAACTGCCTCGTTGTGCTGGGTAATATTTTCGCGTAACCCCGTCAGCCGTTCCGTGACGTGGTAGGCAAGGTCGGCCTCGTAGATGGCGGCCACTTTGCTAAACACCGCTTGATAGGCGAGGAGTTTGGCGTAGCCATCGACGAGGTTTTGTTGTCTTGCCCGGAACGCCTCCTCAATCTGCGAATCCTTGAAGTGAAGGAATAGTTTTCCGTCCTCGGCAACCTCCTCAAAAAACATTTTTTTATCGAAGATGTTTGCGAGTAGCGATATCGCCATGCCGTAGCGGCTAAAGACGCTCGCGTCGCCGCTGTCGGTTATGTCGCAGATGAGGAGTTCCTGGTCCAAGTGCTCGCCTGCGTGGTTTGGATCATCGTCCGCGTAGACAATGCCGAGGTTGGGGTCGTATATGTCGGCTCGCTCCTTGAAGCTTTTCACAAATTCGTAGTCGCCCGGGAATGCGTAGAGACTCTCGCCAGTAATGACCTGATCGGCGAACGTCTCGAAGGCTGATTTTTCATCAAGCTCTCCTTTGATTGTCGCCTCCCGTCCGATCTCCTCAAGTACTGCTTGTGCCGTGGCTAACTCACGGTCGTAGCTGTCTTTGCTCAAGAGCTTTTCCTTTCTTGTTTCTTCCTCCGTACGATGGCGCAGCATGAGTTCACCAGCACTAACGTGTTGAGTTATAACCGTCTTGGCTTCAATTTTGGCCGCGAGCCACCGCTCAAAAAGCGCGGCATTGTTGCTCGTGACGAGCGGCGTGTAAGTTTCAAGAAGGCCGTCATCGAGCCAGACGCGGCACGCTTCCGTGAGCAGCTTCTCGACCGTGGTGTGGTGCGTCGTCGCGTACGTTTGTAATGCTTCAGCCAACTCGTTGCACTGATTGAGATCGGCGAATGGGTCCTTTTCCTTTCCGTCTGCAGGCGATGATTCGCTTGGCAGGATGATATTTTTTAGCGCGATGAAGTATCGGGCCACCTCAGCAAGCGGGATGCAGGCGAAGTAATGGAAGAGTTGATGTTCTTTGGCAAATGCGTTATAGCTCCGTTCGGCTACCAGCGTGGCGAGCTTATCTTTTGCCTCGGGGGTGAGCTCGGTTTGGTTGCCGTACAGATTGGCGATAACCTCCTCTTGGTCGAGGTACTGATGGTCAGTTTCAACGTCGCCGTAGAGCTCTTTCATTTGCTGTTGTTCTGCCGGAGTGAGGCGCTCGAAGGCCAACCGGTAAACCGCGTACTCGACGTCTATGCCTTCTTTGAGTTTGGCGGCTTTCTGCTTGGCGATGATCACGCTCGCTTCTTTTGGGTTTACTTTTTTCAATCGCTTCAGGACATTGATACAGCGGCTCATCTCTCGATCAGCCCGGTAGGTGAGGAGCTCAATGATGATTGGCAGCTTGGCGAGATGTGCGGCGTTCGCTTCCTGGTAGGCGAACTCAACTTCAATGTCCATGCGTCCAGTGTGTTTCCACCCCTCGTTCAGGCGGTTCCACTCAGACGCTTCGACGTTATTTTTAGCTTGCCAATTCTCGAGCGCGGCTTTGTCGGCCGTCGTCAGGATATCTTTTCCCGTCTTCATGCGCTGGATGTCGTTTTGGATGAGGAGCAGGAACCGTTCGCGTGCGGTCAGGTTCCCGGTCCGCAGAGCGGTGGAGAGGTTGGCCATATTAGCGTCGTTTCTTTAACATTTGCTCTAAAAACTCGACGCGAGCTTTGAGGTCGGCAATTTCGAGTACTCTGGAGAGTGCCAACGCCAGGCGCGACATTACCAGCGCCCGCCGCACTGTAGTCTTGCGCTCGGCCACATCGCGGAGCGTGTCAGACAAAATGCCCGCCGCTTCTTCTATGCTGAGTGTTTTCCGTAGATTTTTTTCTTCAATCTCCATATTGTTTACATCCCTTCAATAATTTCCATCCAGGCTTTGACCTCGGCGGCCCGTCCGCTCTTCGTGGCCTCGCGGTACAGGGCTGAGATAACGTTCGGAGTCAGGCGCTTGGCCCAGGCGTTGATGTAGCGCATGAGTCCGCCCATCTCATCGATTCGTTTGTTCCAGTCTGTCAGGGTCCCGAGATCCTTGATGCCATACCGCTTGGCGAACTCGGTCTGGTTCTTGATGTCGAGGAGCGACATAGCAATCTCGTCGTCGATGCCAAGTTTTTCGATGACGTGCCTCGGCTGGCCACGCAGGATTGACGGCATCGATCGCCACAGCACGTAGGCCTCGAATTCTTGTTTCTTGTACACTGATATGGTTTTCGAATGTTCGGCCTCCGTACTTTCCATAGACGTGATACATGAGGACAGGGTTATGCTTTTCCCTTGGTGAGTTTCTGCCATCGTTCGACGATGGTGGCGCAGTACGAGGTGTCGCATTCCATCATGAAGCATCGTCTGCCTAGCTGCTCGCAGGCGATCAAAGTCGATCCGGAACCACCAAATAAATCCAGGACGATATCTCCCGGCTTGGTGCTGTGATAGATGAGGCGTCGCAGAAGTGCGGGTGGCTTCATGGTGGGGTGGAGCTTGCTGCTGCTCGGTTTGGGGTAGAAGAGTGTCGTCCTATCCTTGTTGCCGAAAAACGCGTGTCTGCCGTACCAGCCGTAGGCGATGAGCTCGTGCTGCGGGTGAAAATCTTTTCGGCCGACGACGAGATGGTTCTTCAGCCAGATGAGGAGTGCCGACTTTGTGTATCCCGTGTCGTGCAGGGCGTTCAGGAACTCTCTGAGCTTCGCGTCTCCGTTAAAAATATAAAATGCATTTTTGTCCTTGAAGTGAGGCCGAACCGTTTCCAGCCATTTTCGTGAGAAGTCGTAGTAGTCATCCCCCACACCGTCTCCTTGGATGGCAGTAAATTTTTTTGATTTGTTTCCTCGGTGAATTGTTTTCAAGAATTCTTGCTTGCCTTCAACGTACCCAACACCGTACGGAGGATCGGTTAAAAGCAGCGTCACTTTGTCGCCGTTGATGAGCCTGTCCACATCCGCCTTCTTTGTGGCGTCTCCGCGAAGAAGGCGGTGACTGCCGAGCCGCCATAGGCCGTCGGAGGGATTATTGGATTCTTTTGGCGTGGTTGCCGGTGAAGTGTTCATAGCGTCGAATAATGAGATCGCAAAATATGGGATCGAGCTCAACGAGGAAAGCGCGGCGTTTCAACTGCTCGGCAGCAATGAGTGTCGATCCGCTTCCGCCGAAGAAGTCGAGTACGATTTCTCCAGGTGCACTGCAGCGCTTCATCGGCTTCTCATTTAGAGTGATTGGCTTTTGAGTGGGGTGCTCATAGTCGGCGGTGTTGTCGCGCTTCACGAGCCAGAGCTGGACGATGCTCATGAGGTCGTCGTACATACCAATAGAGTTCACATCTTGGTTCATGATTTCCGACAGGTTCTTAATGCTAGAGTTAAGTGCGGGTTTGCCGCGGGTGCCATAGACGCATGGTTCAATAACCTTGTTAAAGGCAACCTGCGGTGTAGGATCGAAATTGTTTTTCACCCAGAGGCACAGCCGCCGGTTCGTGATGCCGTGCTTCTGGTAGAGTTGTTGCAAAAGCCAGACATTTTTTTCATCGCACCAGTAGAAGACATGGACGTCGTCACGACTTGCGGCCAAGGCGTTTTGTAAGGATTGTTCGATAAACTGCTCGTAATCTTTTATGCTTTTATTATCGTTTACGAGCTTGTCCGTGGTGTACTTTCCAGCTGTGCCGATGCCATTCCTGTAGTCAAGACCGATGTTGTACGGCGGATCGCAGAAGATCATATGCGCTTTCTCGTTGCCCATTAGCTTTGTGATATTATTGAGATCGAGCGCGTCGCCACAGAGCAGTCGATGTTGTCCAAGTTCGTAGAGGTCGCCCGGCCTACTCTCCGGCGTTGTGATTTTGGCAAGTTCCTCCTTGACGTTGAATCCGTCGTCGCTCACGTCGAGGACGTCATCGAAGTGGAAGTTCAGTTCGTCGGGGGTGAATCCGACATCAAGCAGAAGGTTCATGTCGAACGCCTTTAGAAGCTCGTCGTCCCAATTACCGAGATTTTTATTGAGACGAAGGTTGAGTTCCTGCTCACGCTCAATCTCTGGAATGTTCAGATAAACGACTGGCACCTCGGTGAATCCGAGGCTGGTCGCAACCTTCAGGCGCAGATGGCCACCAATTACGATATTCTTTCTGTCGGGGGCACCATTCACAATCAGGGGATCGCACAGACCGAACCGCTTGATGCTCTCGGTCATATCCGCGATAATTTTCTCATCCCACTTTCTGGGATTGTAGACTGAGGGTTTAAGATCGCCTACGTTGACATGTTCAATTTTCATAAGGGAGTTGTTAGGTAGGGTAAGGGCTGTCTAATCCATATAAACATAATGATATATCTAGTTTAGCAAAGTGGCAAATTCCTTGTCAAATCATTCTGATTGATTTAGAATATCAATATGAAAGATGAGGTGAATGTTCAAATTGGGGCTCGTTTGCGGGCCGCGCGTGAAGCGGCCGGACTGTCTCAGGCGCAATTAGCAAAGGCCTTGGACTATGAGTCAGCTACAGCCATTTCGCTTATTGAGGCGGGAGAACGCAAACTCAGATCCGAAGACCTACACAAAGCTGCTAAAGCGTTGCATCGAGACATTGCCTACTTCCTTGGGCAAGAGAGTCGCCCCGTGGATATCAAAGTTGCTCTCAGGGCTGATAAGGACCTGACGGCCAAAGACAAGGAAGCTCTCCTACGCTTCATCGAGCTAGCTAAAAAACGCCGTGGAAAATGATGACGTACAGCTTGGTCCGAATGTAGGTGGGGCGAGGAAACTCGCCAGAAAGCTCTTTAAAGATTCCGGGGTGAATGAAATTCCGGTCTCGCTGTGGAAGGTCATTAATCACCTCAAGGCACAGCGTGGCCTTGATATCATGCGCGTTGAGTTTGAAACCGTTGATGGTGCACTTCTCATGATCGATGGTCAGCCGACGATTGGCTTCAACCCAACGCCGGCCTGGGTACGGCGGCGACTCACGATTGCTCACGAGATTGGACACTTCCTTATGGGGCACGTCTGTGGGCAAAACCCTGACAGTAATGCAGAACGGGAAGCCTATCAATTTGGAGCCGAGCTCCTGATACCGCTCGCGTTTATTAGAGGAGACTTCTCACGAAATCCCGATCTTGAATTTTTGGCAAAAAAATACTTAGTGAGCAAAGAAGCGCTCTGTCGTCACCTAATGGAGTGCCGAGTGATCTGATTCGTCAAATGCCAAAAGTCTGTGGTGCGCTCAATGAGAGAGGAGGGTGCTAATCCGCATTTAATAACAGTAATAGGCGTATCCTGAGCAGGAGTACGCTATTTGTATATAATATGGCAGGTGAAAATATTTGGCATTTTTTGGCATTCAGCTTCGCTCTTCTCAAGCAGACCCCGACCGAGACGGTTAAAAACGCTGAATCGCCAAACCCCTTGAAACCCCTTACAATACTAGCGATGGGGCGGTTCTAGACCGCGACACACCGAATGAGCTGTGGTGCCCACGTGTGCGTGGGCGGCACAGCTCATTTTTGGTAAGATGGAGAGGGATTCGAACGGGCAGCAGCGAGCCATGAGTTTTGGCGGAAGACAAAGCGAATGAAGCGAGCGCCGATGAAAGTGAGCGGGCGCAGCTTTCAGCGCTGCCCCGGACAGAGCGACGAGTCGCTATGCTGGCGACGAGGAACGCGGAAATCCCTCCCTCTCCGAGGAGTTTCCTTAAAATATCAAAGATAAAAACGCCGAGGAGAGGAGCGAGCAAACTGCTTTGCTCGCGTGAGGGATTCGAAGACCGCAGCGATGTCTTGCGACGCAATTGGGCGAGCAAGACCGCGAGGGGCGGCCTGCGAGCGCCAAGCCGGAAGGCGAGGCGACTTGTAGGCGAATCCTCCTCTCTTGTAGGGTAATGCACAGACCACTTAGAATAGTTGGTAGGGATTCGAACCCCGGGAAGGGGTTCCGCCGAAGGCGGACAGGCTGGGAAACGGGAGTTTCCCGTGGCGGAATTATTCAAACTGACATCAACAGCAAAATCAAAGATCAGTAAGTGTCGCGCCAAGCAACTGGGTTTGAAAGAGCGTAGCGACGGGTTCCACAAGCGAAGCATCCCTCCCTCTCCGACATCAATAAAATAGGTCAAGACGTAGTCGTGACCACCGAAAAGTCAGTTAGTTCCTAAAAGGAATTCCATGTTTTTTATCGAGCGCCCCATTTGCCCTCATGAAAATATAGTTTAAAGGAAAACATTCAAGATGTATGTCTGAAATGGAAAGAAATAGACTTGAAAGAGAATGGTCGTCGCCAGAAGTATGGTTTGACGAAAATTTAGAAAATCCGGAGAGACCAGAAAGGTCGGTACTCGAAAATTTAAACGAGGGTGAAGGAACAAAATTAATTGAACTTCTCGAAGCCAAAGTAGCAGAGGTTGAGCCAGGTCCACTAAAAAATAGATATCGTCAATTGCTGCAGGAAGCACTTAGAGGACTAGGAGATCGGCGATTGATTGGCGATAGCGGTAAAACAAAACCGTTTATTCAAGAAGAATACAGATTACGTCTTAGTGGTAAGAATCTGGCTCTTCAAGCAAGAGCCAATGAAATTAGTAACTATTCCGATGCTATATCTATAGATAACGCCATAAGTGCTACAACTATTGATTATGAAAAGTCCATCGCACACCTCGTGAATATTGGCAGTGAGAATCATCACTGTTTCATAAATCTCAAAATTTTCAACTTGGTCTTGAAAGACGGGTCAAGAAAAAAGTATTTGTATATCGCCGATAGATACGTGGCGCCTCCTTTGCAAGGACAAGGAGCAGGCAAACAGTTACTATTGATCGCCGAGCGCGTTGCCAAAGATAATGCTTGTTCGCTGATATTCTCTCGGTTGGTACCCGAAGATCCTACAGACCTCGGCCGATTAGTAGCGAGTACCGAAAAACTAGGGTATCAAACTCGTGAAGATAGTGGATTTGTGCTCTCGACGAAGAAAGTCGAAGATTAGAAGTGATGTCCGTAATGCTGAGTCGTGCGTAGTCAAATAAACTAAAATTTGAATCGCCAACCCCCGACCAACATACCTAAATCGTTATCTGGCATAACAGTTTGAAACGCCTATACTATAGAGAGAATTATTCTATGAATCTTACCTTTCTTTTGAGTATTTTGGTCAGCATTTTCTCACTCGCTTTGGTATTGGTTGGAATACCCGCACAAATTACAAAAAACTATCGTGAAAAACGTTCGGGACAGCCCCTCCTTACTATATTCATTGCGTTAGGGTTTTATGCTTCCCAAATTGGTTTTTTCACAGCAACGGGTGCCTATCTTCCACTTATTTCTTTTGCAGTAGGAATCGTCATGTGGGGTATTACCCTCATTCAGTATTTTCTCTACCGAAAAAATTCTGGCCCCGACCCACGTGCATAAATCATTATCTGGCAAAACAGTTTGAAACACCTATACTATAGAGGAGAGCGTTTAGTAGATATCAAACAACTCAATCGCTATTTATCGCGTTATTGAATTTGTAATTAGTCATTAAAACTATGGACTCCGAAATCAGAAAGCAGTTAGACGTCATGCCCTGCCGAACAACCGACAAAACGATTGCTGAGTTAGAATCAGAGGGGTGGGAATCTCTGTATTCGTTTCATCATACTATTCCTGAACAGTTTCAAGATGCGTGCAAGAGAGCCGAGCAAGCCACTGCGAGTGGCTTGTACGAAGTTGTTTTAGTCTTAGGACAAACCGAGTTGGAAAAAAAGGATGGCGTTCAGTATCTTTATAAAAGGAAAACTGAAAAGTTATTAAGCTTAGAAAAGCAACACGGCCACTAAGTATTTCTGCCTCAAATGAACACCGATAAGCCCATTTTAAAAGAACTAAATCAGCGCAAATCCGTTCGTGCATTTTTGGAGCAAAAAATTGAGCCAGAGAAACTCGATGCGCTTTGGGCTGCCGCGCAGTGGGCGCCAAGTTTTTCCAACAAACAAGACTGGCATTATTATGCTGTTGTTGGCAGCGCACGGGAAAAACTTTCTGAAGCACTAAATACTGGAAACCAGTGGGCACTCAAGGCGCCGCTCATACTTGCGGTGACGCGCGACACTTCGCTCGACCATAAATCGGAATCAAGAGAGTATGGCGCCTATGATGTCGCTTTGTCCGTGATGAGTCTCGTTGTTGAAGCCGAGCATCAGGGGTTGCGCGCTCATCAAATGGCCGGTTTTAAAGAAGAAGTATTACACCGCGTGTTAGGAATGTCTCCTGAGGAAGCTCCGGTGGTCGTAGTTGCTATTGGCTACGAAGGCACACTAGAAAGTTTAGACCCAGTTGTGCAAGAGAAAGAAAAACGTCCGCGTATTCGTAAACCGGTTGAGGACGTCGTGAAGGTGGTAAGCGAGTTATAGGAAGTAAATTATGGAAAAAGAAATTCAAAAAGTATCAGTCGTTGCGGGCGTTGTTGTTAAACAGGATGGTAAGTACTTGTTGGTACAGGAAAAAAAGCCCAAAGTATATGGGCTTTGGAATTTTCCTGCTGGTCGAGTTGACGCCGGAGATACCATAGAGGAAACAGCAATCAAAGAAGCGAAGGAGGAAACGGGCTTTGATGTTGCCCTAGTTAGAAAAATTGATATTTTTCAGAACCTGGCGACAGATCCACCAAAGCATATTTTTGAGGCAAAAATAGTCGGTGGAGATTTACATATTCCAGAAGATCAGTTATTGGATGTTCAGTGGTTTACCTCCGAAGAAATTCAAAGCATGAAGGGTAAGCTGCGAGGTGAGTGGATAATAGAGGTGTTAATTTTTTTTGAGAAAAGTAATTAGTCCCATTTTGTTCTTTGGGCCGCATTTGCTATCATAAATAGGTCATTTACCATTTATTGTTTATATGAATAATACAACGAAGTATCTTATTGGTGTCATTGTGGTCGTCGTTTTAGCATGGTCTGCTTTTACTATCTACCAGCAGCAAAGGGTTGAAGAGCCCGTCGCTACCGGTCCGGTGAAAATTGGTTGGATTGGTCCATTGTCTGGGGCAGCGGCAAGCTATGGTGAAAGTATTAAGCGAGGAGTCGAAATGGCTGCCAAGGAAGTAAATGCTGGCACGGTTGAGCTCATTTATGAAGATACCAAGTGTGAGGGTGCAGACGCCGTGAATGCCGTTACAAAACTGATTTCAGTCGATCACGTTTCAGCAATTATTGGTGAGGTTTGTTCCGGTGCCACGCTCGCTGCTGCGCCAATTGCTAATCAGGACGAAACCGTACTCATCAGTCCAGCGTCAACAAGCCCAAAACTTTCCGAAGCTGGTAGATACATTTTTCGTACGGTACCATCTGACACACTACAAGGTTCGTATGGTGCTGAGCTTGTTTACAACAAAGGATTCCGCAAGTTAGCCGTTCTCTATAGCAATGAAGAGTATGGTATTGGATTTAATGACGTGCTGAGTGCGAAGTTTAAAGAACTTGGCGGTGAAGTTGTTGCCAGTGAGACGTTCGGTCGAGACGATACGGATGTCCGCACGCAGGTAACAAAAGTTCGCGATGCCAATCCAGACGCTGTTTATCTCATTGTGAATAACCCCGAAACTGCGGTTGCTGCTTTGAAACAGATCAAGGAACTTGGGGTGAAGGTATCGCTGTTTGGCTCAGAGGGGTTGAAGAGTCCAGATGTTACCGCCGCCGGTAATGTTTCTGAAGGATTAATCGTTTCTTCGGTGAGCTCAGGAACAAGCGGATTTATCGATCGTCATCGTGCTGAAAACAACGGTGCTGACCCAGGTCCGTTTGCAGCACAAGGGTATGACGCTATGCGCGCAGTGAACCTTGCTATTCTCGGTGGCGCCAGAACCGGAAAAGAGATTGCCGATGCTCTCCACAAGTTATCTTTCGAAGGTGCGTCGGGACACATTTCTTTTGATGAACATGGCGACGTCGCTGGTGGCTACGATGTGCTTGTTGTGAAGAACGGCGCTTTTGTTCCTGCTAAGTAACCAAAGGTAAAGTTCGAAACCAAGACCGCTCCGGTGTTGCGCCGGGGCGGTTTTCGTTGCTACTCTTCTTGCTGTATGGATGTTGCACAAATTATAGCTAACGGGCTCATAGCCGGATCAATTTACGCTTTAGTGGCAGCGGGTTTTTCGTTGATCTACAACACCAACCGTTTTATGCATTTTGCACATGGCAGCATAGTGACGGTCGGCGCTTATGCATTATGGTGTGGGTTCACTAAGTTTAATCTCCCCCTTTTTCTAGCAGCGATCTTTGCCGTTGCCGTTGCCACCTTGGCTGGTCTTGCAACGTATCGGGTTGTGTACCGTCCATTAGTACGTCGCGGGGCTTCAAGTTCTATTCTGTTAATTGCTGGTTTGGCGCTTCTGTTTTTTTTCGAAAATAGTATCATTCTTTCTTTTGGCTCAAACGTGAAATCAATCAATTATTTTGTGACCGAGAAGGGTGTTAACTTGTTGGGTGCGGCCGTAACACCATTGCAAATTTCTATTGTACTTTTGTCGGTGCTTTTTTTAATTTTATTTTGGGTATTGATGCGCTATTCAAAAATCGGCATTACCATTCGTGCAGTGGCTGACCATTCAGAACTTGCACGCATCAGTGGCATCAACACCGAACGAGTGCAGGAGCTAAGTTTCATTTTGGGCTCTGCTCTTGCGGGAATAGCCGCCGTTTTTATTGTGCTTGAACAAAATGCTACGCCTTTTATGGCGACAAAGCTTGTCATCAAAGGGTTTAGTGGCGCTGTGATTGGCGGCATAACGTCGCTTCCCGGAGCCATTCTTGGCAGCTATTTCGTTGGGTTAATGGAAAACTTCGGCGCCTGGTTCTTACCGAGTGGTTACAAAGATGCCATTGTTTTTGGTCTTCTTATTATTTTTCTTGTTATTCGTCCCATTGGGATTCTCGGCGTTACCAAAGGAGTGCGCGAATAAACTATGCCGTACCTTAACCACCTTCTTGTTCTTATTGCCGTTGATATTGTGTTGGCTGCTGGTCTGAATTTATCCTTTGGTTTTACCGGTCTTCTTAATTTAGGACACATAGCTTTTTTTGGTATTGGTGCGTATACCTCAGCTCTGCTGACGCTTGCTGGCGTCCCTTTCCCGATCGCGTTCCTTGCCTCTGGTTGTTTGGCTGCGCTGTTTGCCCCTTTGCTTATTCTCATAACAAAAAAAACGAAAGGAGATTACCTTGCGCTTGCCACATTAGGATTTGGCCTCGTTCTTCACTCTATTTTTTTGAATTGGCTCAGTCTTACCCGTGGACCGCTCGGCATTCCTGGCATCCCTCGCCCAGCCGTTTTTGGTTTTGTCATCACAAGTCGTTTTGACTTTCTCGCATTCTCTATCGTGATGGCAGCACTCGTTCTTTTTTTTCTCCACCGTCTCACCACTTCTCGTTACGGCATACTGCTCGGCGCAGTTCGTGATGACGAGCGCGGTGTGGCAATGCTTGGAAAAAATGTTTTGCGTTTAAAAATGGAGAGTCTTGCCCTCGCCGCTTTTTTGGCAGGTATCGCAGGCAGTATCGGCGCCCACTACATTAGCTATATCGACCCGTCGGGCTATGACATATCGGAGGTCATCTTTATTGTTTCTGTTGTGGTTGTCGGTGGCTTAGCTTCTTTGCGCGGTACGGTCAGTGCGGTCGTTCTCCTTGTTTTGCTTCCTGAGCTACTGCGTTTTGTTTCTTTACCTTCATCGGTTTTGGGGCCAGCTCGCCAGCTACTCTATGCCGTCATTCTTCTCTTAGTGCTGATGTATAGACCTCGCGGTCTTTTTGGTACTGTTACGCTTGAATAAATATGCTGCGCGTTGAGAATGTTTCAAAACATTTTGGCGGCGTTGCGGCCGTTACGGGCTGTACGTTCCACGTGGAACCAGGAACAGTAACGGCGCTTATTGGCCCCAATGGTGCCGGTAAAACGACGGTGTTTGATATCATTACGGGTCTCATCAAGCTCGACACTGGCCATGTTTTTTTGGGTGAGCAAAATTTGACGAATAAGCCGTCGCACGTTGTTGCAAATGCCGGTATCAGCAGAACATTCCAACAGGTGCGACTTTTCCGTAACCTGACCATTATTGATCATCTGCTCATGGCCAAAGATAACGATGATATGAACCTCCTAAAAAACGTTTGGCGCCATCCACCAATTGATCACGATTTTTTTTCCGCGCATCTTGAACGGTTTCAACTAAAAAAACCGCTTACTACACTAGTCGCTGATTTGAGTTATGGTCAGCGCAAGTTGTTGCAACTTGCCATGGCCACATTGAAGCCGCACCACCTGTTGCTGCTCGATGAACCAGTTGCTGGCGTGAACGCCGTTGTCCAGCAGGAAATTGAGTCGCTCTTGCTTGCCATGAAAGCGTCCCCCACCTCCGGGTCTGATTCCGTTGAGACGATGCTCATCGTGGAGCACGACATGGGTTTTGTAAAACGCTTAGCCGATCATGTCGTTGTCATGGATGCCGGTCGTGTTTTAGTAGCTGGTCATCCAGACACTGCGTTGCGTGATGAGCGCGTTTTAGAAGCGTATCTCGGTCTATGAGTATGCTTACGGTATCAAATCTAAGTGCTGGTTACGGCGACATTCCAGTTTTGCAAGATGTTTCTTTTGAGTTGAAAGAAGGCAGCATCACTGTTTTAATGGGTCCGAATGGCGCAGGTAAATCAACATTGTTGAAAGCGCTCTATGGGTTGACTTCCATTACTAACGGCAGCGTTACCTTTTTGGGTAATGAAATAACAACAACACCCACGCATTGTCGTGCAGAGCACGGGCTGGGATTTGTGCCGCAGGGACGAATTAATTTTGGGCTTTTGACCGTTGCTGAAAACTTGCGACTCGGTGCATATCATCTGCACGACGAAGAGCGCATCCAGAAAAATATTGAAGCGATGTACGAAACCTTTCCCGTTCTCAAGAAAAAGAGCAATGGCTATGCCTTCAGTCTCTCTGGCGGTGAACAGCAAATGTTGGCAATTGCTCGAGCACTTGTTAATATTCCTCGCGTTCTGTTTCTCGATGAACCATCTCTCGGTCTTTCACCGAAATTAGTAAAAGATACGTTTGCCACCATTGCTCAAATTAAAGAGCGCTTTGGTTTAACGGTGTTGATCGTCGAACATAATATCCGTAGTGTTTTAGATATCGCAAATCGTGGTATTATCATGGTTGACGGAGCAGTCATTGCTGACGACGACACCGTTAATCTAAAAAACAGTAATGTACTTCGTAAAGTTTTTGTCGGCGCTTTTGATTAAGTATATGAAAGAGACAGGAAAAAATTTTTGGTCGGCGGTTGGTCTCATGAGTGGTATGATTTTAGGATCAGGACTTTTTGCGCTCCCCTTTGCCATGGGAGTTTCTGGTTTGCGTTGGTCGCTCCTTTTTAGTGTGGTCGCTTTTTTTGCGGTTATTTCTGTTCAGCTTGCGTATGGTGAAGTCGTGGTGAACACGCCAGGCCGTCACCGCCTACCGGGTTACGTTCGGCATTATCTTGGGTCTTTTGCGGGAAGGTTTGAATCAGTCAACCAGATTTTGACATTGAACGGCATCCTCGTTGGTTACGCGCTCTTGGCGGGCATTTTTTTGAGCCAACTTTTCGGCGGTTCCATTGCTCTATGGACGCTCGTTTTTTTTATTGTCTGCGGTGCTCTGCTTATCGGCAAGGCAACACAGATTGGCGAGATCGACTTAATTTTGACGATTCCCCTTGTTGGTGCATTGCTCGCCATAGCCATTGCTGCTGCCACACGTGGCAGTTTTGTTCATTTAGCAATTACGCCAACGGATCCATTCTTTGTTTTTGCCGTTATTGTTTTTTCGCTCACTGGCTACACTATTATTCCTGACGTGTACCAGATTTTTCATGGTGCGCGCAAAAATAGATTTCACTTGCGCGAAGCCATTGTGGTAGGTAGTGCTATCCCCTTTTTCGTAAGCATCATATTTGGTATTGGGGTGCTGATGGCGTCCGGCACATCTGTTAGTGTCGATGCCATTTCCGGACTTGTGCCAACGCTTGGCGTAGGTGTTGTGCAGTTTGGTGCTGCCATGGGACTATTGGCGGTGTTTACTTCGTATTTGGCTATTGGTTACGATTTGAAAGAGCTCTATGTATTTGATGTTAAAATGAGTCCGCTTTCTGCTTGGGCTTTGGCAATGCTCGTGCCGATTATTCCGTTTATGTACGGTGCTGAGAATTTCATAAACCTGATCGCCCTTGTCGGTGGTCTTTTTATTGCGGTTGACGCTATTTTTATCATGTTTATGATGCGCACCATGCGAAAAAAGAATCCAGGCGGTCAAACATTTCTGCCTTTTGGTAAGGTTCACTACGCTCTCATTATTGGCATTTTTTTTGCGAGCGCAGTTTACGAAGTTCTCTACCAGTTAGCCCGCTAGTGTAATTTGAAAAGTGAGGAAGCCGAGCGACGCATGGTGCGTGCCCGGCTTCTGTGCTTCTGCGCCTTCGCTGTCGGGTCTCTCTTTAGGAACCCACTCCTTCGTCGTATGGCAGCTCCAGCATTAGGAGTTTATGTTTTTCGTCCCTGTAGTACAGCTTGCAACGCAGGACGATTTTGAGGGCCTCTTGCAGGTTGACCTGCCGTATAGTGGCCTCGTTTGCCCCACAATCTTCGCAGACGAATCGGTAGTTGCCCCCTTCCTTCCTAAGCCGCACCGGTTTCATACACGGGACATGTAGGTAGAGGAGCTGAGCGAGATGGTGCACTTTCAAGTTCGCTCCTTGTTCCGTATGCTGAGGGCCAGCGAAGTCATCAATCATTACACCAATCATCATCGTGACGTTCCTCCTTCGTCAGTCTTTTCGCTAGTGCGAATAGCGATAGCTAAACAGTTAAACTCTATTCTGTCAACGATACAGTAGTTGTTTTACCTAAAAGTTGAGCTTTTCTAATATCTACGTACTAGTACAAGGAAACACGGGCACTAAAGTGATGAGTACTCTTATAAATAAGAGGAAGCCGGGCGACGCATGGTGCGTGCCCGGCTTCTGTCCTCGGTCCCTCTTTGTGGCTAGATCGGCTTGTGTGGTCGACGCTAGGGCTTCAGCTCGTCGGCGATCTGTATCGTCGCCATCACCAGTTCCCATGTCCACGGGAAGACTGTCGTGTCGCCCCCTTTCCAGTAATTCTGGCGTATCACGACAGAGCGGAAGATGTCGTCAAGGACCGTTTGCGGGGAAATCGTTACCTGCTCTCCGCACTTCATGCACTTCAGGCGGTAGCCGGTATGGCCATCTTCCAGTGCTTCGACTGAACCACGGCACCCTCCGTGTAGCATCTCGTACTGAACCAGAACCGGAAACCGAGGATCGGCCGTCAGCGGTTCAGCACAAGGATTCTGAACGGAACATTCCTGGGGCCTAAGAAAAAGTATCACGTTGCACCTCCAGCATTGTGAGCATTTCTACGTTGTAGACATTGGTAGTTAACCAACGCAGTTTAATGTTGTCAATTATATGTATATTATGCTTGTATAAATAGATGTTTCGTATATGCTTCCATGTACTAGTACATGGAAGCACAACGATTGAATCAATTATGAGCATGTAAACAAGCTCGTGGAAATAGCTTTTGTGGGTAAAGCAATGGTTTGCTCGGCGACGCAAGGAGTTGTCGAAAAATAAATCCACCAGCCTGTTCACCTGGCAGTACAAAAAATTATTAAGGTATAAAGCCGCCTGTGTACGTGGCGGATCAAATAATTTACGGAATAAAACCGCCTGCCTGAATATCCCACAACTTTTTATATATACCCTCTCTTTGCAAAAGTTCAGTGTGCGTCCCTGAGTCAACCACCTGCCCTTGATCAACCACGACAATTCTATCCATCTGCATGATAGTTGAAAGACGGTGAGCGACCACGACTGTCGTTCGGTGCTGCATGAGTGTTTTTAACGCATCTTGAATGAGTGCCTCAGACTCGGAGTCCAGAGAAGAAGTTGCCTCGTCGAGCAAAAGTATCGGCGCGTCTTTCAGGATGGCGCGGGCTATCGCCACGCGCTGGCGTTCGCCGCCAGACAACTTAACGCCTCGCTCTCCAACATACGTTCCGTACTCACGCGGTAGCTCTAAAATAAAATCATGGCAATGCGCTTTTTTTGATGCTTCGATTACCTCTTCATCGCTTGCCCCCGGCCGACCATAGCGAATATTTTCAGCGAGCGTTCGGTGAAACAACATTGGTTCCTGAGGCACCATGGCAATTTGTTGCCGCAGACTTTCTTGTGTAACTTCCGCAATGTTTTGTTCATCAACGAGAATACGCCCTTGATCTATGTCATAAAGTCGGAGAATAAGCTTCGTGATTGTGGTTTTTCCAGCCCCAGACGGTCCAACAAAAGCAACATGCTCTCCTGGTTTAATGGTGAGATTGAAGTTGTGCAGTATTGTTCGCGTTTGTCGATAGCTAAAACCTACATCCTGGAACTCTAGCTTCCCTTTTAATATCTTTATTGGCTTCGCGTTTCTTCTATCTTGAATGCCATGGGGTGTCTTAAGAATACCGACCATTTCTGCAGCGTCTGCCATGCCCTCATAGAATCGTCGAATAATGCTTCCGAGATCCCAAATGCGGTTAATAAGTACAATGAGATAAGACTGTATAAGCGCAAAATCTCCAAGGGTTAAAAGCCCTCGTTGCCAAAGTCTAATAGCCACATACATAACTCCGATTTCGGTAAATGTTGCCAATATTGCATGTACGGCATCCATTTTTTCGTTAAGCGCCCACGAATAACGTCTAATAGCAGTGAGTTCATCAGTAACTTTTTTGTAGCGGTTTTCTTCGTTTTTGTGCCCAGCGAATAGCTCAACCGTTGAACTGTTGCCGATGATATCAGCGAGTACCCCGGTTGCCTCAGAGTCCTTTTCGCTTCGTTCTATGTCATATTTTTGCTTCCATCGAGCAAAAAGGTAGCTCAAAAGAACAAATACCGTGATCCATAGGGTTAAAACTGTGCCCAAAATTATACTTCTTGAGAACAGGACGGGCAAAATGACACAAATAGAAATAACGAGTGGTAAAAAGTTGAAGACAATTTTATCACTTATATCTTCAAAGGCACGGGAAAATTTGTTTACTTTACGCACCAAGGAGCCTGCGAAGTTATTCATGAAAAACTGGTGCGAATGCTGCAGCATGTATGCCTCACTTGTTTGCGAAAGGTCGCCCATAATTTTCGCCTGCCAATAGATGTTTGAAAACGCAGAAACTCTCCGAAAAACGACGGAAATGATGTAAAGTCCCAGTATTTTAAGCAGTATTATTGACAATTGAGAGACCGCGTCAGCCGGATGTGCAGCTAATGTATTGAAAAAAGCTCTATAAAACCAAGGTGCGGTTAAGCTAGCCAGGTTATAGATGAGAATACTGGTAAGACCAAGCGCAACGACTTTTTTATAGCGTGCACTGTGTTGCCAGAAAATCCTTCCTATTTCTCTGTTTGTTCCCCGAATTTCCTTTTTCATATAATCGTATGTTCACACTGACGTTAAAGCTCAACTTGGTTGATTCGACGCTGCCTGGAAATTCGATTATAGAATAATTTATAAAAAAAATCAATATTTACTAGTAAAAATGGTTAAAACTATCGATTTATTATTTCTATAGATGTTCCACGTGGAACAAAAAAACTAAAATTTGTCCTTGCTTTCATGAAGTTTCTTATATTTGTCCGCACGGGACTTTGGACACGAAGAGTATCTTGAGGCGCACTCCCAGTTAATTTAGCCAAAAATCTGTTCCACGTGGAACATTTTTAGTCAAAAACTGAAAAAACACTGAATTCATTGGTAAAAAATGAATAATACGTATGTTTATTAGTAATAACTTGGATGATTACTATTGCTTTTTTATAGTGATAGTGTTATATTATATAGTATACATAACAAATTTAATCTTTTGTCAAACTTCTGTTATAATAACTTTACAATGCAGACCAAACAATTTATAAAGTTTTGTGTATAGATTATTATTCAGCGGATGTGTATAATGAGCTGACTCTCATTTGCGAGGTGATCAATGAGAAATACGTGCAAGGGCCTGTGGTATAGCGGTAACACGAATCCATGGCATGGATTAGTCGGGGGTTCGATTCCCCCCAGGTCCACCAAAAATAAATTGCTGGCTATATGCCAGCTAATTTATTTTTTGATATACTGCGAGGGAATCGAACACGGGAAAGGGGTCGGGGAAACGGGAGTTTCCCTGCGGCGGAATTATTCAAACCGATGGGTTTGAAAGAGCGAAGCGACAGGTTCTAGGAGCTCCGCCGACGGGCGGAGTGACGGATTCCCCCCAGGTCCACCAGCCTTCACTATCCAGCCGCCGTAGCCTTTGGCTACTTTGGCGGAGGTGGCAAGTTACGGCTGGCGAGCCAGCCACAGTTCCAACGGCGGCTGGCTTACGCCAGACGTTTTGAGTTGAGGCTGTCCGCCATAGTTCTTGACCGCCGAAGCCTTAGCGTAGGTGGTTAACGACGGCGGACGAATAGTTTATGGTTAGTTCTTTCTCGGTCGAAATATCCTGTCGAAGATCCCGAGGTGTCTCACCGAGGGAAGCGACCACAGATAGCCGAAGGACAAATGGCAAGTCATTCATTATTACATTGTCTATGTATAGCGAACGGAAAAAATCGCTGATCAATTTTATTCTAGCAGTTGTTACAATTTTGTTTGTTTTGTTCTTGTGGAGGAATACTATTGTACTTGTTTTTCTTCTTAGCATAATTAGTTTGCTCATGCTTGCCGTTGAGAGAAACAGGGCCGCATTCTATTTATATATCATTGCTTTCGTACTTGGTCCGCTGTCAGAGTCTCTGGCTATTCAGTATGGAATTTGGAGTTACAAGAATTATAATGTCTTGGGTTTTCCGGCATGGCTACCGTTTGTGTGGGGGAATGCCGCACTTTTTTTGACGCGAGCACACGCACTTTTGAAACATAAGTTATACAATGAGCGTTGAACAAAAAGATACCTACTTTGTTGCCGTTAAGGTCTTCTTAGAAAAGGACGGCAAACTACTTATCCTTCGCGATAAATTTGGTGATTGGGATTTACCCGGCGGCAGAATAAGAAAGGATGAATTCACCGTTTCTCTGGACGAGGTCATTAAGAGGAAGATGTTGGAGGAATTGGGGGACGAGATTCAGTACGAGATTGGTGAAGCAAAAGTTTTTATGCGACACCAAAGAGTTGAGCAAGTGCCCGGTTTACCCACCGTGCGAATCTTTGCTCTTGGGTATGCCGGAGTTTTGAAAAGTGGAATCATTCACCTTTCTGATCTGCATATAGAAATGCTCTGGGTTTCAATCGACACGTTTGATCCTGCAAAGTACTTTGAAGGTGGATGGCTGACGGGAGTAGAGGAGTATTTGAAGGTTCGACGCAACCGTTAACTCATTATTAGCGTTTAATTAAAAGCGCGACTAACCGTTTGTTTATGGCATCTTACAACGAATTTACAGCACTTGATATTCGCGTTGGAAAAATTGTTGCGGTGGAAGATTTTCCTGAAGCAAAAATACCAGCGTACAAATTGAAGATAGATTTTGGTGAATCTATTGGTACGAAAATGTCGAGTGCGAGACTATGCGCCCATTACACTAAGCAGGAGCTTATCGGAAAGCTGGCTTTGGCTGTTGTTAACTTCCCAAACAAGCAAATTGGACCCTTTATTTCAGAGGTTTTGACGCTCGGCGTGCCAGATCAATCGGGTGAGTGTATACTTATTGTTCCAGACATTGACCAGGCGGTAATTGGCGGAAGGTTATATTAGTTATTTATCAATTAATACATTTTATGGCCGAAATACTATTAAATGACCAGAACTTCCCAGCAGAAGTGCTGCAATCGCCCGTTCCTGTGCTCGTTGATTTTTGGGCACCTTGGTGCGGACCGTGTCGCGTCATGGGACCAATCATTGAAAAATTGGCACACGAATACGAAGGTAAGCCAATCAAAATTGGAAAATTAAATGTTGACGAGAACCAAACAACAGCAGGCAGCTTTAACATCATGAGCATTCCGACCATTCTCCTTTTTAAGGGCGGCAAGGTGCAAGACCAGATTGTTGGCGTGCAATCAGAAGATGCTCTTAGTAAAAAATTAGACGCACTTATTCGTTAATTCAAAAAGGGGAGTGCGGTTGCTAATGGTGTATGGTGGAATTAATTTTTGAAACGCACTCAACGAGTACAGATAACGAACAGGATATTGCTTCCGGTTGCTCTGATCCAAAACTTTCAGCCGCTGGCGAGCGGCAAGCGCAAGAATTAGGAGAACGCTATCGAGACGTTAAGCTCGTTGCTGTCTATTGCTCTGCATTGCGACGTTCTTATGAAACGGGATACCTTGCTTTTGAAGGTAGCAATGTGCCTTTGCTTACGGACGCACGATTGAATGAGTGCGATTACGGCACTATGACACGATTTTCAAGTGTAGTGATTGAGCATGAAAAAATGAATCGTATAGAGAGGCCGTTCCCTGGCGGACAGAGCTATCTTGAGACAACAGAAAATGTAAAAGCGTTTTTGAAAGATGTAGTGCTGCGGCACCAGGACAAAACAATTCTCGTCATTGGACACCGGGCAACTCAGTATGGGCTTGAGCAGGTATTGAATCATAAGAGTCTGGCTAAAGTTGTTGCGGCACCTTTTCGTTGGCAGCCTGGGTGGCATTACGAGGTTCCAGAATTTGTGAATTGACGATGCGACGCCGTACTCACCATTTTCGTTACGTCGAGTCGTACCGTCGGCAACAAGGGTACGCGCTTATTGCTGGTATCGATGAAGTGGGGAGGGGAGCGCTCGCTGGACCACTTGTTGCCGCAGGATTAATTTTGCGTCCCCACGTAAAACTTCCAGGGTTGAAAGACTCAAAAGCACTCAGCGCAAAACAACGTGAACGTTTCGCTATCCATATCACCCAACATGCACTCTCCTATGCTTTTGGATCTGTGTCGCCGAAAGAGATTGATACGTTAGGTATTGCCGCCGCCAACGACCTAGCATTTATGCGGGCGCTGAAGCAGCTTTTGCCGCAGCCGAACTATGTATTGGCAGATTATTTCTCTCTCGATGGTTTCACTTGTACCATCGAAGGAGTACGTGGGGGAGATCGCGAAGTGCGCGTTATTGCCGCCGCTTCTGTCATTGCCAAGGTGTATCGCGATGCTTTAATGGTGCAAATGGATAAACGCTACCCCGGTTACGGTTTTTGCCAACATGTTGGTTACGGAACGGTTGAACATCGTCGTGCTATCCGCCGTCTAGGCGCAAGCCCCATACATCGCCGATCCTTCAGTCTTCTCTAAAAAACTTGCTATACTATTAGTAAGCATCATTCACTAACTTGTCTCTATGATTGATATTTTGAAGTTTGCTTCGCCCAGCTATCTTTTTATGAATTTTCCGAGGCCGCTCAGTAGTGGTTTTCTGAGGGCTTGGATAGCCATTGGTATTATCATGATCGTTGGCGGTATTATGCTTCGTATTTGGTCACATTATCGCAAGGATTTTTTGCCAGCATGGGTGAAGTGGTGGCAACGCGTTGGTGCGGCTGCAGTAACGTTCGGCGTATTTGCTTTTATCCTGTTGTTTTTTCGGCAGGAGCAGACACCCTGGTTTTCTGCGCGTTATTGGATAGTGCTGTGGGTTTTGTTACTGCTCGCCTGGAGCGCTTACCTTGGTTTTTTGGCTTGGCGTGACGTTCCGGCCAAAGCTACCCTTGAAGCAGACGACCGCCGTCGAAGAAAGTATCTGCCCTAGAGCCCGTTCAACACCTTCCCCCATCCTTAAAATGCTATGTTTTTGGCTGCAAAACTTCGTCTCGCACTTACCGTAACACCATTACGGTACGTCCCTCGTATTGTTTTTCGCTCAAAAACCTGCATTTTCAGAACGGGTACCACGAAATTTTGAACAGGCTCTTTCAAATTTTTATGGAGGGAAAGAGTAAGGTTGGTCGACAAGGTGAGGAGTTAGCGTGTCAGTATTTGGTGTATCGACGCTTCTCTATTTTAGAAAAGAACGCACGTCTGGGACATCATGAAGTTGATATTATAGCGCGCGACGGTAAAGACCTCGTCTTCGTTGAGGTAAAAGCACGTACGGGCAGTGCCTATGGCACGCCAGAAGAAGCAGTAACCACCCGCAAGCTCCATAATCTTGAACAGGCACTTGCCCGTTATGTGGCAGAGCATCGGGAAGTTGCTCATGCGCGTATCGATGTCGTCTCAGTTTACTTTAGTGAAGGGACAAAACCTCGGGTGAAACATTTTCGTGCCGTGGGGAACGGTCGGCTTGCGTTTCTTTCATAGATGCGCTAGACTTTTGACAGACCTCATTCCATCAGAATGAGTTTTTTATTTGCCCCACACGGGCTTAAAGGATTATCAACATGGCGATAGCGTCATCAATTAAAGCGGCAGTTGAGCAGATTGCCGAAGAAAAGGGCTTAACAGTCGCATCAATTGTAAACACTATTGAAGCGGCGCTAGCGGCTGCCTATCGAAAAGATTTTGGAGAAAAAAATCAGAATATTAAAGTCACATTTGACCTGGAGACCGGCGAGACGCATGTCTATGACGTAAAAATCGTCGTTGATAATGCTTTAATAGAAGCGGCAGAGGCACGGTCGGATGCGGAGGCAGACGCCTCTGGTGCTATTACTGAACCCGAAGGAGAGGAAGAGCTGCGTTACAATCCCAAGTTGCATATCGGTCTTTCCCAAGCTCAGGAATTTAAATCAAGTGCAGAGGTTGGTGAAGAAATTCGTAGCGAGCTTTCTGTGCCAGGTGAATACGGAAGAATGGCGGCGCAAACGGCAAAGCAGGTCATTATTCAAAAGATTAGAGAGGCAGAACATGCTAACGTCTTCGAGGCGTACAAAGACAGAGTGCGTCAGGTGCTGACTGCTACGGTGCAGCGCCGTGACGGTCGATCGGTGATTATGGAACTTGGTCGCGGCACAGGGGTTCTTCCTTTTGAAGAGCAGATTCCCCGTGAGCACTACAATCCAGGAGACCGACTGCGCGTTTATTTGATGAGTGTTAACGAGACTTCAAAAGGACCGGAAATTTTACTTTCACGTTCGCACCCTGAAGTTGTTCGGCAGGTTTTTGCTATGGAAATTCCTGAAATTGCCAATGGGCTTATTGAGATAAAAGGACTGGCGCGAGAAGCTGGTTCCCGCTCCAAGGTTTCGGTGGCGGCGGTGGACCCCAATGTTGATCCAATTGGTTCATGTGTTGGACAGCGGGGAACGCGTGTGCAGACGATTATTGGCGAGCTCGGTGGCGAAAAAATTGATATCATTGAGTTTAGCGAAGACCCTATTCGTTACATTTCTAACGCTCTTTCGCCAGCGAAAGTTTTGACGCTTGAGGTAGACGAAGAAGCCCACACGGCTGTTGCGACCGTTGCTGAAGATCAGTTGTCCTTAGCCATTGGTAAGGGCGGACAGAATGTCCGATTGGCCGCCAAGTTGACCGGCTGGCGTATTGATATTCGATCTGAAGAGGGAGAGTTGCAAGAAATTACAGAGTCTGACGATGAGCCAGTAATCATTCCCGGGGTGTATGATGAAGAAGATGTTGCAGAGCCCATTATCGAAAGTGGTCTACCCGACGAGGCGGGGTCAAAAGATGCGCCAGTAGAACAAAGTTCAGCAGAAGAAAAAACATCATAGACGTTCGTCATTTATTAACCCGTTTGCATTTATGATTTCATCTACTATTTTGTTTGCATTGTTCGCCGGTGCTGCTGCAGTGTTATATGGGCTCTTTCTTATTCGTTGGCTTTTGAAACTTTCTCCGGGCGACGAACAGATGCAAGTGATTGCTCGTGCTATTGAAGAAGGTGCGCGTGCGTACTTGAAACGGCAGTATACGAGTGTGCTTGTTGTGGCGATTCCTATCTTCTTGCTTATTGGCCTTTTTATTTCCTGGCTGACCGCTGTCGGTTTTGCTGTTGGAGCATTCCTTTCTGCGCTTGCTGGTTATACGGGCATGCGTATTTCGGTAAAAGCAAATGTGCGCACAACTGAAGCCGCAAAAAAGGGGTTGTCCGAAGCGTTCCAGGTAGCCGTTCGTGGCGGTGCGGTTACTGGGTTTTTGGTTGTGGGGTTAGGTCTTCTTGGTGTGGCTGGTTTCTATTTAATAAGTGGCGACGTGCATGCGCTTTTGGGTCTTGCCTTTGGTGGTAGTTTAATTTCTATTTTTGCCAGACTCGGCGGCGGTATTTTTACCAAGGCTGCGGACGTTGGTGCGGACCTTGTTGGTAAACTCGAAGCAGGTATTCCTGAAGATGATCCGAGAAACCCTGCGGTCATTGCCGACAACGTCGGGGATAATGTAGGAGACTGCGCGGGTATGGCAGCTGACCTGTTTGAAACCTATGCGGTTACTTCAATTGCAACAATGCTACTCGCGACACTGCTTTACCCTGGGTATCCGGCAGTCGTGCTTTACCCGTTGGCGCTCGGCGCTGTGGCTATTGTTGCTTCAATTATTGGAACTTGGTTCATTACCTTGAAGGGGACCCGTATTATGGCGGCGCTCTATCACGGGTTGATTATTTCCGGCATCTTAGCAGCCATTGGATTCTGGCCCGTGACGGATCGCATGCTCGCTGGTATTCCAGGGCTTTCGGTTAAAGCAGTTTTTCTCTCTGCGCTTATTGGTCTGGCGGTGACCGGCGCTCTTATTTATATCACTGAGTACTACACCAGCACTGCACATCGTCCAGTGAAAGATCTTGCTGCCGCTTCAGTTGGCGGTCATGGCACGAATATTATTGCTGGACTCGCTTTATCGATGCGGGCAACGGCTGCACCCGTGATTGTGATTGTACTTGGCATACTGTTTGCGAATTATCTTTCGGGTCTTTTGGGAATCGCCGTTGCCGCAATGGCCATGCTTTCCCTAACTGGTATCATTGTGACGATTGATGCCTATGGTCCCATTACGGACAACGCGGGAGGTATCGCTGAAATGGCCCACCTACCAGAGTCAGTACGTCAGGTTACCGATCCTTTGGATGCTGTTGGCAATACCACGAAAGCAGTTACGAAAGCGTATGCCATTGGCTCTGCTGGGTTAGCAACGTTGGTGCTTTTTGGTGACTACCTGCATGCCGTTGAACAAACGGGTTCGCTTCTCGACTTTTCGCTGAGTACGCCTGCAGTCATTGCCGGATTATTTCTCGGTGGCCTCGTAACATTTTGGTTTGCAGCGCTAGCTATGCAAGCGGTCGGCGTTGCTGCTGGTAGCGTTGTTGAAGAGGTGCGCCGGCAGTTTAGAGAAATTCCAGGAATCATGGATGGCAGCGGCAAGCCTGACTACGGCAAGGCGGTTGATATTGTCACCAAAGAAGCTATTCGGAGAATGATTCCTCCTGCACTTCTTGCGGTGCTCGCGCCAATCGTTGTTGGTTTTGCTTTGGGAGCTGAAGCGCTCGGCGGGCTACTTATTGGAGCAATTATTACGGGTATTTTTGTCGCCATTTCCATGACGACTGGTGGCGGCGCATGGGATAATGCTAAAAAATACATTGAATCGGGAGCATATGGTGGCAAAGGTTCTCCTGCGCACCAAGCTGCGGTTACCGGGGACACGGTGGGCGACCCTTATAAGGATACTGCTGGTCCGGCCATTAATCCCATGATTAAAGTCTTGAATATTGTTGCATTACTCGTTGTTGCGTTCATTTTGAGTTAGCGTTTCTTGAGAAGAACAATTCGAGTGTTGTTATGCAGCGCGGTCTGTCTGCTCTTCACGTGAGCGCGCTTGGTGCTCGCTCGAGACATGCACTTGCTGTTACGTCATTAGTCAGTATTGTTAGCGGTGTTGCTGCTCTACTTAGTTGGGGCCATGGTTTTCCTGATCCAGATGTTTACTACCATGCCGCACTTGCCTCGCAGATAAGCCACGGCGAGGTAGTACGTCATTTTACCTGGCTGCCACTAACCGTACTGGCTCAGTCCTTTGCCGACCATCATTTTTTGCTGCATGTTTTTGAGGCACCATTTGTGGCGCTTGGTGGACTGACTGGTATAAAGGTCACTACAGCGCTCCTCGCTTCACTTTCAATGGTTGTCTATTACGAAGTTTTACGTCGCTATCGTGTGCCGGGTGCTTTTTGGTGGACGATACTAGCATTCATAACAGCGCCCTTTCTCTTTCGGCTGAATCTCGTTAAAGCGCTTTCTTTGTCTCTTATTTTTTATCTTTTAGGGCTCTCTGCATTGGTTGAACGCCGACAGTGGCGACTTTTTTTCATTTCTGCATTGTATGTCTGGGCATATGGGGGTTGGCCGCTTCTTTGGGTGACAAGTTTGATCATTGTGCCCGTTCGAGTATGCTTGGAGAAAAAACTGAGCCGGGAAATGTTTAATGGTTTTTTTGCGGCTAGTGCAGGTAGTTTGGTTGGCCTTGTCGTAAATCCTTGGTTCCCTCAGAACGTCGTTTTTTATTGGTATCAGGTTGTTGAAATTGCTTTGGCGCCGGGCGGCAACGCAGCGGCCGGTCAAGAGTGGTCGTCCTTAGACCCTGCGATGCTTTTTCCTCGCATCTTGCCTTTAGTCATGGCCTTTCTTGTAGTTTTGTTGGTTGGTTTTTTTGCACTATCAGTAGAGCCAAAAAGGTTGTTTCAGGGCAGTCAGGTCGGCTCTTCGGGACGTTTGCGTTTTTTGACAACTGGTATGGCCGTACTTTTTTTGATTGCAACTATGCTCTCTCGCCGTTACGTTGAGTATTTAGTCCCGTTGGGTTTTTTATCAGTCAGTCTATGGGCAGCCTACCTCTCAGAGCTCGGTGTTTGGAGAGCGCTCTTTGAGAGCATGAAGCAAAATTTCCGACGTGAAACGACCGCCACTTTTTTGTTGCTTTACTTGCTTGGCGTTACCGTTGGTGGCTACTTTTTTGTCAATGACTATCAGACCTATGAGGTGTTTCGTGCGAGTTCCCCTGTGCAGACACTCAAGTCAGTAGCTGAACATCTTTCTGTTGTTGGTGAACCCGGAGATTTGATCTTCAATCTGCGCTGGGATGAGTTTCCGCAGCTGTTCTATTATAATCAAAATGTACGATATCTGTGGGGGCTGGATGCTCGGTTTTTACCAAACGCGTCTGAAGTAATTGAGGCAAGGAAAAATTTAGTAGAGGGTGATGCCGCTCCACTAAAGACTTTGATGCAAGAGATACATTCAAACATTCTGGTTATTAGCGCTAGAGATCAGTCTCAAAAACTTGTTTCCGCGCTCCGTCGGTCTGGTTACCGGTTGCGCTATACTGATAGCGATGGAGCTATTTTCTCTCTTCCTTTATGATGAACGAATGTCCCACGGTTGTTCTTGTGTTACCTGCTTATAACGAAGCGGGTATTATTGTTGAGAGTATTCATAAAGCCCATGCAATTTGTGGTGATGTTTTTAAACAGAACTGGAAAATCATTATTGTTGACAATGGCTCCACGGACGGGTCGTCATCCTTGGTACTGGCGGCAAGTCGGCGGTTATCCAATGTTTCATTGCTTCAGTTGCCGACTGCTGGTAAAGGTGCAGCTCTGTCCGCTGGGTGGGAAGCAGCAGTTGCTGATATTTATTTTTTCACAGACGCTGATCTTTCTGCGGACCTTGCAGAGGCGCTGCCTAAGGCACTCGACGCCTTTGTAAAAGGAGCAACTGTGGTAGTTGGTTCCCGATTTTTGCCAAACAGTATCGCGCATCGAAGTTTGTTTCGACAGTTTATTTCTCGGTCTTACCATCTCCTTTCACAATTGTTGGTTGGCACCAAACTTACTGATTTACCTTGTGGTTTTAAAGCAGTAACCCGTCAAGCTCGGGACAGACTGTTGCCGCAAGTTAAGAGTATGCAGTGGTTTTTTGATTCAGAGTTGTTACTCATCGCGGAGGCCACCAAGGAAAAAATTGCTGAGGTGCCGGTGATTTGGGAAGAGAGGAAAGTCGGAGTATCAGTAAGTACACTTCCTATTGTACGTACAAGCGTAGAGTATACTCGTGAACTCCTACTTTTACGACCTCGTTTACGTAGGTTAAGGTGTCAGATCCAAAAATAAAATAAACACCTTGGTGAGGCGTTTATTGTCGAAGCATTTGAGGGCTTATTATCCAATTGTTCCCTGTAGAATTTTTGTTACCAGGTAGGTAGTAAAGGCGTAAGAGGCAAAAATAATAACAAGTCCAATAAGGGCATTGAGTAAGGTATCCCGAGCCGTTGTTACTAGTTCGTCATTACCTCGAGCCGTCATCCAACGTGCACCAGCGTAGATGGTGAGTACTAAAAAAATGATTCCGAGAAGTGAAAGAGCGACATTAATAACTCGAGCAACTCGCACTACTAGTGCGTGTTGCGTGTTTTGGGAGTCCAGGAGAGAGCTCTGTCCGTAGGTGTTAGCAATCGGCCCCAAGTTATGATAAATTTCGTCCAGTGGTGCAACAGCAGCTGAAGCAAAAGAGACCCCTGTTGCCATGAGCACGAAAAAGAGAAGAGAGCTCGCTACTAGTTTTTTCATGCTCATATGATTAATAGAAAATTGGTTCAAAGACCGCTTCTCCTACTCGTTGTACGACGAAGGCGGTGACAAAATAGGCGAGAAAGACAATAACAGCACCAATAATTGATTGAATAATTAAATCTCGCGCTTTGTTGACCTGCTCTTCATTGCCGCGAGCGGTCATCCAAAGGTATCCACCGTAGATCATGAGAATAACGAAGACGATGCCAATGAGGCCAAGGGCAATGCCTATGACGCGAGCAATAATCTCTTGTGGTGTTTGCGGTGTTTGGTCGCCAATGACAAAGGTTTGAAGAACTCCGAGGTTATGTTGCACTGCTTCAAAACCAGAAGAACTGTTGGTGTCAGCAGCCGCAGCAGCTGGCAAGGAAAGTAAGATTGCTGCGTTAACAATGCTTTTCCACAAGGAAGGTGATTTCATAATACTGATGTTTGGGAAACCGCGGAAATAAGACGCGCAATAATAAACTGGGTGATAGAGAAAGCAGCGAGCACAATAATGATACCAATGACTGAGTTACGAATGTAGTTTTGCGACTGCTGCACCTGCTCTTCATTGCCGCGAGCCGTCATCCAGAGGTAGCCACCATAGATGGTCAAAACCGCAAAGACAACTCCAACAAAGCCAAAAACCAAGCTTATAACACTCCCAAAAATTTGAATAATAGTGTCTTCGTTGATTGAGTCCCCACCCTCAGCTGAAGATATGAGACCAGCGTCGCATGCCACACGTCTTAACCCTGCGCCAAACCCTTGAATTTGATTCGTGTCACAGGATGAACGGAAACCAGTGGTGGCCTGCGCGGTTGCCAGTGGGGCAAAGAGCAGCAAGCAGAGTGCGGTCGCTGTTAAGAATTTTGAAGAATTTTGCATATTAAAATTGTACCCCAACCGTGGTTGCGATTTGCGTCATAATGAAAACGGTAAAGACGAAGCAGGCAAAAACAATAGCTGCTCCTATGCCTGCGTTTAGAATTTTTTTCCGTGCGTGCGTAATCTGTTCTTCATTGCCACCGGCGCTCATCCATAGAATGCCGCCATGCACTACTTGTACAAGGAATAGAACCCCAATGAAGCCAAGGGCTACGGCCACATAGAGACCAAAGAGATCAAGTACTGACAAGTCGTTAGTACTAGGTTTGAGCCCTGCGGCGTTGCCGGCTTCTTGGAAACTATTTTTAACGAGGTTAGAAAGACCACTTGGACCGCTTGCATTGACCGCATACGGTTGAATGCCCGCAATAATAAAAACGAGCGAAGTTACTGTAACAAATGCGAGAGAGAATCCTTTGTTCATATTTTCCATTACTTACTGCCAATGCCAACTGCTGAGAAAACTGCGTTTAATATAAAATCAGTGCCGAGGTAGGCGCCAAAGGTAATCATAAAACCCACTGCCGCGTTAAAAATAATGCCACGCGCCTTTTCTATTTTTTCTTCGTTACCTTCTGAGGCCAACCACATTTGACCGGCACCAAGGATGGTAATCATAAACAGTATGGCCGCAATACTGAGCGTCGTTTTAATGATGCCACCGATGACTTGATTTAAATTTTGACTGACGTTCAGTTTAGCTTCTGTTGCTGTTTTGTTAAGTCCGTACGAAGGATCTGACGTTTGGGCAAAGATCGGTACGGCGACTAAAACAGTAGCCAACAGTAAGGTAAGCGACAGGGCTCGAAGAGTTGTGCGTGCTGACCAGGACATGTTTTATGTACATAATACTACACCCCTCTGCCCAAAAAGGCGAGGGGTGTAGCTAACTCTCTAGTTACTCAATGAACTATTAGTTTGCCGAAGTGACGTCGAGAATCGTGGTGATGATGTAGCTAGCGATAGCGTAAGCGCTCAAAATAATAACGAGACCGATAAGGCCAGCCGTTAAAGTGGCGCGAGCGGATGAAACGCGTTCTTCGTTACCTGCTGCAGTCATCCATTGGAATCCGCCGTAAAGTACGATTAATACTGCGACGATACCGAGGAAGCCGAGGAGGACGCGAATAATTCTTGCTACGACAATTTTAACGTTCGTCTCTTGGCTGAGACCGAGTTCATTGCCGATGTTATTAAGATCAAGGGAGTTGTTGAGGTCACTGCCCTGAGCAAAAGCAACCAAAGGCGCCATCATGCCGATGGCGACGCCTGTTGCTGCGAGTCGTTTGATGAGTTGTTTCTTCATGGTATCACCTCCTCTCGATCTCCCGGTGGGAGCTAAGGGTTGGCAGCTACGATATAATTCTGCTGTTATTAGCATAAGGGTGAATGACAAAAAGGTCAATGCAGAACCTATTGCGTAGGGAGTGTTGCTGGTGCTTCGAGCGCAGGACGATTGAAGATCGTAGCTGGTTTCTCCAAATCTCCTCCCGTTAGTGCGGTGACAACAAAATTCACAATGAGCCAGGAACTAAAAATAAGAGCTAAGCCGATGAGCGCGCCTTCAAAGATTTTTTTTCCCTGCTCGACGCGCTGCGCATTGCCTGCCGAAGTGAGCCAAACGAGCCCACCATACATAAAAATGACGAGCGTTACGCTGCCGAGAATACCAAAGAGCCACTCATAGATATTGTTGCCGAGTTGAAGGAAATCAAGCAGGCCACAGTTTGATGCGCCGATCGCGGTACAGTTGGCTGGAATAAGGCCAGCTGCGCTAACTAAAATTGGTAGCATGAGCATACTGAGTATTGCCGTACCGAACAAAAAATGACCGCGAACTTTGTGCATATTAGCTACTTAATGGTTTGGTTAATACGTTCCACGGCGTTTCCTACGGCATTTTTTAAGTCGGTGGTGCCATCAACAACTGCGGTAATGAGATCACCAAGAGCTGACTCAGCTGCTGCCGGATCAACGCCACGGTACCAGCTGCGGGAAGTCAGGAGCTCAGAGGCAAAAGGTTCGCGCATGGGGTCACCCTTTTGTTCGTCGATGAGTGAGCGCAGTGCGGGTGGTTTGCCGGAAGCCGCCAGGTACGAGCGGTCCTGCTCTGCTCGCGCGGCGAATTGCAAAAAGTCCCAAGCGATATCTTGTTTCGTTGATTTCTTTGAAACAGTCTCTATCCAGTAATTTGCAAAGTTGACCCGGTTGTTCACTGCATCAGCTTGCGGTACAGGAGCAATGTCCCAGTTCAACTGTGGTGCACGTGAGCGAATAGTGGGGATTTGGTAGCTGTAGCCGAAAAAAAACGCTGTGCGTCCACTCAAGAACGCCTCAAGACCATCGGGCATTTCCTTGTTCCAGGTATAGGCTTCTTTTGTTGGATTCGCAAAGTCGGTATAGAAGCGTAACGCCTCAAGTCCGGGTACAAATGATTTATTAGGGAATTGCGAGGGAACGAGTTGAAACGTGGCGTAGCCGTTATCATCAGTCATGTTTGCCCCGTTTTGCATCATAAGGAGGGAGAGAATATCGGAAAAACGTGGAACGTTGCTGGCAGTTCCGAGCGATGCTCCTGCCACCACAATTTGGCCCGCTTCGCTAAGTTTTGTAATGCGGGAAACGGCTGCCAGGAATTGCGTCCAGTCCTCGGGAGGGGTTGCAATACCGGCGCTATTTAAGATGTCGCGGTTATAGAAAAGTGCCAGTGTATCAACGCCCAGAGGAAGACCGTAGATTTTTTCTTTCTTGTCAGTATCTTTTCGGATGACGTCTTTACCAACCGCATCAATGAATGCCTGGCGGATATTCGATACCGTGGCAGTGGCAGTTGTCTTAGTGGCGTAGACGGGGTTGTCACCAGTTGTGGTTGCTTCGGCAACGGTTGTGGTTGCTGGTAGTGGGGCAATTTTTGATTGATACTTTCCAATCCAGGTGTTGTGGATTGAAAACAGATCAGGCCCTCGGTCTTCTGCCAGCGCTTCTAGCATCAGCTGTTCGTACTCCTCAAACCGAAGCTTTTTGTATTCTATGCTAACGTAGGGGTGTAATTTATGGTAAGCGGCAATAATGTCTTTCATGGTGTCTTCTGAATCGAAGACACGCCAGTATTGTAACGTCACTGGTTTTGGAGCAGTGCGTTGTTGACACCCGAGCCCAACGGCAGGGAGCGCCAACAACAGAAGCAGTAAGGGAAGTAGAGTGCGTAACCTTTTCATCATACTTTTTTAAGATATTGGCGAAACGGTGCTTTCAGTTCGGCGTGCATGAGCCCCATTTCGACCGTCGCTTTTAAAAATCCAATTTGGTCACCGCAATCAAGTCGCGTACCGCTGTGCGTGTAGGCATAGAGCGGATGTTTTTTACGATAGGGTTCAAAGGCGTCCGCCACGCGCAGCTCTTTTCCTGGCTTAACTTTAATGCCGCGCAGAACTTTCAAAAGGCCAGGCGTGATAATGGCTCTGCCGATATTAGCCAAACGGGACGGTGCGTTAGCAAGCGATGGTTTTTCGATAAATTTCGTTACGCGATGCAGGTTTGGGCGAATTTGCTCACCACCAATGATACCAAAGCGCGTTACGTGATCACGCGGCACTTTGGTGACCGTAATCACAGGCGCCAAAAATTCTTCATACACTTTAATCACTTCTGCGAGGCACGGAGAATCACTCTGAATGATTTCGTCGCCATAGAGCATGGCGAACGGTTCGTTTTTCAAAAGACTGTAGGCCTCGAGTACTGCGTGTCCGTCACCCAAAGGTTCGGGCTGACGAATATAGATAAAGTTGGCAAGGTGAGCCAGGCGCTGAATTTCTTTCAAAGCGCGGCGCTTACCTTCCCGGCGCAGACGTGATTCAAGCTCTAGGTTACGGTCGAAGTGGTCTTCTATGGCACGCTTACTCTGTCCGGTAATGATAATAATGTCTTTAATGCCTGAAGCAACCGCTTCTTCCACAACGTATTGGATGACCGGTTTATCCACGAGCGTCAGCATTTCTTTCGGTTGGGCTTTTGTGGCCGGGAGGAACCGGGTGCCAAACCCAGCCGCCGGTATAACTGCTTTTGTGATCCGTTGCATACTTTGTAGTGTACCAAATTTTGCCTACGTGAAGCTAGGTTAGACTGTTTCTTCTTCGTCGATGATGTCGAATGGCAATGCGGGAGAGCTGCGCCACCAACGGTAGGCAAGAGCACCCGCAATGAACAAGCATCCCAGTGCACTTACCATGAGATAATTTTCTGACCACGGTTTCGCTGTGGTCGTTGGAACGCTTGAGGTTAGTGTCGCTGCTGGTGCCGGTGTTTCAGGGATGAGATCATTGGCGTCGCGTACCAGAAGCCGGAAGCCTGCGCTTGTTGTGCTGAGTATGCCATTTACCGTGAGAGAACTGCCGATAGCATACGGACGCTTTGGTGTTACGCCGATTGGCATAATGATGCGTACCGTTTCGTCTTGGGGCAGCTCTAAGATGAAGCCATTACTGTTTCCTTTGCCGACGGTTCCACTCGCACTCATGAGGACGCCGAGTTTTGTGGCATCAGCTGTGTAGGATATGGGTACTATGGACGTTTCGTCGTGACCAATCAAGGAAATTGCGGCTTCGTCGGTAACTTGTAATCGTGGTTCACTGGCGACGGTACGCAGTGTCCCGCTCATTTGAAATTCGTCCCCCCGTTCAAAGGATGTTTCAATGCTGGGGTCAAGATCTACGCGCAGTTGCTCTATGCCGCTGCTTGCGCCAATGCGCGCGAGGTACAGCGTGTGCGCGCCAATCGTTCCTGGTTCTGCAAGTACGGTTCCTGCAACCGTCAGGTTGCCGGCGGTCAGTATGTTTGCGGTTGCTTCTATGGTGTTTTCACTGCCTGGCGTTGGATCGCTTGTCCACTGCCAGCCACTGTCTGTGTTGCGCGCCAAAGAGGAGCCACTGAAACTTTTAGCGTAGCTGACTGTATCAGCTTCGTCGCCTTCAGGAGTTGAAAGCGTTAGCGTATCTTTATCGTTGTTTAAAGCAATGTGTGTTTGGGTTTTAGGAATGACTAAATAGGAAAAAGCAGGCATTGTAGCATTACTTGAAAAAGTGAAGCGCTTACTGCTCGCGTCTTCTATACTCCATCCAGCGAGAGAAACATCGACCATGCTGTCGTTGTAGAGCTCTATCCATTCGTCTTCATTTGTATTGGGGTTTGGCAAAAGTTCGTTTATTTTAACCGCAGTAGTGCTTGCATGCGCGCCAGCGACTCGTCCAGTGGAAGTGGTTATAGTGCCGATGGCAATATTTCGTTCTATTTTTTGTTGGTTATCATGGTCATCGCTCACGGTAAGCGTAATTGGAAAAACGCCAGCGTGCGGAAAGGTGTACACGACGATTTCGCCCGTGGCATTCGAGCCGTCTCCTAGAGACCAAGCGTACGTCAGTGGTTCACGTTCTGGATCAAAACTGTCTTCAGCGCTCAGCACCACCGCTTCAAAAAGTGCCGCTTCTCTTGGTACATACAGGATAGGTACTGGCGGTTTGTCTTTTTGAACAACACTGTTACTTGCCCCAGGAGTTGGATTTTTACTCCAGAGCCAGCCATTTGACGTCAAACTATAACTTTCATTTTCAAGCGCATCTTCACTATACGGTGCGGTGTCGCTTGCCCGGGTTTTGCCGGGAGCAATGAGGCGCACCATGTCTCCGCCCTGGTTTTTCATAGTGAGCCCCGATATTGTTTTTGGGATAATAAAATACGTGTTTGGTTGGAGTAGTGTAGCGGCAAAATCAGCTTGCTCTATCCAATAGTGCTGTCCGTCTGCGGTTGCCAGTTCCCAGCCCGCAACGTCAATGGGTTTTGTCGCGGTGTTCAGGAGCTCAACGAATTCTCCCTCATCACTACCAAGTGGATTCGGGAATAGTTCGTTTAATATCAAACCCGTTGCTGTTGTCTCCGTTGGTGTTGTTGCTGATGGTGATCCAATGGTATTACTGACCCCTTTCGTTGGAGTTGTGGTAAGAGCAAAATCTACTGCATCGTTGCCAGTTGAGAGGCCATCTTTTGATCGCGCCACTGCATTCGGGTCGTTGGCGCTCGGTGCGTTGTCTTTATTATTTTTCCAGTCCCCGTAAGCAATAGCGTCAACAATGTTCCCGGATGTGGCTTTGAGGGTGATGGCGTCACCACTATTATTGAGTTGACCTTTGGGTTGGCTTACGATAAAAAATCCGTTCGCCGAAATTATTCCAGACAGTTTCGTTGCCTGTCCTGAGCCGTCTTCTATGGTCCAACCATCAATGGGTACATCAGTGGTCCTAGTGTTGTAGAGCTCGATCCATTCAACATCATTGTCTGCCGGGTCAGACACAAATTCATTGATGCGCACCGTTCCTACGTCAACTATTGGCATGCCGCTCCCACCGGAGGTGTTTGCTGGACTCCCGTTCAAAGTCGGCGCTGGTTCGGGGGTTGGTTGAGTTTCGGGTGGTGCGGTGGTAGAAAGTTCAAAGTCCGCTGCATTATTGTCAGTGTCAACTATTGCTCCGTTTACAAAGTGGCGTTCAATTTGTGCTCCGTCCGTAGGGTTTACGGTTGCAGCGCCTTCATATATGGTAGCGCTGCCAAAACCGACGCGGTCAATAATGGTGATGCCAGCGTCGCCATAGAGCGTAACGGTGTTGTCTGCCGCAATGGAGTTTTGTGTTGTATAAGTTGCGTCAGCAGGAGTACTCCCTGCGTAGTCTGGGTGCGCAATTCGCAGAGTTGCGTGCGATGCCAGTGTTATGTCGGGAAAGGTGGTGAGGAGGTTTGAAGAGGTGCCGCTTGCTGTTTGTTTGCTAAGTCGCCAGCCAATAAGCGAAACAGGAGCGTCAGTAGGGTTGTAGAGATCGATAAATTCATCTTTGGTGCTCACCCCTGCGGTTTGTATTTTTGAAATAACAATGTGGTCAACGGCTGCTGCTCTGGTTGGTCCTGAAACGAAAAGCGAAACAAAAAGAACGGTGATCGGAACAAAAAGCGTTGCTCTGCCCATAGTTTTGTTAAAAAATTAATCTTTTCAGTATACACTTTTTTAATAACGAAAAATAATTGTCGTCTTTTGAGCGTCAGGATATACTGATGCTTCGTGAGCCGGGGTGGTGGAACTGGTATACACGCAGGGTTTAGGACCCTGTGCCCGCAAGGGCTTGAGGGTTCGAGTCCCTCCTCCGGCACCAAAAAGTCCCTGACGATTTCGTCGGGGACTTTTTGGTATTTGGAGCAGGACTCGAACCCGGGGATGGGGTCGGGAAACCGGGAGGTTTCCCGCAGTGGAAGTACTGAAACCGCAAGGTGTCAGAGAGGAGCGTAGCGACGAGGGTTCTAGCGAAGCGGAGTCCCTCCTCCGGCAAGACTTTAAGGAAAACCGCCCGGTTTTCCTTAATATTCCTTTCCCTCAGCATGAGGTCGTTCAAAAATTATTCCGTGCGTCAGCGAACAAAGTTCTACGGCCGACGTACTCATAATTTTTTCACTCGCGAGCAAGACGTTAAGGAAAACAGGAATAGCAAATAGCATATTGCAAATAGTAGAAACAGGAAAGCTACCCAGAAGTCCCGACGAGAAGTCGGGATCCCGATTCATTGACGTATTAACAATGATGGCGTCGGGATTCTACGGCCGACGTACTCATAATTTTTTCACTCGCAGGTTCCTTGGGTGTTGTGGTAACTAGCCGCGCCTTGCTACGCTTTCATTTTAAGGTTGTTGGAATGTATAATGTATCTTCCTATGCAATACCATAACCAATTGACCGTCGCCGAGCGCATTCAATATATTCTGTCGCTCATCTTGCAAACCTCCCTAGTAATCGCCATTGGCTATACATTGTGGCGAGGGTACTGGCACATTCTTTTCATTTCTTCGCTGGCCTATTTCCTTACCTTGCTGCCGGCATTTATCAGCCGAAATGTTCGCATCCACTTACCTATTGAATTTGAATTAGGGCTTATTGGTTTTGTATACGCCGCTACTTTTCTTGGCGACGGGGCAAATTTTTACGCGCGGTTTTGGTGGTGGGATGTGCTACTGCACTCGCTGTCTGGTGTCTTCTTCGGTTTCGCCGGCTTTATTATTCTTTATACCTTATGGGTTTCTGGCCGGCTGATAGCAAAACCGTACCTCATCGCAATTTTTTCCTGCACTTTCGGGTTGGCTATTGGTGCGCTTTGGGAAATATTTGAATTCTCTACCGATAGTGTGATTGGTTCGATGATGCAACATGGTAGTTTACGAGACACCATGTGGGACATCATCAATGATTTTCTTGGTGCCATGCTAACGGCATTATTTGGGTTACTGTATTTAAGAAAGGAAGCCGCAACGCGAGGTTTTTTTCATATGCTCGTGCAGAAGTTTGTCGCTCGAAATCCAGAGTTAGTTCGTTTGATTGAACGAAATTTGTAAAAAGGGAGTGATAGCATTCAGGCGCATACCCCGTCCCCTTTGGGGCGGGGTAATTGACTTCGTTCACCACGAAAGAAAGTCCCGACGTCTCGGCAGGCTTGCTTTTTTATGTGTTTTATTGTAGAGTCTGTGCATTCTAATTGGGAAGGAGGGTCGCAGCTTGCCGCACAAGCAAGCATCCCAAGTCAGTTCGGATAAGAGGATAAAGAGGAAGAGGAGTCTCTGAATGGTAAGAAATGCAGAAGCAGCCGCAGTGGCTGTAACGCCGGTCAACATCGGCAGTGTTCGGTTCATTTACCAGAAGCGTCGGGGTTGTGGAGGAGGTTATTGCCTTCATGCCGTCACCGCAGAAGGCCTACTCACCCGATGCCTCGGGCAGATGACCGAAGATGAGGCTCGATCCAGGATCGAGCGCGAGTTTGTAAGGACCGGCGGTTGGATCGCCAAGACCAACGAGAAGCGGACCAGTCTCAAAGTTCTCGTCTCGTGGCTGAAGCCCACTTTTGAGGAGTTCCTCGCGGCGCTCCATCAAATGGGCGAAGACCCGATTCGTCGAGCCGCGCTCGAGGAGCTCGCCCAGAGCGAGAGCATCGAGTAAGACCTTTGGGGGTGGTGTCGACGTTTCCCGCGCCGGCACCTCCCCCAAATAAATCCAAATTTTACGACTTTCACAGACCGCAATTTTGTGCTAAAATAAGCGAGTTAAAGACATCAGATTTTATTGCTGAGGATAGCGAGTAAAGTGCACGTAGCAATGTGCATTTTCGAGCGACGCAGGCATCAAAGGGTTTAATACCCCGCGGCCTTGCCGCGCTACCTCTATCAATCCGCCAACTGGCGGATTGAGGAGTCAAGGGCTTTGCCCTGGGGTTAATACCATTTATCTATGACTATCACCTGGCTCGGCCAGAATTGTTTTAAAATTGAGGGGAAATCGGCGACCGTTGTCGTCGATCCTTTTGAAGGTTCAAAAGGCAATCGTATGCCCAAAGTGGCGGCCGACCTTTTGCTGCTGTTACGTTCCTACCCCGAGAAAGAAAGAGATTTTTTAAAGGATAATGCATTCATTATTGAAACGCCGGGGGAGTACGAAGTAAAAGAGGTTTTAGTTGAAGGGCAAGCATCAGGAGCGAATAGAGAAACCGTCTTTCGAATGGTCGTCGATGGTGTGCATATCGGACATCTTGGTAATCAAAAAGAGCTTGATGAAACAGCGGCAGAGCTTTTGGAGGGGGTAGATATTCTGTTTGTGCCGGTTGGTGGCGGTGAAGTACTTAGCTCAAGCGAAGCAGCGGCGGTTGTGAACAAAATCGAGCCGCGCATTATTATTCCTATGCATTTCAAAGAAGAGTCTGCCCCAAAACTGGAACCGGTTGGTACCTTTGCGAAAGAACTTGGTCAGGCAACCGTGGAGCATCTCAAAAAATTTGTCGTGACCAAGAAAGATCTTCCCAATGACGAAACCAAGCTTGTCATCCTCGACGCCTAAGGTGCCGAAAAAACGAACGACTCGCCCGCGAAAAACTGCGGTTGATTTGGTGCGTCCGGCGCGAGCTAAAAAAGCGGTCATTGAAAAAGACGCGGCAGTAGATGAAAACATTGTTACAGTAGTTGACTCTGAAACTGCGGTCGTTGGGACGCTACCGTCAGAATCATTGCCTACGTATAGTACTGGTTCTTTTTCAGTGAATACCACAAAGCAGGAGAATCGGAAGTTGGCGCTGTGGGCAGCAGTTTCTGGTATGATGTTTTTGATTGTGTTTGGGTGGGCATGGTCGCTTCGCTACTCCTTGGTTGTGCCGAGTGTCCAACCACCACAAGAACTTATGAAGGCCACGAATGATCTTTCATCGTTATTCAAAAGTACGGTGAGCCAGATCAAGGATATACCCGTGCCGTCAGCTTCGCCTGAGGTAGCGCCGAACAATACTGCAAGCGCGGAGCCACTGACACCAGAAGAACTCGATGTATTGAAACAGAAAGTAATAGAGAACACTGCACCGAAGTCATTACCCGTACAGCCATAGATACGTTTATGAAAAAAGACCAGGAGAAGAAAAAAGCAGAAGGGGAAATCACCATTGTCAAAGACGTTGGCCAGGTGGAGCAGCGCGGGTTGGTTGCTGAAATGGAACAGTCCTACATTGACTATGCGATGTCAGTCATTGTTTCGCGGGCGCTTCCCGATGTGCGCGACGGTTTGAAACCCGTGCAGCGCCGTATTTTGTTTGCCATGAACCAGACCGGACTTCGCGCTAGCGGTAAAACAAGAAAATCCGCAACAGTCGTCGGTGAAGTGATGGGTAAATACCACCCCCATGGCGACAGCGCGTTGTATGAAGCGCTGGTTCGTTTGGCGCAACCTTTCTCCATGCGCGAGCCGCTCATTATTGGGCAAGGTAACTTTGGTTCGATGGATGGCGATAGTGCGGCTGCCATGCGTTATACGGAAGCGAAATTGTCCCCTATTGCCGAGGAAATTCTTGCTGATCTCGAAAAGAACACGGTTACCTATGTGCCGAACTATGATGGCACGCATGAAGAGCCGTTGGTTTTGCCTGCCAAGGTTCCTAACCTGCTCGTCAACGGTACTGCGGGTATTGCCGTTGGTATGGCAACGTCCATTCCACCACACAATCTTGGTGAGGTCATTGACGCTACGGTTTATTTAATTGAGCATCCTGAAGCCACGGTTGAAGATCTCATTGGCTTTATTCCCGGACCAGATTACCCGACCGGCGGTACCATCTATGACGCCAAAGCGGTGCGTGAGGCCTACGGCACCGGCCGCGGTTCAATTGTTACGCGCGCCAAAGCGGAAATTGAAGAAGAAAAGAACGGTGCGTTCCGCATCATCGTTACAGAGATTCCGTACCAGGTGAACAAAGCCACGCTTGTGGAGCACATTGCTAACCTCGTGCAGGATAAAAAAATAGAAGGCATTCGTGATCTCCGCGATGAATCAGACAAATCTGGCGTGCGGGTGGTGATTGAACTCAAAAAAGACAGCTACCCCAAGAAGGTGCTGAACCAACTCTTTAAACACACCGAGTTGCAGCAGACGTTTCACCTAAACATGCTGGCGCTCGTCAACGGAGAGCAGCCGCGCGTTTTGAATCTTAAAACAATTTTAGAAGAGTACGTCAAGCATCGTGAGGTCATTGTGCGCCGCCGCGCAGAGTATGAACTGGAAAAAGCAAAAGAACGTGCACACATATTGGAAGGATTAAAGATTGCCGAGGACAACATCGATGCGGTTATTAAGCTCATCAAAAAATCGTCCGATAAAGACGAAGCGCGGCTTGGGCTTATGCAGAAGTTCAAACTTTCTGAGCGCCAGGCCGTTGCTATTTTGGAAATGCGCCTTCAGCAATTGGCGAACTTGGAGCGATTGAAAATTGAAGATGAACTAAAAGAGAAGCGTCAAATCATGAAAGAACTTTCAATTCTCTTGGCATCACAGAAAAAAATTCGCGCCGTGGTGACTACTGAATTACTCGACTTGAAAGAACGCTTCGCTTCACCGCGCCGCACGGTTGTGGTCAAAGGTCCGGTTGGTGAGTTCACCTCAGAAGATTTGATTCCTGACGAAGCAACGGTCGTTGCAGTAACGAGCGGCGGCTACATTAAACGTTTGCCGCCCGACAGTTTCCGCACACAAGCGCGCGGCGGTAAGGGTGTTATTGGTCTTACGACAAAAGAAGATGATTTTGTTGCGCACCTCGTATCGACAACGACGCATGCTGATTTGCTCTTCTTCACGACGACCGGACGCGTCTTCCAATTGAAGGCCTATGAAGTTCCGGTTTCTTCTCGTACAGCGAAGGGTCAAGCCATCGTCAACTTCTTGCAACTTGCTCCAGAAGAAAGTGTTACCGCGGTGCTACCGGTTACGGGCCGAACCGCCTATACCTACCTCGTGATGGGTACTATTCGGGGTGTTATTAAAAAAGTGCCCTTTGAGCAATTCAGTGCGGTGCGCCGGTCCGGTCTCATTGCCATTCGCTTGCGTAAGGACGACACGTTGCGCTGGGTGCATCCATCAACCGGACAGGATGAAATATTATTTGTAACCAAAGCGGGTCAGTCGATTCGTTTCAAAGAAAAGAACGTGCGTGCCATGGGTCGGTCTGCTGCCGGCGTTCTTGGCATTCGCCTCAAGAGCAATGATGCAGTGGTGCTCATGCAGGTACTGCCGGCCGGTAAGTCTGCCAACGCGCACGAACTCATTCTGGTAAGTGAGTATGGTTTTGGTAAACGAACAAAGCTCGCGCAGCATAAGGTGCAGGGTCGTGGTGGAAGCGGCGTCAAAGCTGCGGATGTCACCAAAAAGACCGGTCCATTGATTGGCGGCGCCGCTTTAGTGCCAGACGAAGAACAGATGCCGGACATTATTGTCATCTCAACTGCTGGCCAAGTTATCCGTATTCCTTATAAATCAGTCAGCTTACTCGGTCGCGTAACGCAGGGTGTTCGCCTCATGCGCTTGAAGAACCCAGAGGATAGGGTTGCTTCTGTGACGCTGGTCGGGTAAGATGCTGTAACGTTTATTAACTATTATTTAGTCTATGTCTGTACCAGCGCAACGCCGTACATCATCGCATAAACGTCGCCGTCAGTCGCATAATGCCCTTAAGCGAATGACGCTGTCGACCTGTGATAAGTGCGGCAAGAAAAAACTACCCCACACTGCATGTTTGGTGTGCGGCACGTACCGTGGTCGTCAAGTTCTACCAGCGGCTTCAGTTCGTCAGGCCAGAAGCGCCAAGAAGAAAACGGTCGCAACTACCCGCGCCAAAAAGGACGCGGAGTAAGCAGCTTACAGCATGTCGAACCGCCATCTCGCTCGGACGGTTGCCATGCAAACGCTCTACGAGCTCGATTTTAACAATCCGCTCTCTCTCGGGCGTTCGTCTGACGAGATGCGTTCGCTTGCTCGAGCGCTTGTCGTCAATAACCTTAAAGAGTTTGCTCAAGGGAGCGAAGATCAAGAGTTTTCTTTTCGACTCGTCGACGGCATTGTTGAGCATATTGCTGAAATTGATCCGTATATAAGAAAGTACGCGCCGGAGTGGCCGATCGATCAAATCACCGTCGTTGACCGTAACATTCTGCGCTTGGGTATTTTTGAGTTAGCAATCGCGCGCGAAGTGCCGGCAAAAGTTGCCATTAACGAAGCAATCGAACTCGCTAAAGCGTTTGGTGGAGAATCTTCTGGTCGTTTCGTGAATGGTGTTCTCGGTGCAATTTATAAGGACATCACTGGCATCGACGAAAGCAGTTCCGTAGAGACATCTAATCAATCATCGAACACATGACGCACAATCTTTTTGAAATCGAAGAGCACCTCGGCGTTACCTTTGTGAACAAAGAGCTTTTAGAGCAAGCGCTGGTGCATCGTTCGTACCTTAACGAAAATCCGGAGTTTCCACACGGTAACAACGAGCGGTTGGAGTTTTTAGGAGACGCTGTTTTGGAGCTCGTGGTAACCGAATTTTTGTATCGTAATTATCAGAACCCAGAGGGGGATCTGACGAATTGGCGAGCGAGCTTGGTGAATACAAAAATGCTCGGTGAGGTTGCGAACGAACTTCATCTGCGTGATTATCTTTATTTATCACGAGGCGAAGCGAAAGAGACAAATACCAAAGCCAGAACATACATTTTAGCCAACGCCTTTGAGGCGATCGTTGGTGCTATGTACATTGATCAAGGCTTTTCGGTTGCCGAAAATTTCATCCAGCGAGTGTTACTGCCTCGGCTACCTCATATTTTAGAATATGAACTGTACCGTGATCCAAAAAGTGCTTTCCAAGAGGCGGCGCAGGAGAAAGTTGGCATTACGCCGAACTACCGAGTGCTTTCAGAAACAGGTCCGGATCACGCCAAGATTTTTACGATTGGCATTTTTCTAGGTAGTGATCTCGTGGCAGAAGGGAAAGGCGCCAGTAAGCAAGAGGGTGAGGAGTCGGCGGCTCGAGCAGCGCTTAAAGTTAAGTCGTGGTAATATAATCCTATGGCAATTTCTGTGGACACTCTTCTTAAAGATGCCGTCGCCGCCAAAGCGTCGGATCTCCATTTAGCCGTTGGCTATGCTCCAACGGTGCGGGTAGACGGCGAGTTGGTTCCGCTGAAGGGTGCTGTGCTTACAGCCAAAGATGTCGAAGAGGCGGCGCTCAGCATGATTAGTGCACCAGAGAAAGCAAAGTTTGTTAAAGAAAGAGAACTTGATTTTGCTTATTCAGTCAGTGGTGCCGGTCGTTTTCGGGTGAACCTTTTTTGGGAAAAGGGTTTAGTTGGTCTTGTTGCCCGTGTCATTCCGGCTACTCTTCCGAGCATGGAAGAACTGGGGATGCCAGAGGTCATGTACAATCTAGCACGGCTTGATCAAGGGCTTATTCTCATGACCGGACCCACCGGCCACGGAAAATCCACGTCGCTAGCCGCCATGATTGAACTTATTAACATTGAACGAGCTTGTAACATTGTCACCCTGGAAGACCCGGTTGAGTTTATTTTTACTCCAAAGAAGAGCATGATCATTCAGCGTGAGCTTGGCAGTGATATGCTTTCGTTTTCAGAAGGTTTAAAGCACGTGCTCCGTCAGGACCCCAATGTCATCATGGTTGGGGAAATGCGCGATTTGGAAACTATCGGTACTGCCATTACGGTCGCTGAAACCGGACACCTGGTTCTGGCAACGTTGCATACGTTCAGTGCGGCGCAGGCTGTTGACCGCATCATTGATACTTTTCCGTCGCATCAGCAAGATCAGGTGCGCATGCAAATTTCTATGACCCTCCGCGGCGTTGTGTCGCAGCGACTATTGCCGAAGGTGGGTGGAGGGCGTGTGGCTGCCCGCGAAATCATGATGGCGACTCCAGCCGTTGGTTCGCTCATTCGAGACAATAAAGTTGCGCAGTTGAGGACCGCTATTGAAACCGGCAAGGCAGAAGGAATGCAACCATTGGATCGCGACATTGCACGCCTCGTGAAAGAAGGTGTGGTTGCACCGGACGTTGCGAAACGCTACATGACAAACCCAGAAACATTATAGTCTACGCAGGTCTTCGTTTTTGGGTGGTAGCTTGTTTTTTAGTTCGTTGAAAGGTTAGGGTGTACAGAATAAAAAAAACAGTTTACACTTTTGCCTCAGCGTACAATAGTACGTTTTTTGGCCTCTATAGCTCAACGGATAGAGCACTGGTCTTCGGAACCAGGAATGGGGGTTCGATTCCCTCTGGAGGCACCAGCCTTCACTAAAGTTACGGCTGGCGAGCCAGCCATAGTTTCAACGGCGGCTGGCTTACGCCAGACGTTTTGAGAAAGGGCTGTCCGCCATAGTTTTAACGGTGGCGGACTTTCCCTCAAGCAGAGGTCGTTCAAAAATTATTCCGTGCGTCAGCGAACAAAGTTCTATGGCTGACGTACTCATAATTTTTTCACTTGCAGGTAGAAAATTTTCCCGAGTCGCCATTTGCAATTTGCCATAGGCCATTTGCCACCCGGGTCGGTAGCTCAATTGGTAGAGCAGATCCCTCTTAAGGATAAGGTTCTGGGTTCGATTCCCAGCCGACCCACCAAAAATACAACTCCCGCTTTCGGCGGGATTTTGTATTTTTGACGTGGATGGCCAGGGAATCGAACGGGCAGCAGTGAGGGCTGAGTGATTGCGGAAGCAATCACGAATACCCCGAACGCCGATGGATGCGAGTCAATCGAGCATGCAGCGCTGCCCCGGACAGAGCACTGAGTCGTACTGCTGAAGACGAAGTGCGGCGGAATTCCCAGCCGACCCACCAGTAAACAAGAACCCCCGTATGGGGGTTATTTGTTTACTTATGCGTTTATTGAAGGGAATCGAGTACCACAAGCACTTCCTTCGGTCGCCGGCTTTTTGCCCGCCTTGCCGTCGGGCAGGTCGGAGTAAAAATAATTCCCACGACTCACCATAGTCTAGTTATCAAATGAAGAAGTCCCCGTTGAGGGGAGCCCACCCACCGTTCGACTGGTTCGACGAACTCACCATAAATCGCTTCGCTCGTTTATCCTAAGGCAATGAAGGACTCATGGTAAACCAAGTATTTTGTGAGTTGAATGCCCTGGGCTTGTCGCCCATTCGATTATTCTCAGGGCGACCCTGAAAGAAGTTGAATGGGTCGAAGGGCATCACTAGAATACAACTCCCGCTTTCGGCGGGATTTTGTATTTTTGACGTGGATGGCAATGTAATTGAGCTCCTTTTTATGAAGGCTGTATTTTGTTTCTTTTTATACACTGCAATTGACCCCTGCTCGTTATTATGATAAAAATGTTAGTTCGCATTTCTGATGGCATTTTCACAAATTCAGAGGAATAGCTTGAAGAAAGCATTTCTCTCACAACCCAACTTCGAATAGGTTGGTTCACTTCGGAGGGAGTTCATTTGGCTGATTCACGAACAACCGAGCAACTCATGGCCCGCGCCATGTACGCGGCTGATTGCGTGGCAGCGAGAGTGTTCGAGGAGACGCGTGGTGATCACCTCGCTTGGTGGAGAGCCTGGTCCGGTACGTACGGTGTCGAACTCGAGCGGCTCTCGCAGTATGAGAAACAGAAACTCGAGAGAGCGGCAGCTAGCAAGTCCGTTCTCTCCCCAACCCGATGCTTCAACAGGAGGACGGATCGATGACGCAGGAAACAGTTGAGATCTTCACAAAGGGGCAGCGAGTCATCTGGAGCAAAAAGGCAAGAGACGACGAGACGTTCGATGCTCCCACCCGGTACGGCGACGGCCCCTTTGTCGTTGCTGATATCGTTCCGGTCCCGACGACATGTCAGGCCAGTGGTCCGTGCGAAGTCTATCGCAATATTCACCACCCCTCGTGCCGCGGGTCGGTGCGTAAGGTGGTCGGGCACCCTCAGTGGGTGATACTGGACGACGAGAAGAGCGGTACGCGACTCATGTTCCGTTCGATGGAGTCACCAGTGCATTTCTGCGGCAAGTGGTTGATAGCCGCTCCAAAGTAACGAGAAGAACAGGAGGGGAGTTGACGTAGCGATACGGTGGTCGCACGTCTCACACAAGAAGGAGGAGTAACACCGACGAGAAGGGCGGGATTGGTCAGCAACGCTGATCGACCCGCCCTTCGTCATTTCTAAAAAGAACGAAGGCCCGGACTGTTGGTGAGACAGCAAGGGCCTTTCGTGTTCATTCGGCCATTGCCCCGCGAGGTGCGGGGTTTAGGCACGGGTCGGTAATCAGGGAGCGTTGAAAACATTCACCCAGTAATCGATTGAGGACAGTAGTGCCCCAGCTCCCGCCAGCAAAGTGGAGCTGAGTGAGAATTTTCGCAGCACCGTCGCGTTGACAGCACCTACGAGTCCGCAGCTGAGCGCGACGGCGGCTATCGTCTTCGCGTCCTCTGTCAGCGGTGGCGAGAGAGACAGCAACTCCGAGACTGCAAACGCAGTGCCAGTGAGGAGCAGCACTAGCAGTACTCCGTGTTTGGCGTTGCGCCCTATTTGGGTTGTTGTTTTGTAGCTTGTCATATCCATTGCACCCCTTTTACTACCGCTACGATAGCCGTTGCTAGATGACGTTGATTCTGTAAAGCCAGTCACCCACTGCAGCGAAGATCGCCGAGCAAGCCATGAGTGCCACCGTGACTCTCGAAGTCGGCTCAACCATGCAGCTTTCTACCAGTCCGAGCCCTACTCCTAACGCGCCAGACGACGCAGCAAGAGTGAAGAGCGCCCAAGCTCCTGACTGCTTGAGCCCTGGCATGATGCTATTCCGTGCTTCTATAGCGTCCACCCACCCTGAAAGGGCGAACATAGAGAGCATGAGGAACAGCCCACACAACAATCCGCGTTTTGCATTGCGGCTGATTTGCGTTCTGAACTTTTTCATGTTCTGTAGCCCTTTGTTAACGAGCGGTGGTCGCCATACCCCGGCGAACTTGGGTCACCTTTGTTCTAAAGATGATGGTCGCATGTTATTTGACACGAGCTAAGCTGTCAACGGCGTTGCTTAGAGTTAAAGGATTTTTTGATAAGGTGTACATTAGTATTCAAAACATTTCGCGTCTATACTTAGAATCATGCATAAATTTCTCGCAGCCATTGATAAACTCCCAGTCGTCAGCTATAGCATCGCCATGAGTTCGGCGCTGGTCGCTTTTTTCACTCCGTGGCCGTTATCGTTGGTGGTGCTCCTTGGTGGTGGCACCTTGGGTTTGATGCATAAAAAGTTTAGCGAAGGAAAAATCGAGGTAGCACCAACGTTAAAAAATTGTCTTTTTGCTCTTGGTATTATTTTGCTTATTACGAGCGCATTCACTCCGCTTTTCAGGTCAGGAGAAATTTATTTTGGCTATGACGTTGGTTTCTATAAGCATTATTTAGAGCAGCCGACGTTGACCTTTCCTCGACCGCCCGCTTTACTTCTGCCGAGTAGCGCCATTGGCTCGCGTGTGTTTCTCGATTTATTAAGTCTCAGCAGACTGCCGGTAGATTTTATATTGTACGGCAGCATGGCCGGTCTTTTTGCGCTGACTGGACTAGGACTCTTTGTTTTAAGTCGCAAAGAGTACGGCGCAACAGTGGCGAGCGTCACCTTAATTTTATTTGCACTATCATTCACCCAAGCGTCCGCATATCAATTTTTCCTTTGGAAACAATTTTTTGCTCTTGCGCTTTTACTCCTTACGTACGTAGCCCTTTATAAAAAATCTGCCTGGGCAATTTTGCCCGCCCTATTCATACTGGTGAGCCACCGCACCACTGGCGTTTTTCTTTTGCTCTCAGTATTTCCAACTCTCTGGTGTATGTATCCTCAATATCGCCGTTGGATATTACTTGCCATAGCTCCAGTGGCGATTGGTTTTTTGTGGTGGCAAAGAGAAGCATTGTTTATTTTAGAGCGTATCCTCATTTTAGGAACGAGTGCTCCAGACTACTTTGCTGTTCGCGAAGGTCAATTTATTTCGGTAAATACTTACTTAATTGTAAATGCGTTTTTGTTGCCCCTAGCTTTAGCTGGGGCGTATTACAGTAAAAAACGTTTTCACCAACCACTTTTTTGGTTGGGGGTAGCTAGCATTATTTTTATTATTTTTCAGTTACCTTTTTATAAGCGGACATTAATTTTTCTTGATCTCAGTGTGATTTTTTATGCAGGATTTGCTGCAGGAAAAATTTTGACACAATTAAAAACTTCTTCATCTCGCATCGTCTCTTTAATTTTTTTGCCGATGTTTTTTATCCCGTGGGCTTTGGTAATACTTTTTCGCGGTAATACCATTACCGAGAGTTTCCTTCAGTCAGTTCGTCAATTGCAGACACTTGATAAGCAAGTTCCTGTTATGGTGGTTTCCTCGAATGACGCCCCATGGGTATGGGGCTGGAGCGGACACGACGTAATTGCCCCGGGGTTATTTAGAGATAAATGGAACTATGATGAGTGGTTTGAATTTTGGACTACGTCAGAATCAGTGCGCCGCCAAGCCCTCATGAACCGCTATCCAATTGCACCCTATGTTTATGTTTCTTCGCCAAAGCTACTCGCCACACCACTTGATGCCGAGTGCTTCCATCAGCTGAACCAGTTTGTTTATCAGTACGTCTGTTTGCAGCAAAATAAATAAATGGTATTAACCCCATAGAAAGCCCCGAAGCCCTTTATCTGTCACCGAGCGAACTGAAAAAGGGAGTGCGACAGAGCTACGTAAGTATCAAATTACACCATTTTGTGCGTACGCACAAAATGGTGTAAAAAACATAATAAGTGATATTTAACCCTTTGATTCTAACGTCGCTCGGAAATACAAATTGAAGTTTGTACTTCGCTCGAAGACCCAGCAATAAACCCCGCCAGTAGGGCGGGGTTTATTTACCAAACTAAACTCCTTAGTTTGTTGGTCCGTAACCGGTCAACGGTCCAGCTGGGGCGCTGAACAGTGGCTCAAAGGCCATGGTCGGAGCGTAGTCTTGGTAAACGAACTTCGCAGGGTCCACATCCTTTATCACAAAGGCGTCATCAAAACGATTTGCTGTAAATCCGATCGAGATAATAGGACTTCTTTTCCCGTCTCTTATCAGGTACTTTTGTTCACTGCCTTTGAACTTCACAAGAGAACCCTCAGAGATGGTATTAAGTTTCAGCTCGCCACCATTTCGATAATTAGCAAAGAAAACATCAGGGACATCGATTACTAATCTAGTCCAGTTTTTCCCATAGAGTGATTTGATAGCGGACTCGCTCTGGAAATACTTTAGTACGCCACCCGGTTCAATTGCATAAACCTTTGGACTCGAAGTCATTTTTATCAAGTAGGTGCCCGGACGAATGGTAACGTTGCCGCCAAGAAGGTAGCTCGTTAGCTGAGAATGTTCAATGGTTAAAGTTTCCTTCCGGTTCTTGTACCAGCTGTCGTAGGTTGTTGTATTTGGGAAAACATAGCGCTTTCCGTCAGAACCGATGTAGAAGAGAGCAGACAAACCCGGTATTTTTATCACGTCGCCCGTGGCGATCACTGTGCGCGGTCGTGTTCGTGATGCACCAACCTGAGTAATCAGTTTTCCACTACTCACAGTTCCAACAAGTTTTGTGACATTAAACAATAATGCCCCGCCGCGGATTGTTGGAGTGTCAACTGCGCTCACTGCATCAAACCAAACACGACTTCCTGAAGGAATAGTTAAACCAGTACCCAGTGTGAATCGTTCTGTGCTTTGTTTGTCGGTTTTTGCAACAGTGGTGTGGTTTGGAACATCAATCACGCGGCATCCGTCATACCCGTAGCCGCCGTAGCCATAGCCCGAACCGCAGACATAGAAGAGCAAGTGGTAAGGATCATGCACAAGCGCGGAGGAAACGCGCTGACCGGTTGTCTGAACATCAACACTTTGCACACTGACCTCGCCACCAGCAGTTGCTAGCGCAAAGCGAGCTAGAACGACGTTTGGTCCTGGTTTTAGAGGGCCAGTGTAAACCGTCGTGTCGTTGTTTACCACTACTTTCGACACTCGCGGAACAGCCCCCACGCCTGCCGCTAAAACGGCAAACGCTGCGCCGGAAAGTCCCAACGCTAGTCCCATTTTGAGTTTGGTACTAGCCGAGACTCTGGTAGCAGTATCAATCATAATGTTTTCCATAGAGTAAATAAATTGGTTAATGAATTATATAAGAGATTTTGTTTGCGCTGTTACCACGGTCTCGACATCATGCTCAGTAACTTCTGGTTGATGCTTTTGGTCTGGTTTACCGAGGTTCTCTAGTTTAACCTTACTTGCGGTTTCGTCCATAAGATCGATTGCCTTGTCTGGGAAAAAACGTCCTGGTAAGTATGTGTCAGCTAGGTCAACACAAGTCACCAAGGCAGAATCATTTATTTTTACACCATGATGGTTTTCGTATCGGCTCACAATACCTCGCAGAATTGCCAGCGTGTCTTCGCCGGTGGTTTCGCGGATTAATAGTGGCTGCAAGCGCCTCTCAAGGGTGGTATCTTGTTTAATATATTTTTCGTATTCTAAAGGAGTCGTTGCACCAATGACCTGTAAATCTCCACGGGCTAAGGCGGGTTTTAATATGTCGCCAGCGCTCATTGCCCCGCTTCCTTGACCAGCCATTGTCAGGGTGTGAATTTCATCAATGAGTACAATAAAGTTTCTTTTGGCAGAGCGAATTTCTTCAGAAATTTTCATCATGCGTTTTTCAAAGTCGCCCCGATACTTTGTGCCTGCTACCAACGCATTCAAATCAAGAGCCAATACTCGTTTGCCGAGGAGACTTGGTGGAACCATGCCGGCAACAATGGCTTGTGCTAGTCCTTCAACAATTGCTGTTTTGCCAACACCAGCGTTGCCGATCAAAACCACGTTGTCTTTCGTACGGCGACCGAGTGTTTGAATAACTCGGTTAATTTCTTCTTTGCGGCCAATGATGGGGTCGAGTTCGCCGCGACGAGCCATGGCAGTTAAGTCTTTGGCATACTGTTCCATCATGGTGCCCATGCCTTTTGAATGAAAAAAATCCTGCTTCCAAAGTACCACCAGGAGTAGGAGAGCAACGGCTAAAAGCGAAAACAGCAGTGGAGACAAATTATTGAATTGATTTATTAAAATCTTGCGTGAATTATACAATAAAGACGACGTTTAATCAATTTTTTAGTTAAGAGTGTGATACAAGTGGTTTACGGTCGAAAAAAAACAAAATGAAAATTTTAATTTCTGGACTTGCTTTTATTCTTTTTTTATGGTAGTGTATATTTCTTATCTTTGTTATTTCATATGATAAAAAAATTGCATCAAGCGGTGGTGGCGGTCGTTTTTGTTTTGGCAATTTCTATGGGAGTTGTGGTAGGTGGTTCCACGGTAACCGCAACGACGATTAGTAGTGATGGTACCTCGAACTCCGCTATTATTGTCGTTTCTCCAAACGGTGGGGAAACATGGACGGTTGGTCAAAGTTACACGATAACCTGGCAATCAAGCAGTATCGATAACGTAAAAGATGGGAGTACAGTTGTTCGTGTTCATCATGGTACGTCTCCAGCCACAGAACTTATCTATTCAAAACTCTCTGGCAATCCTGGAAGCGTGACGGTTACCGTACCACCAATCAGTGTCTCGTCTTCTGGTAGTGTTGTTAACAATGATTATTATGTTACGGTAACTCGCTGTCTAACTGACGGTGCGTGTACGCTTTATCCAGGTACTGGCAGTATTGGAGACATTAGTGATGCACCATTTACGATAGTTGAAACCTCTACGGGTAGTCCCCAAGCTGACTTGCGCGTCACAGATATTAAGGCCACTAGTTTTGATGGAATAATTAGAGTGATCGTTTGCAATGAAGGCTCGGCTGCAGCATCTGATGTTCAACTCTTAACAGAGCGCGTTGATTCAGGTTATTTGGGGAACACTCATTATTTGATAGGGAACGGTTCTCTGGCTGCTGGCAGTTGCAAGGAATATGGAACCGGCGGGTGGGTGTATTTTAAAGTATCGAGCGGTGGAACATACACCTTTAGGGCTACCGCTGATCCAAAGAATATAGTCGTTGAGTCTAGCGAGAGCAATAACTCACTTGATAAGTCAGTTACTATTCCCGTCGTTAATGGACCAGATTTGTCGATTGGCTCGTTTCAATTTACTCCATTGCAACCAATTGCTGGTCAACCAGCGAAGCCCTATATCAGTGTTTCTAATATCGGTAATCAGACTGCTAAGGCCGTTTCTGTTCTCGTAAAGTATGGAAACGGGCAATCAGTTCGGCAGGTTTCGACGCCGGTTGATATTGAAGCTGGCAAGGTGGGCATTATTAACTTAGACTCAGTTACTTATACGGCAGCGGGAGTTTACTCGGCTAGTGTAACGGTTGACCCTGACAATGTGGTTACAGAAGCAGTTGAAAATAATAATTCCTTTTCACCCAACGTAACCGTCGTTCCTGGTTTGACGTTAAGTGTTTTACCTAACCCTCAGTTGATGTTTACCGGAACAGAAAAATACAGCACATCCGACGGTAAACAGTGGGTTCGCTATAAATTATCGGTCAGTAACTGGACTGCGTATCCAGATGAGATGTTTGCTGCTTCATCGGATTTACCACCTTGCGGTCTGAATAAGAATGCATCGCGTACTTGGGTAAATATTTTTGACGGGACAAACGGAAGTTATATCTATGGTTATTGCGCTTTTACCAAAGCAGAGGATATGACATCGCTTTGGTTCGCTCGAGAGCCTGGAGTGAACCCTCCAGTGAGCGTGTTTGTGGAAATGGTTGATCGGAAAACACAGCAAGCATACAAGTCTAATTTGGTGTATTTTGTTAGTCAGTCTTCAACACCAGACGTGAAAGTTATTTCGCCGAATGGTGGAGAGACTTGGATGGTTGGTAGGAACTATGAGGTGAAATGGTCTTCTTCAAATCTTGCCCCACAGAATGGATACATCGTCGTTCAGTTGTATCGACCTGGTCTTGAAATAGCACCCGTTACCGTTACTCTACCGGGCAATCCTGGAGTATATCGCTTAACCGTGCCAAGTACCGCTGTTCCAGATACAACATACCGAGTTCGTGTTGCAAGTTGTCAAAGTATTAGTGGTTCTGTGGTCTGCGATGACGCACGTAATAAATATAACGTAAGTGATACAAGCGATGCGCCGTTTACAGTTGTAGCTGCGGGTGTCAGCACTGGTGGCTCGCACGTTACTGTTTTGTCTCCCAATGGCAGAGAAAAGTATAAACAAGGTGAGCTAATTAAGATTCGTTGGCAAGGCGGCAAAGAAGTTGTGCAAATTGGTATCGTTGGTAAAAATGCAGGTAGCGTTTCCGGTACCACTGGTTTTAGCACGGATGGCATTCTCGGTTGGATCAAAATGGACGGTGAGCCCAACGACGCGCTACTTTGGGACGGTAAAAAAATCTGTTCTCTCGACGGGACAGTTTGTCAGAACACCATTGGAGAATTTAAAATTTTGGCAGTTTCGCAGAGTACCAATGGAAACCTGATATTTGGTAATGATGGCATAAACGGAGATATTGCCAATTATGATTTGAGCGATGGATCGTTCACTATTTTGACTGCGGAGCCGTCGCACATTCCACCACCCACAAAGGTGTATGACGAAACTGCCCACCAGCTACAGGGCGGCGATATCGATAGTATCTTGACCGAGTTGAAACTGCTTAGAAATCAAGTACAAGAGCAGCAGACCGAAATTAAATACTTGAAATCGTTGACGCAGAACTTGTCTGTGATTTCTGCACAAACTCAAGAGGCCATTACCAACTTTATCACTTACGGCGTTGACGATAACACCAAGAAACTCGGATCAGGTGAGCGAGCTGCAGTGATGTATTCATACAAGGCAGCGTTTGACAAGCTGCCGGCAACTGACAGTGAACTTGCTGATGCGGTGAAAATCGCCAATGGCAGGTGGCCAAGTGAGAAAAGTTCAGAGTCTGAAGCAAAAGCCAAAACGACTTTCGGGACTATTTATGGTCGTACTCCGGATATGACAAACCCCAATGATAATGCTGCGGTAACCGTTATGGCCTATGGACTTCGACAGCAAGCGAAGAACCGTAACTTGAATAGCGAGAAGAACGGTATTGATATCTTTGCGAAGATTTTTGGTCACGCTCCGAGTACCACAGAAGAGTGGAACATCATGCAGGCTATTACTTACTCGGGAGCGAAGAAGTAGGTGGTAAGTTAGTAGAGTTTGGTTAGCAAAAATGAACCCCGTACGGGGTTCATTTTTCGTCTGTTAAAAAAAATTACATCATGTATGATGACTATATGATTCCTATTATCGCTATCGCCAATTTAGTAAACGGCATCCTTTCCGCCTTTCTTACGCTTAGATTGTATATGCGCTATCGGGTGCGAGCGAGCGAAAACTACCCAACCGCCGGAGTCCGCTACTTCATCGCACTTTACTTTGTCTTCACCATTTTGTGGCTGCTCTATTCAACTCCGGGTCTCGTTACCAACGACCTAACTTGGATCATGGTATTTCAATCGCTCGCTGACCTATTTGTTCTCATTGGCGCTATGGTCGGCCTACAGATTGCATGTTTTGCTCTCAATAAATCTAATCTAGCAGCAATGCTCTCAATCGTCATCGCAGCATGCGGCGTCGCTTACATTTTTGGTCTTGCATTTTCCCACCCACCGTCAATTCGCGAAGTGATTCCGCCGTATGTGTATTGGCATCCGGCAACACCAAATTGGCTTCGCGTCATGAATGGCATTGTCGCGGCCGTAGGTTCACTAACTTTTATTATTACGTTTGCGGTGCTTGGTCTTAGGGTAAAATCAAACGCAGTGGTTCGTCGTCGGTCTTTCTTTCTTGCTACGGGCATGTTTTTCCTTTTTCTTGCTTCGTTAATATTTTTTTTATTTGCAACGGACGGATTTGCTCTCACCATGATCGCTTCTTTACTCGGAATCGCTGGGTTGTTCTCTATGCTCCGCGGTATTCCTTATCGTGACGAACACAATGAACAGATGGCAACCTACCTCAAAGAGAGTGCAACAACTTAGCACAATGTGCTCAGTCGTAGATAAATTTGTGCAGATTTTTTGAGTTTACATTTTTTTGTGAACACTTGATTATGAAAAAGTATCGAGGCATCATTTTCGATTTTAACGGCGTGTTACTTTGGGACACCTTATGGCACGAAGCTGTGTGGAAGGAAATTATTCCAGAATTAGCAGGAAGAATAGTATCAGCCAAAGAATGGAATGAACACGCGCATGCCAGAACAAACCAAGAAATTTTTTCTTATTTGTTGGGCCGTGATGTTTCTAGTGAAGCTTTTAAACTCATCGAAATGAAAGAAAGCAAGTATCGGGCCTACGCTCTAAGTCAGGGTAAGAATTTTAAGCTTTCTCCTGGCGCGGTTGAATTATTAAATTTTTTGGCTGACAAACAGGTTCAACGTACTATTGCAACTAATTCGGACATTACAAATGTGAAATTTTTCTTTAAACACCTTCAACTGAAACGATGGTTTGATTTTGCAAAGGTTGTTTATAACAATGGAAACTTGCCCGGAAAACCCGATCCAACTATTTACAACTTAGCCGCAGAAAAAATTAATCTCTCTCCTGCAGAGTGCATTGTTGTTGAAGATGCACCGGTTGGTATAGCAGCGGCCAACGCTGCGCATATAGGTAAGGTCATTGCTTTAGGTCCCAAGAAAAACCATGCGGCGTTACGTAAGATAAAAGGCGTTGGTCAGGTTATCAGTGATTTGAGCGAGATTGATCGCAAAGAATTTTTTATCGCAAAGCCATAAGTGTAATAAAAGTTTTATTTTTTAGTTCGTGGAATACAATGATACCTGGCAAGATACAACATATTTGGTTTGATTTCAGTGGAACATTGGCGTTTACCAAAAATGAGCGGCTAGATCGTTTGCGTTACGAAACGTATTCAAGTGTTGTAAAGAAACCGATCGATGATGCTTTAATTTTGGAATACGAAACACTATACAAAAAACATAGCGATAGCAATGCCGCATTATTTTGTTCGTTGGGCTTTCCTATAAGTTATTGGTCTGATCGCATAAACTCTCTTCAGGCAAGCGAACTCTACACATTGGCGGATAATACTATTCCTGAAATATTACGAACAATACAAACATTCGTTCCAGTTTCATTGTTATCAAATATTAGTCTTAAGAAAGCTTTACCGGCAATTGGCATTGATCAAGACGTGTTTACCCACATTATCAGCGCTGACACGCTGACCGAACCTAAGCCGTCGCTCCAGGGCTTCTATAAAATGATTGAGTTGAGCAATCTTCCAGCAAAAGAAATTTTGTATATCGGAGACCATGTCAGTAAAGACATTTTACCAGCCAAACAGTTAGGAATTTCAACAGGCATTCTTTGGAGTACTTCACATGATGCTGATTATTCGTTTGAAACGTTTGCAGATATTTTGGATTTTGTAAAAAATAATCACGGTACTGCAGAGGTGTAAGTAATACATCTGCAGTTTTTTCTGTACTTGCCTCATTTTTTCAATCGGCGTAAGGTGGTGCGGTTCGTAATCAGGAGGAGCCGTACTAGTTGCGGCTGCTCGTTTCGTCAATGTTTGGGATTTGGAGGAAAACCATGGTACTTACAGCGCTTTTGAGTGTATGGGACCAGACAGGCCTTCCTGACTTCGCCAGGGGCTTGGTGGGGCAAGGGATGAAAATCATCTCGACCGGAGGTACTGCGCAAGCACTTCGTGATGCTCGCCTCAAGGTCGTCGAGGTTAGCGACGTCACCGGTTTCCCGGAGATCCTCGACGGCCGCGTCAAGACGCTTCACCCGAAAATCTTTGGTGGTATTTTGGCGCGTCGCGATGACGAAGCCCACTGGGCGCAGATGGACTGTCACGGCATCACAGAGATTGACCTCGTGTGCGTCAACCCCTATCCGTTCGCCGATGTCGTTGCAGAAGGTGCCCCATTCAGTAAGTGCATCGAGAACATCGACATCGACGGAGTTGCCTTACTCCGCGCCGCCGCCAAGAACTACGCGGACGTTGTAGTCGTTTCTTCGCCGAGAGACTACGAGCGAGTGCTCGAGGAACTCAGGCGTCCCAGTGGCATCTCACTCGAGCTCCGGGAAGAGCTGGCGTGGAGAGCGTTCCGTCTTACGAGTGACTACGACGCCGCCGTCGCAGAGTATCTGGCCAATCATCGTTCGGCCAGATAAGCCCGCCACCCCGACCCTCCCCTGGGTGCGTACTACGAAAGTGCGCATCCAGGGGGAGAGATACTTTTATCCAGTCACATGACTGGATTGTTTTTTTATTTTATCTACAATAATTTTATATAAATAAGGAGGATAAAATAATCCTCAGCGTAGCGTAGGATTTCCATAAGAAAGGCTAAAATAACCCTGCCTGTCCTGAGCACTGTCGAAGGAAACAAGGTCGAAGGGTTACGACATTCCAACATTCTCAAGAATGTTGGAATATTGAGGAGTAAGTTTTTATTTCGTAATTTTTCACTCATTAACCTTGCCCCGTCTGACGGGGCTGTGGGTTGTTCATTTTCTTGCGCGCCCAAGAAAACGAACCAAAAGAAGGGCGCCCCGCATCGACGCTCCTGGTCGGCAGCCATTCCGAAACGAACACGGCGGCAATGAACTCGCCTGTAGCTCAAACAGCATTGCCGCTCAATCGTGTTCGTTTCGTCTGTCTGCTCTCCCCGGTCGATGAGGGGGTTTGAGAGGGCGGAGTGAAAATACCCATAGGATCGGCGTCGGTAATGACGAGCGGAGAGAACCGAAGGAATGGTCGTGCTGTTTGAGGAGTGGCTTGTCCTACGAAGCTTTAGCGAAGTAGGAAGCGACGAGTTCACGACCATTGGTTCTCGGAGTGCAGTCATACCCCAGCCGAGTCCTCAGGGTGTCGTTTCCGCCGAAGGCGGATCCGCCTCTGGCGGACTTTCTCTGCCATCTCATCTTGGATAAGCAAGAAAATGAACAATCAGTCTCGAGGGCATGGCCCGAGGACGTTTAGTTTGTGGAGTGGAAAAGAGCGACGTCTCTGCTGTAGTTTTAATTTTTGACTTGCAGTTTTGAATTTTAAGTTTTTCCGCCAAAAGCGGATCCGCACACCGGCGGAGGTTTTTGAATTATTACTGCCTTTTGTATTGACTTTTCCAATTTTTTTTGCTATACAGATATATCTTCGAAGCTCACAAAGTTCGAAGACGGGAGGAAGGTCATGGAAGACATTTTGGGGCCGGCGATCATCGTCGGCGTTTGCGTATTTTTTGCTTGGGCACTTTGGGCTACGCGGCCCGAACATCCTGAGCGGCTTGCCTGGGTGCGACCAGACCAGCCTCGGCGCGAGTAACATCTCGCGCGCTGGTCGCAACAGCGGCTCCACCTCATTATTGTTGAAGCAGTGCTTCGATGATTTGGGGGTGGAGCCGCGAATATTTTATAAAAAAGTAAGTGTTGCAGATTTCAAAACAATATTGATGGTGCATTCTCTCACGCGTGATCTGTTCTTCCGGCGAAACAATTTACGCGGTAATTGATTGACTTTTAAGTCGTTGTTTGCTAACCTTGTGTTCTACCACGCTCCGCGTGGTTTTGTGTTCTTTTACTCACCTAACCGCACCGCCATATGATGTATTTTGACGGCGAGGAAACACCGACTCCTTCGGTTGAACCCTCCAATAGTGACGGTGATACTCAAACAGCTGCCGAAACGCAGCCAGTTGAGAGCGGCGACACTTCGGCTGAGTAAATTACTCTTCCGAGCATTTAGGACAAAACCCCCAATATGGGGGTTTTGTTTTTTCTGCGCTAGTTGCGAACAGTGAACCACAAGTGATATTCTCTAGGGTGCTATGACAGACCGTCTCGTTGAACCACAGGTGCACGACGAAGACGCGTCGCTCGATACGACGCTTCGTCCGCGTGAACTCAAAGACTACATTGGCCAAGATAAGGTCAAAGAAAATCTTGGTGTTTTAATGGGTGCTGCCAAAAATCGCAAAGAGCCCATTGAACATGTGCTCTTATATGGTTCTCCGGGTCTTGGTAAAACAACACTTGCGCACATCATTGCAAGAGAAATGGGCTCCAACATTCGCGTAACCTCAGGCCCTGCGCTTGCTAAGGCTGGGGACCTTGCCGCCATACTGACGAACCTGCAAGAGGGAGATGTTTTGTTCATTGATGAAATTCACCGGTTAAATAAAACGATTGAAGAGGTGCTCTACCCAGCCATGGAAGAATTTGCGCTCGATCTTATTCTCGGTAAAGGACCAAGTGCTCGAACCTTGCGTCTTGATTTGCCGAAGTTCAGCATTGTTGGCGCTACCACCAAAGTGAGTTTGCTCTCTGCGCCGCTTCGTGATCGGTTTGGTGCAACCTATCGACTCAATTTTTACGAACCACAAGACATCGAACAGATTTTACGCCGCTCCGCGAGGATTCTTGGCGTCGTCATTGAAAGCAATGCATTAAGCGCCATAGCTGAGCGTGCTCGTCGAACACCGCGCATTGCTAACCGACTATTGAAGCGCGTGCGCGACGTTGCTCAAGTGAAAGGGGATGGCACGGTGACCCCAGCCATTACCGAACAAGCTTGGAGCATGCTCGACATTGATGCTTATGGTTTAGACGAAGTTGATCGCCGAATTTTAGAAACAATTATTGGAAAATTTGCCGGCGGACCCGTTGGTGTTTCCACTCTGGCCGCCGCTACTGCAGAAGAAACCGCCACCATAGAAGATGTCTACGAACCTTTTCTTATGCAGATTGGGTTTTTACAACGCACACCGCGCGGCCGTATGGCTACAGAACATGCCTACCGACATCTTGGCGTAGAACCGCCGAAAGATTTGCAGCAGAGGTTGTTGTAGCTACAACCGTAAGGCAAAAGTCAAAAATCAAAAGTCTCCGCCGGGAGGCGGATCCGCCTATTGCGGAAAAACTGCAATTCAAAAGTAATAACTAAAAATAACCCTGCATAGTGCGGGGTTATTTAAGTGCGACACTGTTTAAACTTTTTGAAGGAATCGTTACAGAGAAAAAATGTATCAGCGCAGAGTATGACTTCGAACTAACTTATCTTGTCTTAAAGTTTTAATTTTTAAGTTTCAGTTTTGATTTTTTACTTTTGAATTTTGACTTTCTTTAGTACCACTGCGCGACGTCTGTGTTAACGTAGAAAAATTTAAGAATGTCGACGTAGTTTGTTCCGTCTTTTGCCATATCATTTGCAGCAAGCTGCGACAGACCGACCCCATGGCCGAAACGTTGCCGCCCAACATCCTTGGGAACGGGTTTTCTTACGAGCCATGGTTTTGGCGTGCCACCCCACACATCTTCCCATGCTCTTGTTACACCATCGGTGCTCGCTGAGTAGGGCGTTATGACAACATTGCCGTTGTAGGTTACTACTTGGCCGCGCGTGGCGTCGACCGCAGCGCTAACGTTCGTCAGTCGTTTTTCAGACTCAAAGCCGCGGTAGTATTGGTCGCTCACTGTTGCCATGACATCAAAGTGACGAACAAGGTGTTTGGTTCCGGTATCGTGATGGTAGAGTGCATAGCTGCGCGCTGCTGTCACGAGTGCTTTTTGATATTCCGGCTCAGAGTTGTTTGAACTCTCTGCCAGGCCTCGTAAGTAATCTTCCATGGGCAGTTCGTTGATAATCCAAACTTTTTGGTCAGCTTCTGACCACTGAATTTCGATGAGTCCGCGATAGCTGTTGTCATTCCATCCCGGATGGTAGCTTACTGGGTTACTGAATGTGGTGAGGGTAACGATACTCGGATCAACTTCTGTTTTAATTTGTAGAGGAAGTGTTGATTGAATGACTGGCCCCGGGCTCACCGCTGTATAGGTACCGTCGGCAATGTTGTAAGAGAGAAATGAAGTAACTCCGGCAGCAATTTTTGCATACTCCTTGCCAGTGTTGTCTGTAATTATATAGGGAAGATTGGCAGTAACGCCGAGTTGACCATCCAGTTTATCAATGCCGACGCGGAGCATTGGTTGTTCATGTTTTGGTTGGCAAAATCCTGTTGCGTTCGGATCTCCAGGAAATTGAAAATCACTGCTAGCGTCAGCCGCGATACAGACAACACTACCCACGGGCCCCGTGGGGTTTGTGCTCGTTAATGTAGGCTGAATAATCGGTGCGGGAGCAGAAACAGTTATTGGTATGCGGAAACGAGTGCCGTTAATGAGCGTGTCGTTATTGAGCGTAAGGTAGAACTCTGGATTGAACTGCCCGCCGGTTGTCGGTGCTTTCAGAGTAAAGGTAAAGAAGCTCAGTTCCCCAGAGTTAACTAATGGAGTAGCTTGCTGCATAACGGTCATATCAGAAATCCAGGTTACGTCTTTGAATGTTGCATCCGGTACAGAAGAAGAGTCAAAAACGAGCGCCGCTAAGCTCGGAGGGGCGTTTCGCCAATTACGGTCGCCGGTATTTTTGATGCCAATTGTAAAGGTGCTAGTCTCACCAGCTTTGAGTGATAACGACTGTGCTGAACGAACGAGTGGCATGCCTGTGGTGTACTTGTTTGTATTCAAAGAAAGAACACTGCTCGCTGCAGCCGTTCGTGGTGTTGAGGTGCTGTTTTGTTGCAAGGGTGGTGTGTTCGCTTTAGCTCCGGATGCTGTGTTGCTTGCGGCCAGCGCGGTATTGCCCACCGCAAGGGAAAGCGTAAAATCAGATCCGGAAATTTTTGTATTTCCCGAAAAAAGTGCAAAGAGGTTGTCGTAGTTCCCGGTTTTTTGAGGCGTTTCCAGTGGTAGGTTAAAATAAGCAATTTGTCCTGGTTTCACCGTACTGGGCGTCATTGTGGCAACCGTGAGTTTATTGATCCAGGAACGACTTGCGAACCAGTGCTCAACGCGCACGTTTTGCGTTGTCTTAACCGTAACGCGGTTACTGCCCGAACTGGACCACGCAGTCGAACTCGTATTTTTGAAACCGATATTGTAGGTGTAGGGTTTAAGTGGCTGCAGTGCAGACGGTGTTTTTGACGCAATCATGCGCGCAGCTGAGAGCGTTGCAGCGTTGGCCGATCCGCCAAAAAATATGAGCGACAAAATAATCGCCGTCAGTGTTACGGTGAAATGTGCAGTTCTAAAAGTGGCGCGATTCTTTTGGATCATTCTTTTTTGTTCGTGCTGCTTACCTTAAAGATGGAGATGCCCCGTTCGCGCCAACGCTTGAACAGGGCCTTACTACAAATCTATCTAGAAATTGGCGGCTTTTGTTTTATTTCATTGAATAGTGTAGCATATTTTATTTGATTTTGTCCAGGTGACGCGGGCTATCTGTTATAATAATTTCAGTGTCACTTTAACCCCAAGAAGGGCCCAAGTCGCACGGGAAGGGCGACAAATTGAACATTGATAGAGGAATAACGAGTATGAAGAATGTTGACCCGAAAACCGTCGATTCTCAAATGGTTCCTGCTGCACAGCGCCTGATCATGTGGGGACTTCTGGCAGCGATAACGGGATACGCGTTTTACGAATGGGTACTAGTCATTGAAGTAAGGCGACCATTCGCAATTTCGGGAGCCCCACTCGTAGGAGCCGTTGTGCTATTCGGTTTTGCAGCCGCATTCGGGCTACTGAGTAGCCTCAGTGTGCTGGAAGAAAGTTTCAACATCTCATGGCGCACTCTCCTCAAGATGTGGATTTCCAGCGTGCTGGCTGTGGTCGGCTGGTGGTTGGCCGTCGTAGGCGTCATTTAGTAGTTCCGCGCGCCGCGGAACGACTGGCCGAACGAACACGAAAGACCCGTGTGCATTCCTATGGAGGAGTGCGCCGGGTCTTCGTTCTTTTTAAAACTCAAGAACGAAGTGTCATGTACCTCGTAACTGTTTCAGTAAGCGCAATTCTTTTTTTATTTCTGTACCTTTGTCGTCGCGTGGCGTTTCAAGAATGAGGTTAGTGTTTTTAAGCCGCGGTTCTGCGATTATGGCAGCGAATGTTTTTTTACCGAGTTTTCCTTTGCCAATGTTCTCATGGCGGTCAACGTGTGAACCGAGGTCTTTTTTAGAATCGTTACCGTGGAAAAGCTTCAATTTTTTGAGACCAATTACTTGGTCAAATTGATTGATTGTTTTCGTCAGTGCTTGTGGTGTGCGTATGTCGTAGCCAGATGCAAAAAGATGCTGCGTGTCGAGGCAGACATTGAGGACATCTTTTTTGCGCAATTTTTTTTCAACGCCCGTTATGACTGCGTTCAACTCTTCAAAAGTATCGCCGAGCGTTTCTCCTGACCCTGCAGCAATTTCGATGAGTAACTTGGTGCTGCCGCGGTAGTCTTTGAGTATTTCCACCATGCCGTCAATCGTCATAATGATCCCTTTTTCCAGGCCAATGGTTTTGGCTGAGCCGAGGTGCGTCATTACGGCTTCGACGCCGAGTAGGGTACCCCGTTCTAGTTCGCCGCGTATGATTTGGATCGTACCTTCACGAATATGATTATTTTGCGAAGCGAAGTTTATGAAATAGGGTGTGTGAATGTAAGCGGCGCGTAGGTTAAGGTTGCGCATCTCTGTTTTGAATCGTTCGATAATGCGCGGCGTTAGTTCGGGTGCAGGGCCACCTTGCGGTGATCGGCTAAAGAACTGCACCACCTCGCAGCCCAGCTCAGCCGCGCGTTCTGGTACGTTGTCAGCGCCACCGGCAGCGGAGATGTGAGCACCAAAATACATTAGGACTGTTTTGCGATAGTGGTCATGAACTCCATAACCTTGCGAGTAAGAATGAGATGCTTCAAGTGACTGTCGTACTCGACGCTACGAACTTCTTCACGAATATCTTCTTCCTCCGGTTTATTATAGTGCTCCAAAATGAGTTTTCTTTCTGCTTCCTTTTCTTCTTCAGAAACGGTCAACTGTTCTTCTTCGGCAATGACACGAACCAAAAGTGCCGCTTGCACTCTTATGATCGCTTCGGGCACCCATGCTTTTTGCAGCTCTTCAACATTTTTTCCAAGGTGCTCTAAGTAGCTTGACCATTCGAGGCCTTGTGCCGCTACTTGTCCCTGTACTCGCGCCAGTATTTTTCGCAGTTCGGCTTCTATGAGAAGGTCTGGAATTTCTCCAAAGGTGCTCTGCTTGATAAGCGCATCAATTATCGCTCGTTCAAAGCGCTGTTGCTCTTTGCTGTTTTCCATCTCCTGCACATTCATTTTAATTTGTTCGCGCAGAGCCGCAATGGTTGCGAAATTACCAACGGACGCAGCAAAAGCGTCCGTAACTTCGGGGCGTACCTTTTCAAAAACACCAGTGATGGTTGCCTTATACGTAATCGTTTTTCCGGCGAGCAGTTTGTCGTGGTGTTCTTCTGGAAAAGGCAAACTGAATTCTTTAGTCTCGCCTTTTTTCATGCCAACCAATTGCTCTTTGAATCCAGGAATAACGTAGGGTTGTGTTAAATCAATTTTGTGACCTTTGGCTTGGCCGCCCTCTAGCACCACACCATCACGAGACATGGTTAAGTCGGTGAGAACGGTGTCACTCAGTGTGGCCGCTTTATCAACTGGTTTTTCTTCGGCGCGCAGGTCTCGAAGTTCATCAATGACCGTATCGACTGCTTTGTCTTCTACCGCTGTTGGCTTAAAGGGTTCACGAATACTACGGTAGTCGCCAAGCGTAACTTTAGGAAGTACGGCAACCGCAGCGGTGAACTCAATGGGTTCTCCGGGTACCAGTTTTGTTACCTGAATGTCTGGCTCGCCAATGGTGGGTAAATGCTCTTTTGAGATAATCGCCAAGTATGCTGCTGGTACGGCGAAGCGGACGGCGCGTTCTAGAAGCGCCATTTCTCCGAATGCGCGTTTTGCTTGTTCGATTGAAGCTTTACCTGGTCGAAAGCCAGACAACGGGTGCTCTCGTTGTAGGTCGCGAGCTGCGCGGGCTAGTGGTTCGACGATTTCTTCAGGAGGAATAACAATAACGAGCGTGAGTACACCTTTTGTGGCGATTTGTGATGATAGTGTTGCCATAGTTCGATTACTCTAGCGGTATTTTGCCGTCGCTGCAACTCCGGGTTGCTTCGCCCTTTCGTGTACCAAATGAGTGCAACAAATATGCTATACTTTACCTGTCTTATTTCATTATTATATACGTTTTTATGCCGTTACTTCTTGTTCCGAGCGCACCAGTCATCCTTAGTTTTCTTTTGTCTCTGGTTGCCGTGTGGTTCAGTCTTGTTCTTTTCATGGTTTCTTTTGTTTCCTAATAAATTTCTGTTCGCGAATATTTATGTCCGGTCACTCTAAGTGGGCGACGACGCATCGCCAAAAAGCAGTCGTTGATGCGAAACGTGGCGCTCATTTTACAAAACTTTCTCGTGGCATCACGATTGCCGCGCGCGAAGGGGGCGGGGACCCCATACATAACATGAAACTCCGTATCGCTATTGATTTGGCGCGTGCGTCGAGTATGCCAAAAGATAATATTGAGCGCGCCATCAAACGGGGCACGGGGGAACTTACCGGCGACACCATCGAAGAACTTACCTATGAAGGATTTGGTCCGGCGGGGGTGGCGCTTATGATTGAAGTCATGACCGACAACAAGAATCGTTCAGTGAATGAAATTAAAAATGTTTTGACGAAACGCGAAGGAACATTAGGCGGACCAGGAAGTGTTGGCTGGATGTTTGATCGTAAAGGGGTTGTTCGCGTTGAGGTGCCTGAAGGAAAACCCGTCGATGAATTGGCGCTGATTGAACTCGGCGTGGAAGATATTATTGAAGATGGTGACCACCTGCTTCTTTTAACCGCTTCAGAATCACTAACAAAACTTGAGCGCGACCTTGCTGCTGCCGGCTGGAAAGTAACGGACGCCGAACTTGCCTACTGGCCAAAGACGCCATTGGCTTTCCCTGAAGGAAAAGCTGGCGAACACCTTCACGAACTCATCGATGCGCTCGACAACTTGGACGATGTCGTCAACGTCTTTACCAATGCCGTCTCGTAAACAGGAACGCCGAGTGTTGGGGATTGATCCGGGTTATGGACGCATGGGCTACGGCGTCGTTTATTCTTTGAAGGGTGAATTAACCTGTCCAACGTATGGCTGTCTAGAAACACCAGCGAGTCTACCGCTCGCCGAGCGGCTGTATGCGGTTGGCCAAGCAGTGACTGAGCTTATTAAAACGTACGCACCGGACGTCGTCGGTATCGAGACCCTTTTTTTTCAAAAAAATGTAAAGACGGCAATTGCTGTCGCCGAAGCGCGTGGCGTCATTCTTGCGGCTTGCGCCGCCGCCGCTGTTCCTATTATTGAAGTGAGCCCCACGCACATTAAACAAGCGTTGACGTCATATGGTAAGGCAGAAAAACAGCAGGTGCAGTATATGGTGCGTCACATCCTTCATTTTAAGGAAATACCAAAACCAGACGATGCAGCTGATGCCTTGGCAGTCGCCTTAACTGTTTCTTCCTATTAGAGGACGTTTCAGTACGTCAACGTTATCGTGTATAGCTGAGTGGGTTTACGCGGACACCGCGACTGATTACTTCGAAGTGAAGATGCGGACCAGTTGAGCGCCCGGTTGAACCCATGAGCGCAATGGTTTCGCCTCGCGTCACACGTTGACCGGCAACGGTAAGGTTTTTTGTCGCATGTCCGTAGCGGGTGACGAGACCATTATCATGCCGGATGACGGTCATGTTTCCGTAAGCGCCACCCCAGCGCGATTCCAACACCACGCCATCTTCTGCGGCAAAGATAGGAACACCGATGCGCCCCTTAATATCAAGACCAGCATGTCGGTAGGTGAAGTATTGGTTAATGTGATGGTCAACTGATGGCCAAAGCAGGGTGAGGCCGGCGTCACTCGTGGCTCTTGGCTGTATGTTTCCAAACTGAGGTGTCGACGTTGGTCGACGGTAGGTTGGCGTTGCCGCTGGTGCTTTCCCTCCCGGGATGATTATTTCTTTTCCAACAGTAACACTGGTTGGATCATTGATACCATTGAAGAGGAGAATAGCATCCTCGCTGACGCTGTATCTTTTGGCGATAGCACCAACAGTTTCCTTTGCCTTAACCGTATAGAGTATGCCGTCAATCGGCAGAATAATGAGTGTTTGACCTGGTCGAATAAGCGATCGGCTCGTTAATTTATTGGCGTCGAGGATGGTAGAGAGCCGCAGCTGGAATTTAGCGGCAATACCTGCTGGCGTGTCGCCGTCTTTAATCGTGTATTCTTGAATTTTTGTGCGCGGGGCAACACTCGTCTCCGTAAACGGGAGGTAAGGTTGAAAAACGGCATTGCCGTCATAGCTGAGATAAGTGCGCGGGGGATTATCTATGCTGTTATCTTCCGGGGTTGGTTCAGTAGCAAAGGCATTTTCTGGTAGCGCCGGCAGGCCACTTAGATCCAACCCTTCATCAACGCCAATGACGTCAGAGACTAACTGGCCGGTAGTAAAATTTTCTGCACCAGCTTTTGGTGTTGTGAAATTTGCGCCGACCGTAATGACAGCGAGCGCAATGATGATGCCGTGTAAAAGGTAGCGGTGCGAGAAGGGGCGGAGCCAACGCGACGAGATGCCGCTAAAAACACGACGCACGCCACGTCGTGCACGTCGGTACCAGCCGTAGAGGGGGGCAGCGGCAAAGAGGAATGCATAAATAATGCCGCGTCCAATTTTTTGCAACGCACGGCCAACGAAGCGTCCGCGACCCCGTTGTAACTGCTGCTGTAAATAAACAAAACTCTTGGTAACCAAGAGTAATGCTTTTACGCCGAGCTTTTTGAGGCCGCGGCTCATAGGTTCTGAAACTCTATCATGTAGAAGGTTTACGCGTCAACGTGCACGAAGTGATTTATCTCGTTAAAAATCTGAAACGTCGACTCATAGGGTTCCTTATAATCTTTGTAAGATTGATGACCGTGGGGGTCATAGCAATTGAGTTTTCGTGTATACTTGAATAAGGAATACATTATGAGCGAACAATATTTAGACCATTCTTTTACGCTAAAACATGCGTCCGAAAGAGACGAGCTACTGAAGCGATACGCGAAAGGATCACAACTGAAGGCCAAAAGAGAAAGGCGCGCTGCTGGCACAGATATTTACAGTATCTATGATATTTATGACAGTTCATTGGAAGGAATTGAAGACTATTTTCGTGATCTCATTCCGGGGTATGACAGAGCGTTGGTTGAGGCTGATTTTGAACAGTTAATGGAAACGAAACAGCAGCCGCCCCGACGTGAGTTTTTAAGAAAATACGTTGAATCAGAACTGACCTTTGCTCGCGGCAAGGCAGTTGCCGTAGAACTAGGTGGCCCAGGTTCGCGGTGGTCTCAAAATTTTACACCCGGATTCTTTCAAAAAACTTTTGGGCTTACTCTGGAAGACCTGAGAAGTGATGAACAAAAAGCAGAAGATACTGTTCGTCATCATGAAGTTATTCCAGGGGATATGCTTCAAGGAGATTCATTACAAATATTAGAAGAACAAGTTGGCCCCAGAGGGGTACACTTATTTTTAGAGAGAATGGCCTTATATGGTATCTCCAATATACCTCCGGAGCCAGTGTTCATAGGAGAGTACCTACAACGGCTGTATCGTTTGCAGGCCGAGAAAGGCATTATTTTGGCAGAAATACCACTTGATGAAATGGTTGTCACCGATACGTATGCTTGGTTTACAAAACTACGCACGCATTACCCCGGGAAGTTCAATACCGCCATGAATGGCCACGGGTTTAGATTGCAAAGGTTATCGGGCTCTCCTGAAGAGCTGCCCTTACTCTCCGCCAAAGAATTGAAACGTTCTGAAAAACTTTATACAGAGCACGGTCGATCTCGGGAGTATTTTATAGAGCACGTTCAGGAAGTGCTAGATTAAAATAATTTTTTATGAAGTGAATTTTATAGACCTTTTCTTTTTAAAAGACGACGCCCGGGACAGCTGCAGTTGCAACTGACCCGGGCGCATTCGCGGTGGTGATCTCCGCGCTGATCGTCAGTCTCGCGGCAGCTCGACTGCCGATGCGAGACAGAACTTGCAGGTAACGTCCCCGTACGTTCCTGCGCGGACGTTTTCGGGGTACTTGGTGAAGTCGAGCTTGCACCCTCCAGGTGTGAGACGCTTGTTGTCGTCGGCACTCCCCACCTCGACTACGAGGTGCACGGGTTTCTTGCCCGGTGTCTTACCGATGAGGCACCTGCCTTTGCGTCGCCGTGAGAGGAAGCCTCCCTGTAACAGACACTGCCAGCACGTGACTTCGTGGATCGGCAACTTCTCGATCCTTATGTTGCACTGCTGTCCCTTGATAGCGACGGCGATCGTAGCGACGACGGCGACAGAACAGCACGTTAGCCATCGGTCCTCGGCGACAACGTGCCGTTGCCCTCTTTTCGAAAACTTGACGGTGCTGACTCTTCGTCGGGCCCATGGTTTCATTGTTATACCTTTCCCTTCCTGTGCATCGATTTTTGGTGCGACGAGGGTTCTACGCCAACTTATCATTAGTCGCACAGAACGCTCACCGCATCGTTGCTGTAAAAGAACGGTGTTTATCTTATTCCGCTTTTGTCATCTCGGTCAATTGGCTGCGATTTGTTTGCACACTTGCGACAGTGCTACACTGTTGTTATGACATCTTCTATTATCATTGCATTCATTATTATTGCTGCCATCGTTGGCGGTTTTCTAATGCTGGATCGCCGTTTGCGCACATTAACCGCATCTCGAGAAGACGACAAAAGTTTCTTGCTTTTGAATCAAAATATGCAGGGCGTGCAAACAAGGATGGACGAAACCACGCGCTCCCTCAATAGCCGACTGGATCGCGCCGCAGAAGTGATTCAGGAAGTGAGTCAGGAGCTGGGACACATGAAAGAAATTGGCCGCTCCATGCGGGACTTGCAAGATTTTTTAAAGTCTCCAAAATTGCGCGGCAACATTGGCGAGCAAGTGATGCGAGATTTGCTTGAGCAGTATTTTCCGCGCGCACATTTTGATTTGCAATATACCTTTGCAACTGGCGACCGAGTTGACGCTGTACTTAAAACAGACAAAGGCCTCATTTCTATTGACGCCAAGTTTCCTCTGGAGAATTTTCAACGCATGCAACGTGCTGAAAATGATGCCGCCGCAGCAGTTGCTCTGCATGATTTTATTCGTGACACAAAGAAGCACATCACCGACATCAGCAAAAAGTACATTCTTCCTGCTGAAGGTACGGCCGATTTTGCCATCATGTATGTTCCGTCCGAATCGATTTATTATGAAATTATTCGCCAGGACGAAGAACTGAATGGGTACGCCAACGAGAAACGCGTCTTTTTGGTTTCACCAAATAGCTTTTACTACTTTTTGAAAGTAGTCATGATTGGCCTCGAGGGAAAGCGGGTGGAGGAAAATGCCCGGCGCATTTTAGAAACGATGCGCGCTATCCAAAAAGATGCTTCACGCTTTGGGGGCGAACTGGAAGTTATGTCAAAGCACATAACGAATGCAAAAAATGCCGTTGATCGCGTTAACACTGAATACGCCAGACTTTCGGGACGCATTGACGATATCCGCCTCCTTAATTAAATGCATGGCTGGTAGACGAACTATTGAGCGGGCAATTGAGCAAACCGTTGCGTACTTTTCACTTTTTCAGTATCCGTTAACGGTAAGTGAAATATGGCGCTTGCTGTGGTCGAACGAAGGGCAGCCGACGTCGCTATCTGAAATCACTTTTGAAATTGACGAGAATGAATCATTGCGTACGCGCCTTACTCTTGACGATGCTTTTGTTCAATTAGCAGAAACACCAGCCCTAAGGAAACTGCGGGAGAGCCGCTACCGGGTTGCCACCGTAAAGATGCGTCGCGTTAAATTAGCTGCGCGAGCTATGAGCCACCTGCCATGGGTGCAAGGCGTTGCTGTTTGCAATTCACTCGGTTATCAAAATACCCGTCCGGAGAGTGATATTGATTTTTTTATTATTACACAACCCAACACTCTGTGGCTCACTCGTTTTATTGTTACGGTCGTTATGAAGTTACTGCGACAGCGTCCGGCGAGGGAACATACGCCGAACGCTTTGTGCCTCAGTTTTTTTGTTACGACGAGTGCGTTGAACCTGTCTTCACTTGCTTTGCCCGGCAGTGATCCTTACTTAACGTATTGGTTGGTACAGCTGACGCCACTATTCGGTCGCGGCAATATTTGGGAGCGGTTTTGGGATGCGAATAGGTGGGTGCAAAAATCATTACCAAACGTTAACGGTTATGGTGTTTCTCCGCATTCCTTTTATCGTCAGCGAGAGAATCGCAAACAAGCTGGTTGGTTGGTACGGTGGTGTGATCAGCAACTAGAAAAGGTGCAGCGCAATCATTTTTCAAAAGCTATCCGCGAAGGTTTAAGTCGAGAAGGTACAGCAGTCGTTGCTTCGCGAGATGTTTTAAAGTTTCACACTGACGATAGGCGTGAAACATACCGCAGCGACTGGCAACGATTATTGCAGGAGCGTATGCTTACGTAATTATATGTGGCGCCAGCGACTTTTTGTTTTCATCATTTTTCTTCTGCCGTGGCAGGCTCGTTTGTTCTTATTGCCCGCTGGCGACAGCCTGCCTTACACGAGCGTCAGTATTTATGCGCTGGATTGCCTCATGCTCATTGCGGTTCTCTGGTCGTGGAGAACGGTGTACGCCTGGATGCGAGCGTGTTCGGCCAGTCGCCGCAGTCACTTATTGGCGGCACTCGTCGGGTTTGTTATTGCAATGAACATTGCCAGTGCTCCGGACGTAATGGCAGCAAGTTGGAAAGTTGTGACCCTGCTCCTATTTTTTCTTTTCGCTCTTGTGCTCGTGCGGGAAGGCGACGGGAAACAGCTGCGGTTTGCTCTCGTTATTTCGGCGGTCGTACAGTCACTCTTTGCCGTGGCACAATTTCTCACGCAGACCATTGTCAGTAGTACGTTTCTTGGTATTGCAGAACAAGTAGCAACGAGTAGCGGTGTTTCGGTTATTGAAACAGTTAGCGGTAGGTTCCTGCGCGCCTATGGGAGCTTTCCACATCCGAATATCCTTGCCGGCTTTCTCTCCTTGTCGCTCATAGCGACTATTGATTGGTACTTTGCGGCTTACGAAGAATTTCAACAGTGGTGGAATGCGCACGGTTCAGGAAATAAGCAGCTCTATCGAGAGCCCGTGGTGCAGAAGATGGCGGTTGTGGCGTCACTCCTTCTCGGTGCTATGACTATTATTCTCTCGGGCCTCTATTTGAGTTTTTCCCGGGCGGCTGTTTTGGCGATTGTGGCAGCGCTGCTGGTCTATGGCGGCAACAAATATTTACAAAATCCGGTCCGTCTTGTTGCGCTTGGTTTTAAGCTCGGCCTCGTTGCGCTCTTGACCTTGGGTGCCTGGACAATGCTCGTGCCAAACTTGTGGACATCCAGAATTACCTCATCCAGTCGGCTCGATACGTTATCGAATGTCACGAGAATAGCCGAGTATCAAGAGGGGATATCGCTTTTCAGTAGTCACCCTTTAGTTGGTGTTGGCTTGCAAAATGAAGTACCTGCGCTCATGTTGGCTAACCCAGGGTTACCTTTGCTTAGCTACCAGCCCGTGCATAATATTTTCTTCCTTATTATTATCGAAGTCGGGATTTTGGGAGTTTTTGTTCTCGGGTTAGCGTTCGCCTATTATAAAAAGAAGGTGCGCCTTATGTTGAGTAACGGGTCAGCTAGTTTTGTCGCGGCCATGACCTGCCTCATTGTGCTTGGGTCACTTGATCACTATCTCTGGTCGCTCCATGCTGGCCTAATTTTATGGCTCATTCCAGTACTCCTGTACTCTCCATTAAAGAGGCGGGTTCAGTCTTGACACGTTGGCACTCTCTCTAGTAGAGTGCTACATACACTTACTTTAAATAGTAGACGCCTTGCCTTTACGCAAGGCAGCTTTAATAAATTAATTTTAGGGGTATGAACTTAAAACCACTTGGTGATCACGTCATTGTGAAGCCAGCCAAAGAAGCAGAAATGACAAAGTCCGGAATCATTATTCCTGACACTGCCAAAGAGGAAAAGCCAGAGCAGGGAGAAGTGCTCGCCATTGGTCCGGGTAAAGTC
>JBAZXG010000001.1:136107-244965 GCA_041660005.1 Patescibacteria group bacterium | reverse complement strand
TTAATAAGCATTGTCTGTTTGAGCTGTTCAGTGAGTAGCGTAGTGAGTATCGCACCGAGGTATTTACTATGCTGCTCATTGTGCAGCAATTCACGCCCACGGGGAGGCCAAAAGCCAAATTCAACCCACGGGCACGCATAGGAGAAAGTCATGGAGAACCTTGTCTGGTCAAATGGAATTGGGTCGCGGGAGCGACGCCCTTTCCTTTTGTTCGTGAGGGGCGATGAGGTCGTTGTTTTTGACGGCCAGAACATTCCCGGTGTGGTTGTCGTGCGCGGCACCGACTACACCAAGAACGGCAAGTGGTCGCACACCACTTACCGTTTGGAGCTGGCGAGCGGCATTCGCCACATCGCTGGACGCGACGGCTGGGAGACCGGTCGGTTCGTGGAGGGTCTCGGCTCCGCCGTTGGCCGCAAGACGCCCGATACGTGGGCGGAAACGGCTAGCGCACTCGGAGTGTCAGTTCCGAGTGCGATGGAGTTTTTGCGAAGCTGGCGCCCGAAGGCCGCGGAGAAGCTCGACGAGGTCGAGCGGTTGTTGGCCGCTCTCGAGGAGTCCTCACAACAGGAGACCGATTCGGTGATCGTAACCGTTTCGTTCGGTTCGCCGACCAACCGCGAGATCGGCGACGGATACTGGGAGTCTCCCAAGCGGATTCATGGTTACGCCGCGGAGATCCGCAAGATCGACCCTGCTGGAAGCTGGGCCGAGGGTAACATAGCGGTCGTCGGCATCTCCGGCACCGTGCTCTCCGTGAAGCACAGTTCCGGAATGCACGGAGGATACTACGGAGTATCCGTTGCAGTAATTCCAGGAACGGAGACCGAGATCCCCGCTTTCCAGACCGCCCGTGAGACGGCGGCGAAGGGAAGCGGACTGCCCGAGAGTCTCTTCGACGCCTTCAACGGCGACGAAGAGCGGGTCAAAGAGTTTATGGCGAAAGTCGCAAGACTGGACGCCAGCAAACTCAATGAGCACGAGTTCTCGTGTGGGCGTGCTCGCAAGGAGGCGGAAGTCATCCGCGTCTCCGGTGATCCAGATTTCTTCCTCGGAGCCGACCCGCTTTCCGTTTGCGGGTACATCACCGAGGTTCACTTCTCGCAAGAGAGTGAGCCGAAGCAAGACGCGGCAAGCCCGTTCAGCAGCTCTCTCGGAGATGCTCTCCGAAAGGCCGGAATTCACTGACCTCGAAAGCTTAACTCCAGTTTGAGGGTCTGGATGAATGAAATCCTCATGTTGAGAAGTTTTGCTGGGTAGCAAAAGCTAGCCAGCGCGATGCACTCGGAGTCGGGCGAAACAGAACTGCACATTCTCGTTTCGTCCCTCCACTTGAGCGGATGAAAAAAGTCACCCGCTCAAGTGGAGAAAATAATCTCCATACCACCGACCCGCTGGGAAGGCGCGAGTTTCTGACTCTCTCCTCACCAGCTATTCACATACTTCCCAGCGGATCGGTGGTAATAGTGGTTTGAACATTAAAAAGAAATGTTTTCAGAGTCAGATAATGCTTAATAAGCATTGTCTGTTTGAGCTGTTCAGTGAGTAGCGTAGTGAGTATCGCACCGAGGTATTTACTATGCTGCTCATTGTGCAGCAATTCACGCCCACGGGGAGGCCAAAAGCCAAATTCAACCCCACGGGCACGAAGCAGGAGGAAAGAGATGGGAACGATTTCGATCGAAACGACCAAGCGCGGGATACCCGCGCTATGGGAGTCGGGCGGTGGACTAACGTCCGGAGGCTCGGCGACCATCATCGCCAGGCGCGACGGTGGGAAGCCGCGCGCGGTGTACATGCCGCGCGGCGGACATCTCGCCTGCGGCAACCATGCGCTGGTCGCGGTGCACGAAGGTTTCTACATCGTGCACGCCGGGGTGTCGCGCGGCGTTCGCTCGTCGGTAACGATCGAGCGGATTCTCTCCACGTCCGTGAAGGACGTGGATGGTGAGAAGTTTGAGGCCACTGCCGAAGTGGAGCGGGTCAATTCGTTCTCTCGTGGCGAGTGGGACAAGCCGCTCGAGGAAAAATTCGAGGCGGCGGTGGAGGCGGCCTTCCAGAAGGCCGGCACTTATCACTGCCGTGGGGCGTACTATGTCGACACCTCCGAAAAGTCCGGTGTGTCGGTGGCCGAGAAGAAGCGGCGCGAAGATGAGATGCGTCGCCAGGACGAGGAGCGTGCTCGCCTCCGGAAAGAAAAGACCGACCGCGAAGCACAGGCCAAGGCGGAAGCCGAGGCGGCGAGCAAGGCGGCCAAGGAGGCCGGACTCGGCGCTCGTCTCGACGCGGTGAACATGCGTTTGGCGGCTCTCGAGTGTGAGCTTGTGGAGCAAGGTGAGGTTTCGTTCAGGTGGGGATGGCAGAACCATCTCTACGACGAAGAGATTGTCACCCGCGTCGAGCGGAGCGTCACTCAGCTTGAGGCCGAGCGCGCCGAGCAGGAACGCAAGCGCATCGCGCGCGAAGAGTTCCAGCCGAAGTTCGAGGCCTTCAGTTCTCGGGTCGAGGCGCTCGGAATTACGGTCGAGTTCGGGACGGACAACGTGCGTCTCGCCGGAGATTACTACGGACAGCCGTACTCCGACGAGGGTGTCTCGAAGTTTGCCGCCGAGCTCGACAAGCGCGAGCGGGACGCCGCCGAGGCAAGGGCGAAGGACGACGCCGAGGCAGATTACCAGCGGCGGAAGACGGAAGCGGTAACCCTTGGGTTGCCGACTGACATCCGCATCTGGCGTCGTCGCGGCGGTCGCACCAACGCTGGTGACGGCTGGGTTATCGGACCTAACGGCGAGGACCGTGCCAACACGGGTTGGTCGGACCCTCACTCCCGCCGCCTCCAGCGCTACGGCGAGGGCGAGATGATCTGGGAGCAAGTGCTCCCGGGCGAAGTTGTGCTTCGGTGGAGCAAGTCCTGCTCTGCCGCAGACCACAGCTTCGAGGTCGTACACCTTCCCGCCGAGGGTCTCACCGAGGCCCAGCTCGAGCGAATCAAGGAAATTCAAGATGAGCTCGAGCACGAGTGGGAAGGTGCCCGAGGTTTTACATCTGACATCCCGAGCCCGTCGGTAGGTGATGGTTGGGGCCTTCTTCCGAAGCCCGAGCCGAAACTGGGTGGAAACCTCACGATCGAGGATTTGCGGCGTAGGTGGAACGCTCGCTAGTTCTTGTCAGTGCACCGCATTGTGCTGATGTTCGGCAACAGAGTGAGGATGCGGTCTCATTCAAAAAGCCCCGTCGCATGACGGGGTCAAGGCCAGTTTGACTGGCCAAGCACTCGGAGTCGGGCGAAGCAAGGACTGCACATCCTTCGTTTCGCCCCTCCACCGAACTTGCGAATTAAGGTAGCCCTTCATTCGTTGGTTCAGAGGAGAGATTAAAAAAGTTTTGTGATGAGTGTTTGGGTTAAAAAACTTTAACCTAGCCACTCCTTACAAAAGGAGAGAGAGGATTTTAATGCGGGGGTAGAACTTCATTTGCCCTCGTGCCATAAGGAAAGATGGGTCAAGCGTAGTGTCCCGTGCGGCTCGCACCGCACTACAAACAAAAGCCGCGTGCCCATGGCGCGGCGGGAGAATAGAAGATGAGAACGAAAGGAAGCAGCGCTATGTATGGACAGCACCTCCTCGGTCGGCTGTCAGCCGAGGACTACCGACTCGTCGCAGGACGAGTCGAGGGATGGTTAGAGACGGCACCCCGTCATGAGAATGAACGGGGGTGGCTTGTCGGTGCGTTGGGTAACATCGACGTGGCCGACAGAGCCTTGGGGCTCGCTGTGCAGAGAGCTGAAGAGGCCATCTGCATGGAAGAGTTCGTGAACTACCTGCGCGGCTGTGCAGGTAGTTGCAAGAGCCGATCGGTCGCTCCGGGTTCCGCGGAACTCGGAAGGATTCTCCTCTCCAAGGGAGAAGAGGGGCCAAACCTCCTCGAGGAGTTGGCGAGACTCCTCGAGGAGGTCCAGTTCGAAAAGGTCGCCGCCGCAATGGCGGCAATTAGGATGGCGATCATCGGATCGATCGCTATGGAGGGGGTGAGGTAGATGTGGTGCTTCGGAACTACGGAAACTCCTCACGAGGGCGTGGGGATGGTTCTTTCTTCCGGGAGGGACTGCGGATACTGTGACGGGGCATATTGCTACTGCCCCGAGTGCGGGGTCAGCGTGGCGAGCCACGTTGATGGATGTCCGAATGGCAGCCCCTTCAGTATTTCTTCGGAGACGGGAACGAAGGAGTACCGCCTCCTTGGGATACTGAACCTCCGGGATTTCAAACCGGAGGACCGCGATCTGGGACGCTTGGTCCCGGATCGGTGGGATTCCGTATTTCTCTACGGAATTCCAGGAGGTTGGGACTGGGCGGTGTGGGTTTCAAACCCGCAGGTGCATGTTGAGGAGTACCTCGAGAGGCTTCTGCGGAGGACGGATCTCAACGATCTGCTTCCGACACCCCCGGAAGTGGTATAAATCTGCCTTCTCCCACCAGCGCACCGCATTGCGCTTATGTTCATCAACAGAGTGAGGATGCGGCCTTACTCCAACCCGAACCTCGAGCGGTAACTCGAGGCGCTAGATCAGACTAGCGTTATCGTATCTGAAAAGCGGGGCGCATGCATGCACTGCATCGCGCCCCCTTCTTCCGAGTTCATCATCAGATGGTGAACTCGGAGGAGGGTCACTTGGTCGTTAGTATAGTAGGGATAATCTTTTGTTTCGTGCAGATACTACTCTGGATTTCGGATATATAACTCTCTCCTCGATTGTTACCCAATCCAGAAGTCCAGAGTAGCCTCTTTGCGAAACGTTTAAAGTTGCAAAACAAATATTACCCTGGCAGCTTGCGGTATGAATACCTCGACGTGTAATCTATGCTGCATAGCTTAAAACTTTTATGTACTAGTACATAGAAACACTATAAATATAAGACATAATAACGACTTGACTCCACCTTTTAATAAAAAAAGACCCCAATGTTTTTTGTCATTTTAAATGGACTGAGATAGTTGGATTTTTAACGTGAACGTCGATATTGTTGTCATTTGGTTTTTCGTTACCTTGTTTGATATCTACTGGTCTCGCAGTTGTTTCCGTCGACCAAGAAGGCGTTTTGAATATGTCGAAACTTGGATCGTTTCTTCGAGCTTGTTGATCGACGAGTGCGAAGTCGTTCGGAAACTTCGACCGTAAAAATTCGGGGTTTGTGAAGTATGTCGCTACGATTTCGGCCCAGTATTCTTTTGCTGATTTGTGGAGACCATCGCTTGTGCCATCGTTTGCCGATTCGTAGTATTGGATGCCGTCGACTTCGGGGTCGCGGTAGCGATTAGTGTCGATAAGGCGTTGATGTACGCCGTGAAGCAAGTCAAGTCGTTCTTGAAGAGAGAGTTCCTTATCGTTAATCCAGTCGTTGGCGTGTCCGGTTTCGTGGGTAAACGTTTCATCGTAAAAACGTGGAAGATTTTCTCTCTCTTTAGCGCTTAATCTATTGTCATTGTTTGCACTGTAGAGGAGTAACAATTGGTCATGTCGCGATGGCGTGTCAGGGCGATATTGTGTCACAAGACGATGTTGAAACCCTCCAGTTTCGTACCCGATCGCGCCACCTCTTCGATAGTCCTTTCCTTGTTGGTCTGTAAATTCAATTTGGTCAATCTCGCCGTTAATCCACCCTTTCGGGAATCTCCCACTCTCCTCGTTCCAGCTCGCCGTGATCGCCTCGTGATCCTTAAGACCCGACTTTTCAAACCCAGAAAAAACCGCAGGTCCATATTGTTCTTTTCGTTCCATGTGTGCGACCATGTCGTAACTTTTTATAAGACGCAGTACTGCATCGCCAAACGTTTTAGCGATTTCGTGTTCTCGCTCCTCGAGTTTTACTGTTTCTTCGTGGGTGATGTGTCGTGTGGCCACGTACTCAGCGGCATCGTATCGAAACGGGCCTGCCTCTGCTTCTTGTCTTCCTGCGAAGAGAACGCCAATGAGCGCGGAGACTCGGCCCCATTTACGAAAATGCTCGAATACAAGAGGGCGCGTTCGTTCCCAGTCTTCCTGTGGTTCGGGAGCAACGAACTGCTCTGGGTTCGTATAATGCATTCTTTGTTCGGATTTCATGCATATATCATATGGATAAAACGAAGACCACGCAATGCGCCGTAGTGTTCACGAGAGGGAAGTATTTACTTTGGAAAGTTCTTAGAAGTTGAAAAATATATGCTGTACAAATGTACAGCAAGTTTTTTGCTGTTTCTAGTATTTATATATTGTTGTACTCATTTCATATCATAAAGATCGCTGTGACAGCTTGACGTCGTGGGTAAAGCGTTTAGGATAGTTAAACCGCAATCAGCGGAAACAGGAGGAATCGTCATGAAGCGAATCAGTTTGTTTCTTTGCCTGCTCACGCTGGCGCTGCCCATGAGCGCGAGCGCGGTCGACCTGTGCGCCCGGCGTGGGTCACCCAAAGTCTATGCGGTCGGTGGCGATCGGCTTCGCCAAGAATGCCGCGACGGCGACGAGAGGTACTCTCCCCCAGCAGTCGAGCGCACACTTCGCTTCTGCACGGTGGTAGTGCAAGCGAACCAGACGTCGTACGCACTCTGCCACTGCGAAGACGATGAGCAGATGGAGAAGTTTGGGCCTTACGAGTCTGAACCAAGCAACCTCTATCCCGACATCAAGTCCACCATGTACCTTTCTGGGGTGCACGACTTCGATCCTGTGATCAAGGGCTACTGGTACGCAGCAGTCGAAGTCGTCGCTCCTCAGAGCGGCAGGGTCTGGCTGGTGCTTCAGTGTGCCAGAAACCAGTGAGCGGGTAGTGATTCACGTGGCGGGGTGCGTCAACACACGCACCCCGCCAGCCCTCAACATACATCGTACTAGTCCCTCGATTTACTTCGGGATAAATACATTAGAACATAGAAAGACGGAGCGGTTGTTGATCTCCTTGTAGATTGTAGTCCCTATTAGTCCTTGAGATTGGATCGCAACAAATACGTAGAAGTAACTCAAACTGGCCGTTTTCCATAGTCTCGCTCGTAGAGTATGATGTGCTACCATACCTCTATGAGAGCCGAAATTGTCCTTAAACGTTGGCAGCGCAATGCTTTCAGGACCCGCGACCTAAACTTTGTTCGTGCGCTTTTTGCTGGCTATCCAAAGGCCAAAGTTTACCTCGTTGGCGGCATGGTGCGCGATTTATTATTGAACCGCGAGACCAAGGACTATGATTTTGTCGTGACCAATGTGCCAGAAGCCAAACTCCTTGCCTTCTTAAAAAAGCACGGTCGCGTAAATTTAGTCGGTAAAACGTTTGGCGTTTTTAAATTTGTACCAAAGGGTAAGCACGGAAGTGAAGCCATTGATATTGCGCTGCCGCGTTTGGATTTACCCGGCAAAGGAACGGGTGCGTATAAAGATGTAAAAGTGGTCAGTAAAGCAAACCTGCCAATTGAAGAAGATTTACTCAGGCGAGATTTTACCGTTAACGCTCTGGCCTGGTGCCTAAATAATCAAACATTGATTGATCCATCAGGCGGCCTTGTGGACCTTAAGAAAAAAACATTACGTACTGTTGGTGAGCCAGAAAAAAGGTTTAAAGAAGATTATTCGCGTTTGCTGCGCGGGCTACGCTTTAACGTGGAACTTAAATTTTCTTTTGAAGCAAAGACTTGGCGGTCGCTTAAAAAGTTAACGGCAAAGTTGAACGATACGGTTCGCCAAGAGTTTGTTGTGCCACGCGAAGTTATTGCCAAAGAGCTATTAAAAACTTTTTACGCCGATCCCGTAGCCGCCTTAAAATTGTATGACGAGAGCGGCGCCATAAAAATATTGCTACCGGAACTATTACTCATGAAAAAATGTCCGCAGCCACGGCGTTACCACACCGAAGGGTCGGTTTGGAAACATACCGAGCTCGCACTTGCAGCACTTTACTCTGCAGCGTTTCGGCGACGACACAGTGAGGAACCCAACGCGGAACTTATCATTGCGGTGCTTTTGCATGATGCGGCTAAGCCCGTCATGCTACGTACGCCTGCCAAAGACAATGTTGATCGAGTGCGTTTTGACGGACACGATGTCGTTGGCGGAAAAATGGCGCGAGTAATAGCCGAGCGCTTGAAGCTGGCATCAATGCCAGCAGAAAGTGTGCTTCATGTTGACCCTGCGAACCTAGAGTGGCTGATTGCCAAGCACCTTTTACTATTGCATGCACGACCGCGCGACATGAAGCTCACCACGATTGAGCGCTACTTTATTACGCACCCACTCGGTGCATCGCTAAAAGCACTCATGCTCGCTGATACGCTCGGCACCATTCCCCGAAGTGGTCGACCGTATGTTTTACATTTGAACGAGCTAGAAAAAGTAGTCCAAAAAATGGCTGGAGCACGGTCACGTAAACTGCCGCCACCGCTTTTGAATGGCGACGAGATCATGGAGCTCTTATCCATCTCGGGCGGGCCAACCATCGGGTTTTTAAAACGTAAATTGCGCGAAGAGCAACTTTTAGGTACTGTTGCAACCAAACAACAGGCAAAGTCTTTTTTGCGCAGAATCTATGGACAAACAAACATTTAAAGTGCCGGCAGACATTGGCAAGGTGCGCCTGGACCTCTTTTTGACAGAAAAGCTCGGTTTTGCGAGAAGTCAGGTGCAGAAACTGATTAAAGATCAGTTTGTTTCGGTTGACGACGAGCACACCTCCGTACATCGTTGGTTAAAAGCCGGGGAAACGATAAAGGTTACCGAACGGCCAGCTCGCGTTTTGCCACCAGTACCGAATCTTGAAATTCTTACAGAAACAGACGACTACCTTGTTGTTAACAAACGAGCGGGTATTTTGGTGCATCCCGCTGCTGGTTCGGTTGCGCCGGTCTTAACTGAGGCGCTCCTTAAGCATTGCCCGAGCATAGCGCACGTGGGTCAAGTCGATCGGCCGGGGATTGTGCATCGGTTAGACAGGGATGTTTCCGGAGTTCTCGTTGTGGCAAAGACGCAAGCCATGTACGACTTACTCACGCATCAATTTCGTGAGCGGTTAGTGAAGAAAGTATACACGACGCTCGTGCACGGCAATATTGAGCGAGAAGAAGGCGACATCACTTTCGTCATTGCTCGATCCAAGACCTTTCGCGGCCGCATGGCAGCACGACCGGCGAACAGTGTAGGCAGAGAAGCCAAGACCAGTTTTTTAGTACTCAAGCGTTTTGTAAACTATACGCTGCTCGAGGTGGCTATCCACACGGGCCGTTCACACCAAATCAGGACGCACTTAAAAGCATTTGGACATCCGGTTGTTGGTGATCCACTGTATGGCGCTCGGCAAGACAGAGAACAAGGAATTGAATTGCCTCGACTTTTTCTTCAGGCGTCGACACTCGGTTTTACTGATTTGGCTGATACTTGGTGCGAGTATAACGTCGCACTAGATCCAGAGCTCAGCGCGTTTTTAGAAACACTTTCATGAAACACCAAGAAAGAACGCCCGGTATTCTTTTTCTCCTGGTTGGTCCATCTCGAGTGGGGAAGGACAGTATTTTGAAGGCGCTCCTCAACCGGCGTTCTTTGCGGTTAAAAAAATTAGTGACCATGACCACGCGGCCACGACGACCACGTGAGGTGAACGGTAAAACGTATCACTATGTTTCTGACGCAACCTTTTTACAAAAAGACAAGACGGGTGGACTTCTGGAGTGGGCACCAGTCAGGCACTATCGTTTTGGTACACCGCGAGAACCGTTGATGACCTGGCTCAGGAACGGGCAGCAGGTACTACAGCAGGTAGATGTGCGCGGCGCAGCGGCGCTCCGGCGCATCCCAGGCCTCAACACGGTTACGGTTTTTATTTTGCCGGGGTCAGTCGGCGAGCTCAGGCAGCGACTGAACAAGAAGGGGTTCACGCCAGCAGAGCGGCGCATTCGTTGGCAGGAGACCCTCGAGGAGCTACAGCGACAGACCGAGTTTGATTATCGGGTAGTGAACGCTCAAGGAAAGCTTAATCAAGCGGTCGACGAGGTTGCGGTGATTATTCGGGCGTCGCTAAAAGCTCCGAGCCGCCATATGGCGGACTCCGCTCGTTAAGACTTGACGGCGGGGGCGGAATCTTCTAGTATAATCGAGCTGAATTGAATCTCTGCATTGAGATTTTTTCTTTACGAAAATTTATTGTTACTGTCTATGGACCAAAAAACTGAACCAATAGAAGAAACGACGAGCGAAGTAATAGAAAGTACTTCGGTCGATAACGTTACCGTAGAGGTGTCGCCAAAAGTAAAAGAAGCGACGCTGAGCTATGTGGCCGTGAAGGATCGAATTTTTGCCGAGGTTGTTCCTGGTGCGCTCATTCGTGTGCATCAAAAGATTCGTGAGATGACGCCAAAAGGTGAAGAGAAGGAGCGCGTTCAGGTTTTTGAGGGCACAGTGATCGCTCGCCGACACGGTTCGGAAGGTGGTGCGACCATTACGGTGCGTAAAATTTCAGACGGCGTTGGCGTTGAGAAAATTTTTCCACTGCACATGCCAACGATCGTCAAGATTGAAGTGAAGAAACTTTTTCATGCACGACGCGCGAAGCTCGGTTATTTGCGAACTTCAAAGAAGCGTTTGCGTGAAATTAGAACCGTTTCTTCTCGGACTGCATAATTTTTTGTTGGTGTCGTGCCGAGAGAGGGCGTCGTGTAGTATAGGTAACCTGTGCGCGGGTGGCGGAATTGGTATACGCGCTAGCTTGAGGGGCTAGTGGACGCAAGTCCGTGGAGGTTCGAGTCCTCTCCCGCGCACCAGAAAAAATTCTCAGTCCTTGCGACTGGGAATTTTTTCTTTGTGGTGGAGGACTCGAACCTGAGAAGGGGGTCGGGGAAACGGTAGTTTCCCCGCAGTGGAAGTACTGAAACCGCAAGGTGTCAGAGAGGTCGCATTAGCGGCCGAAGGTTCTAGTCCGTTTACGGACGGAGTCCTCTCCCGCGCACCAAAAAGTTCCTGACGTTTTGTCGGGGACTTTTTGGTATAGAGCAGGAGAACTCGAACCTAGCGAGCGAAGCGAGCGAGAAGGGGAGGCTCCGTCTGATTTTGTCAGCGGAGGGGGCGGCGTAAGCCCCCTTGAATACAAGTCCTCTCCCGCATCAGCAGTCATCCTTTCGACTTGGTTGAAAGGTATAAAACATCAGTAGTCCCATAGTAGTGGTGCTGTAATTATACACTTCGCGCGAACCCTTTTTGAGAAAAACTAATGCGCGCGGGTGTTTCTAGTCGGTGGGAGTTAAGTGTGGGCATAATTAATAAATTCAAGATTTAAAGTTAATCGGCTTTGAATTTTCCCAAATAATGTCAAACTGCCCTTTAATCATCTGTGCAAATTCATTACTTGTAATTATAAAACCAAAGCTTTCTCGAGACGAAGAAATAAATCGCACTTTGTTTTCATACAAAGCGTATCCTAGCGAAAAATCAACACCCTTTGGTGCTAAACGAACTTCACGTTTATTTTGGTTTCCAATTTTTAGAAAAGGATGTTGTTTCAAGGATGGCACTTGAGTGCGTGGCCAAATGGTTTTCAAAGTAATATTTCTTTTGAGTCGCTCTTTATGAAACTCTTCCAAGAATTGGGGTGTTAATAATTTGATTATATCTAAAATTGGCCAATACACGCATACAGTAATATTTTGATAAAGTAATAGATCTTTCATCATTTGCTGCAATTCATCTCTGCCCTCAAACAATTGTAGGAATGGTCTTATCCTTGCCTGATTTTTCCCATAAGCATTCTTAATATCAATTATGGCTTCCCTCGCCGAGGCAAAGTTTTTCTCCTGTTCCATCAAAAGCATCTGTATTTTTTCTGGTGACTCAACACAAAATTTTCTTACCCCACCTTTCAACGTCTGCGTTACCAACCCCCGCTCTTTTAAGCGATTGAGGTAGTCATATACAGAAGTGCGGGTAATATTGGTCTCACGAGCAAGCGTAGTCGCGCTAATAATTCCGTCTTCAAGTACTTTTTCGAAAAGCTCCATCTCAATATCTTTAAGATGGAAAAGAGAAAGCAATCTTTTAATTCGTATATTCATAGTTGTGGAATTGTCACGACAGTATTTACTGTATCAAAATTTTTAAATAGAGTCAATAAGATACTTGCTATTTGTTCTGTCAAAGAAGGAGAAAAACATGGGAAGTCGCCTCCTGCGACGCGTCGCAAGATTCGCAATATTTTTCGTCGTAGCCGTGGTGGTTGTGTATGCAATAGGCCTTTGGGCTGGAGATCCAAAGGCTTCGTTAGTCAACGTTAGTCTGGTGTTGCTTTTCCTGTTTGTCGTGGTGTTCCCGTGTGGCTTCGTCGTTACGGGAGCAATGGTACTGGCCGGCCCAGCACTGATCATCATTATTAGCTCACTAGCGCATTGGTTGTGGACCGGTAGATGGAACGAATGGGGTAAGTGAGCGACGAGTGAGCAAGGGGGCCGCCGATCTATACGATCGGCGGCCCTCATTTTTTGACATTAAAAAACTACAATTTTGTATTTTTGAGCCCATCCTCAGTTTCTACCAACCAGAAACACTCGCCCGCATTCCTCCCTAGGCCATGCCTGCGGCCGGAAAATCAGCCGAGGCAGGGCGAATCCGTATCCCGAGTCAATTGTTCCGCCCTGCGGAGTCTATTTTAATTCTTTTCAAAAAAGGTTCTCGCTAAGTGTATAATTACGGCACCAAAAAGTTCCTGACATTTTGTCGGGGACTTTTTGGTATATGGAAAAAGGACTCGAACCTAGTGTCACCTCGTGGCGGGTTTTCTCGAGGGCCGAGTTCGGGTGATTTATTTTGAAATTAACCTCAAATATGATATTATAAAGGAAGTTTTGTTCATATAAATTTAGTTTCGTGAAAACTTTGAAGACGCGGAGAATCTGTAAAAAATCTTCATTACGCCACAAAGCTGCAAAGCGTGATTTTTTTAGTACATATCGCAAGAGTTTTCTTCAACATTTTCAATTAAAAAGTTTTAAACATTACGGTATCAGTCAAGATTTTGTTAAAGGATTTCTTGTTTCGTCGTTGATTGGATTCATTCTTTTATACTCTGTCTTTCCTTACGGTCCAGTCTCTGCAGCGACCTACACGTTCACGCAAACAAGCTGGTTAGGTGGCGCAACCGCCAATAACGCAGTGCACGCATCAAATCAATCGGGATGGACAGAATACAGTGCTAAAGATTCTGGTTTGTCAGTGGTCAATGCCGGAGCTGATTTGCAGTTAGGAACAACCAGCGCAACAGTGGTGCAAACAAATGAAGGAGCGACCAATACCGGTTTTAACTTGGCTGGATATTCGCATGCTGCCACGCAGGTTACCGGTACGGGTTCAAGCGCCAGTGTTCAGTTGACCAGCACGGGCGTTGTGGCGTGGCAGACTCCGGCAACCTTAGATTCAACGGGGCTTGTTGGATCGTTTGCTTCATTGGCAATTGGGTTAGATGGTTTTGCACGGATTACCTATTTTGATTCGTCAAATACAGATATTAAGTTTGTACAATGTACAAACGCGTCTTGCTCGTCGAACAATATAACAATCATTGATGCAACCGTAACCACTGGTCATTTTATTCCAATTGCGATTGCCTCCGATGGTTTTGCCAGAATTAGTTATTATAGTGGCGCTTACCTTAAGTTTGTTCAATGTACCAATGATGCGTGCTCTGCCAAAAGTACGGTAACCGTTGATTCGACTGTTGCGGTCGTTGGTCAGTATGCTGCTTTGGCTATTGGCTCTGATGGTTTTGCAAGGATTAGTTACTTTGATTCATCAAATTCAGCTCTGAAGTACGCTCAGTGTACGTCCGCCTCCTGTTCCGCTAAAAGTCTTACAACCTTAGATGCAACGGGAATTGTTGGTGAGTATACGTCGATAGCAATTGGTGCTGATGGCTTTGCCAGAATAAGTTATTTCGACAACACCAATGGTGATTTGAAATTCGCTCAGTGCAATGATGATGCCTGTTCGGCTCCTGCGATAACGGCAGTTGATCAGGCTGCTGGCACCATGGGTAAGTGGAGTTCAATAGGTATTGGCGCCGATGGCTTTGCCAGAATTAGTTACTACGGAGGTAATGATCTGAAGTTTATTCAATGTACGGACGCGGCTTGCACAACCCCAACGATGACAACCGTCGACGCTACAGGCACAGTCGGCGAATACACATCCCTTAAAGTTGCTTCTGATGGCTTTGCCAGAATCAGTTATTACGATGGTACGAACGGGAATCTTAAGTTTGCGAAGTGCACCAACGCTGCATGCTCTACCAGTACCATTTCAGTATTAGACTCGACCGGAGTCACGGGGCAGTATACATCGCTCGGGTTAGGATCAGATGGTCTGGCAAAAATTGCCTACTATGATGTGTCTAACATTGATTTAAGATTTGCTTTTGAGTCTACTTCTTACAACACTCCCGGAACCTTTGTTTCTGGGCCTATAAATTTGAGCTCTGGAGTAACGTGGGGAAATTTATCCTGGACAGCAACGGGTGGGCAAACCATTACCCTCAAAGCTCGGAGCGATGCTGATGGCAACTTTGCAGACGCTACGGCCTGGGCCTCATGTTCAAGTGTTACAAGCGGGAACGCGCTTTCGACCGGAGGGTGTGTTACAAACGGTCAGCAGTATATTCAATATGAAGCATCACTTTCAACAGCGGACAATACCATAACGCCGTCACTAGACGACGTTACCATTGGTTACAGTTCATATTCCTCGTCTGCATCACTAACGGCGTCTGCGTATGATTCGGGCGATGCAATTAACGTGGTTGGTGGCCTATCGTGGTCGGAAGATGCAACGCTGCCAAGTAATACAACGGTTGCCGTGTCGCTGCGCACCGCAGCAAGCGTCGATGGGTTGACTGGCAGCTGGACTGATTTTACAAACGGTACAGCCAGCTGTTCAAAGGTAACCGGAACAGTAACCTGCTCTTCTTCGGCGATTCCAGCAGGTATGAAAGATGGCCTGAGTGACCGCTGGGTGCAATATAAAGTTACACTGGCCACTTCGGACGGCGTGAGTACCCCAACAGTTGGGCAGGTCGTCGTAACGTACGTCGTTAATGCGCCGCCGCAGTTTGATACTACGTTCAATACGAATGGTTTGTCAGTGTCTCAGATTACTGACTCAGGAGACGCTAATTGGGGTAAGGTGCAGATTCAATATAAAGTTCGGGACAGCGATACAACGACCGGCACTGCCAGTCCGAACGAGGTGACGCCGACCTTTGAGTATAATATTGGCGGCGGCTGGCTCAGTATAACGAGCGGTTACCTCAGCACTGGCGCAACTACCAACAAAGCAGTGGAAGAAGTCGCCTATACAATCTATACGGCATACTGGGATGCAGCATCACAAATAATAGGTGGTACAGACACGGCCTCTGCTCAAGTGCGGGTGACTATCAATGACAACGAGGCGGCGAACAATACCGCTACTGCGACTGAGACTACTATTACCATTGATACCACTGATCCGACCGTTTCAACGTTCACAATGAATTCGACCACTGACACGGTAACCATTGCTGCTTCAGACACGAATAATCTGCAGTATCGACTATCAAACAACGAAGATATGTCGGCCGATGGGCTGAACGCCACGAGTGGACAATGGCAAACCGTTGGCGCTACGACGCTCAGCAGTTCTCCAGCATGGGTGTTCACCGGCGCACCTTCGTACGAAGTTGTATACATTGTTGTGCGGGATACCTATGGAAATACAACTGCAACGTCGGCCAAAGCACCGAACGCTTCAAATAGCATTGATATAAAAGATGTTTCGAACGCGAGTACTGCAGAGTATCGAGAGTTTATTTCCTGGACCGTGTATACGCCAGCCAACAATGCCGCTTTTGCTTCGTATAAAATCTATCGTTCTACGAATGGTTCTACCTACAGCTTGCTCACAACTATCAGCGACGTGGCCACGAATTACTATGCAGACTCTACGGTGAGTACCGGCACGACGTATTACTACAAAGTGCAAGTTGTAGATAGTAACGGTGATATTTCTGGCTTCAGCGCAGCGGTAAGCGATGACCCGGACGGTCAAGGTGGAACTGACGTAACGGCACCAACTATTTCTGCCGTAACTGCGGCAACGGTGCAGGCTACCTGGGCAAAAATTACCTGGACTACAGACGAACTTGCTAATTCATTTGTAGATTACTCTGTTTCTCCAAGTACAGCTTTTGGCACCACAACGCCGGTTACTTCGATGGCCACCTCACACACCGTTACGCTTACTGGTCTCATCCCAAGCACGACGTATTTGTATCGTGTTCGTTCGGCAGATATTTTTTCTAATAGCGCATCTGACGACAATACGGCTGCCGGCTACAGCTTTACTACTCTTGCCGGAACGATTATTTCCGATGTTACCACTGAGTCAGTGACCGAAACAACAGCGGTAATCGTTTGGAATACAAACAGCGACAGTAATTCATACGTGGATTACGCCGCCACTACGTCTGCATTGGATTCTGGTGTGGGGGTAACAGAAGTCGGTGTATCAACGTTGGTTGGTAGTGTTAATAATGGGCTTTATCAGCATCGGGTAACCGTAACGGGTTTGACGCAAAGAACTGATTATTATTACTACGTTAAGTCAACGGATAGTAACGCAAACACAGCGACCGATACCAACTCGAGCACTTACTACACGTTTACCACGACCTACGATAACCAGCCGCCCGTCATTTCAGGTATTGCGACGCCGGTTTTGACTTCCAGTATTGCGGTCGTGACCTGGAATACTGATGAGCTTGCAAATGCGCAAGTTCAATACGGGAGCAGCACCGGTGTGTATGGATCGTCCACGGTTTTAGATGCTACTTTATCTATTTCTCATGCAGTAACCATAACCGGACTGACCAAAAGTACTACTTACTATTATCGGATTATTACTGCGGACGCAAAGGGTAATTCAGTAACGTCAGATGAACAAACATTTGCAACAACTGCTCCCGAAGCCGCTGCTGTTACGGGTGGGGGAGGTTGTTATACGACACTGGTCGACAGTACTCCACCAGGAGTAAGTAATATTGAAACGTCTGATATTGGAATGTTTGATGCCAAAGTAACCTTCGCAACGAGCGAGTCAACGGTTGGGTTTATTCTGTTTGGCGAGACTGAGTCTTACGGTTACACTATCGCCTCGTCTGATTTTGCCGTGACACATACCTTTTCTGTGTTTGGTCTCAAGCCCGGTTACACCTATCATTTCCGCGCTAAGGCCATTGATAAAAGTGGCAACACGACTACGAGCGCAACGGACCAGGTGTTTACCACCATTACCTCGCAACCCGTCATTAAATCGGTCGAGCTGACCCAAGCGAATGCGTTTGATGCCATTGTGCAAATAGCTACTGACGTGCCGACACGAGTTTTTGTTCGCTACGGTGAAAACGAAGAGTATGAGAACACTGCAGGTTCGTCAGTATTGGCAACGAGCCACTTGGTCAAACTTGTTGGTCTGAAGTTGGGCACGAACTACCATTTTAAAGCAGATGCTCTGGATGCCTATGGAGTATTAACTTCGGGTGAGGACCAGAAATTTATAACTAAATTTATTGCGGAAGCCGGAGAATTAGTAACCGTTAAGAAAATAGAACAATTTCAAGAAAATCTTGAAGAGCTTATATCTTCGATTGCGCCGTCCATTAAACCGCCGCTCGTGACTGATGTTAAAATTGAGGATATTACCACCGACAGTGCTGTCGTTACCTGGAGAACAAATATTAAAACTTCGTCGATGGTGGCGATAGCTTCCGCTTCAGAATATAAACCAGCGGAGGGGTCTTCTTATCAGACGGAAATTGGCAATGCTGGCGAACGAACAACAGAGCATTCAGTTGCGTTGAGCAATCTTTTGCCCGACACCCTTTATCACATTCAAGCAAAATCACAGAGCATTGTTAGTATCATTGGCAAGAGCGATGATCTTACCTTTGTGACCAAGGCCCAGAAGATTGAAGCCAAAGTTGCATCAGTTGAGCTGGATACCATTCGGGTTATTTGGACAACCGTTGAACCCGCTTCTTCGGTAGTTGAGTATAAAAATATAAAAACTGGCGCTACGGGTCAGAAAATAGATATTACCAACACCAAATACCATGACGTGCTTCTTGATCACCTTGATGCTAATACCACCTACAGCATCAATGCTTCTGGTCGCAACGAGCGTGGGAACAGTATTGAAAGTTCCAGGAACCTTTTTGTGGCAACCAGTACTGACAGTACCGCGCCCGTTATTACCAACTTAAAAATTAATAGTGCTCTGATGCCTGGCCGAAACGATAAAGTGCAGACAGTCGTTACTTGGGTTACTGATGAGCCCGCCACTTCTGTTGTGGAATATGTCGACGGCTCGAGTAGTGCTAAAGATAAACCAGGTAATACGATTGATACTGGAGATCAGTTCACTACCAGTCATTCTGTCATTACTAATGTTTTTAAGCCCGGCTCTCTTTACCGCTTACGCATTAGGTCCTCCGACGCTTACAATAACACCGCTACCACCCCCAACCGAACTATTATTACCCCGCAAAAAACAGAATCAATCCTTGATGTTATTGTGAATAATTTTCAAGAATCTTTTGGGTTCTTGCGAAGGTAAGTAACAAAATTCATGAGCGAGTGCATTAGGATGAATAGTGTTAATTTGTGGCATAATCGAAACAAACTGTCAGAGGTGCAGGCTCTGAACAACGTGGGTTTAGAGATTAAGCAAGGTGAGTATGTTTCTTTTTTCGGCCCATCAGGATGCGGAAAAACAACGCTGCTGTTTATTATTGCGGGTATTGGGCTGCCGCAAGAGGGTGAAATTTTTGTACAAGAAAAAGATATCATGCGTTTCACTAAAAATGAGTTGGCTATTTATCGTCAGGTTGGCGTCGGTATAGTTTTTCAAGCTTTTAACCTCATTCCATCACTCAGCGTTCTTGGTAATGTGACCTTGCCGATGGCATTTTTGGGGGTATCAAAACGGAAGCGTAACGAAGAAGGAAAAAAATTGTTGCAAAGACTTGGCATAGAAAACTTGGCAACTCGGTATCCTTATGAATTGTCCGGCGGGCAACAGCAGAGGGTTGGTATTGCTCGTGCCCTGGCCAATAATCCTCCCATTATTGTGGCGGATGAGCCTTTGGGTAACTTAGATTCTGAAAACGCCGAAAAAGTTTTGACTTTTTTAAAGGAATTAAACGAAAAAGATGGGCGAACCGTTATTATGGTAACGCATGAAGCCTGGAGTTTGCGTGACTCCGACAGAATTTTCTTTATGAAAGACGGGGCAATTATCAAAGTTGAGTCTGGGCGTGACGAACATATAGTTGAAGAAATCACCCGACATGTGGCTGGCGGCTTAACAACAAAGTTGGGACCTGCCGAGAGGTCGGTGCGTTCTTTGTTGCATTTGTTGGTTCGGGGCTACTCCGAAGAAGAATTGAAAAGATTAGAGAAATTTATTACTCAACGGGTAACTGGGGGCATGGACTCGAAGACATTTCAGAAGATGCTCGACAAGCCATTCCAGAGCGGTGGCGTTGGGCTCTGGAAGCAAAGAGCGGCAAAGTTCAGCCATATTATTGATGGCGTCATGGAAGAAAGAAAAGCAGTAGAAAGGTTGCTAGAGGAATTACCACAGCATTCAAGACAGACGAGCGCCTACGCAGTGGAAGATATTCGAAATTGGCTGCTGTCTGACTACGAAGGCAGCGCATCTTATTATCAGTTAGCGCGACTGGACGAAGTGATTGACGAAAGGATTCACTCTGCTATTACCAAAGAACAAGTCCAGCAAATTACCCATGCTTCGAAGAAAGAGTCTGGTCTGGGATTCTCTTTTAGAGAAAGTAATTGGTTGGCGGATAAGTTAGAGTCTATCGTTACCGAAAAGAACAAAAAAGAACTCACGGAAACATCTTCTTCGGTTGGTATTCAGAGTGCCCCTAACCATCAAGATAGTAACTAGCTTCCATGGGCAAACAAACGCACCATCTTCGTTTTGTTGATGTTCTCCGTTTATCTTTTCGGGTTTTTAGAACAAAACCTCTACGATCTTCGCTGACTATTTTAGGCATGTCGTTTGGTATCGGTGTTGTTTTAATATTGGTGTCTATGGGGTACGGTTTGCAGTATATTCTTATCGGCCGCCTGGTAACAACGGAAGATTCTTTGATCAGTATGGAGGCTCTGTATCCACCCGAAGCAGAACTGACGGTGACCGAGGATGCTCTACAGAAAATTAAACAAATGGATGGCGTCGCCGAGGTTTCTCCAGTTTCTGAATTTAGCGGCAGTGTAGAATCTCAAGAAGGTTCCGGATTAATTATAACGAGAATTGTTGACGCTAATTATTTCAGGTTGTCAGGACAAAACGTTGATTTTGGAAAGACCTTTGGCGACCACGAACCAAAAGTTATTTTGTCGCGTTCAGCCCTGCAACTGATTAACGGCGGGGATAAAGTGAATGAGACAACCGATTTTACCAATCATAAAATTCCTTTGGATTTAACGGTTTATTATCAAGGGCAGGGTGACGATCTAACGGTTACCGAGGTGAAACCCACAGAGACGTTATTTCTGAGCGGAGTAATTACGGATGAACTTCAGCCGCCATTTGCTATCATTCCTGCTTCCTACCTCTCCACCCCTCCGCATTTTTATAATAGCTTGTGGGTAAAAGCAAAAAATATTGACACCGTAGCATCCTTACGCGATCAGTTGGTTAAAGATGGCTTTTTTATTTCCGCTAAGGTTGACTTGGTGCAACAAGCCACCAAAGCTATGCAGGTTATTACTATCATTCTCACCGTTATCGGAATAACTGCGTTAATCGTGGCTGCTATCGGAATGTTAAATACGATGCTGGTGAGTTTTCTTGAGAGGATCGAGGAAATTGGTATTATTAAATCGTTGGGCGCCGTTGACCGTGACGTTCGCAAGTTGTTTTTAATGGAGTCAGTCGTGATGGGGTTTTTAGGTGGCGTCTTTGGGGTGCTCATTGGTCTCGGTGGGGGACAAATCGGAAATTTGAGTCTCGCTTGGTTGGCGCGTCACTTTGGCGGAAAGCCGGTAATATTATTTTTGACCCCAACGTGGTTTATTGTTTTGGTCATTGTTGTTTCTACCACCATTGGTCTCCTCGCTGGTTTTTGGCCAGCCCACAGAGCAGCCAAATTATCACCCAAAGAGGCGCTCAATAAGCACTAGTACATTTTCGTGAATCTGTTGAGGAGGGAGGCGCGTCAAAAAATTTCATGTAGTTTGTCGGTGGGCTTTTTAGAAAAATCGTTGTTTATAATTGACAAACTGATTTTTTTTGTTACTATCTATGTGATTCAATTTTTTTTTATATTATGACTAAAAGTAGAGACAAGGGTTCTCGAGGTAAAGATTCCCTAGAAACGACCGTTCGTTTTGGGCCAGCAGTACCTAAAGGAGAACAAGCCGAACCAGTTGTCGCAGGTGTAAAAACAAGAGCACGTGAATTATTTGACGCACTTTCGCCAGATGATAAAAACCGGGTTGAGGCTTATTTTGGTTCAAGCCGGTTTGACCAAATGACAGATGGTGAAGATGCGCCATGGAATGCAGAGGAAAGGACGAGTGTTTATCAAATTTTGGATGCCCTAGCTCGAACAACAGATGTAGCGGAAAAAGTTCGGCTCGCACAACAGTTGGGTAGAATTTAATTACTAAACTAAAAACCGCCCTACCGGGCGGTTTTTAGTTATAGACATTCATTGTTTTTTCAAGCCCGTTAGCAATGAGCGACTGCAGTGCCTCAGTCGTAGTTGTGAGAATTTTAGAGAGATCTTTTGTTTCTGATTCACTGAATTTTTGTAGCACAAAAGCATCCGCTGGCGACTGTTCTTTATTTGTTCGTGACTCGATGCCAATGCGTAAGCGTAAAAAGTTTTTCGTACCGAGAGCGGCGATAACTGATGTCACGCCATTGTGGCCACCGGCGGAAGCGTCTATACTGATGCGCATTTTATCAAAGGGCAAATCTAGGTCGTCATGAACGACAACCACCTTTTCATGAGGGATGTTGAAGAAAGATCGCACTCGCTCGAGCATTGGTCCTGACGTGTTCATGTAGGTACCGAGATCGGAAACGGCAATGGCAAATGGTAAATCGCGAATAGCTAATAGCGACACTTTATAAGCGTGGCCGGAAAAGTGAGGCACGCTTAGCTCATGTGTGTCTGTATGGTTTTGCAAAAAAGCGTCAACCGCGGCACGACCGACATTGTGGCGGGTGCCGTCATACTTTGGCGATGGATTGCCAAGACCAACAATGAGAAAGGGCGGCAGTGGGGTCATAGTGCCTGACTCTTTTTCCCGTGTTTTAGTTGCTCGCTACGCATCTGGAGTTTAATGGGTGTGCCGACAAAGCCGTAGGCCTCACGTAGACGATTTTCTAAAAAGCGCAGGTAGGAAGGGTGCAGTTCTCCGGCTATCGTTAACTTAAACGTTGGAGGTTGGCTGCCGGTTTGCACAAAGTCGATGAGCTGCGGATGCTTGACCCCGCCGCCGCGCGCTGGTCGATGCTGGCGAACTGCGTTTGCGGCAAAATCTCGCATCGTTACGTCGTCTATTTTTTTTCGTCTTTCTGCAGCGATCGTAATTGCCATGTCGAGAAGGTTACGCACGCGCTGTTTTGTTTTTGCTGAAACAAAAGCGAGCGGCGCCCAGTCTAGACCCGGCAAACGATTGCGGAATAGGCGCGTAATTTCCGCAGGTGTGGCAGCAGTTTTAGGAGTAACGAGGTCCCACTTGTTGATGACAATAATGAGCCCGCGACCTTCTTCGGCAACCATACTCGCCAGTCGTTGGTCTTGGAAGCTCGGTTCTTTTGTGGCGTCAATAATAAGGAGTACCACATCAGCACGGTTAACGGTTTTGAGAGAAGCCGTAACCCCTAAGCGTTCAATGCCGCGGGTTTGTTGGTACTGTCGGCGGATGCCAGCAGTGTCAATGAGTATGAGGCGTTGTCCAAAATAAGTGAAGGGAAAATCTTGCGGTTCACGCGTGGTGTGGGCTTTGGGGCTCGTAATGAAACGCTCTTCTCCGACAATAGCATTAAGGAGGGAAGACTTGCCGCTATTGGGCTGGCCAATAATGGCAAGCTTGATGCCGGGCACCGCTTTGACGGTGGCGGTGCTTTGGCGTTCGCGCGGTAAGGTTGCCATGACCGTCAAGAGTGCGTCGAGCATATCGCCCGTGCTTCTTCCCGATACTGCGGACACGGCATGCGGTTCGCCGAGTCCAAGAGAAAAAAATTCTGCAGCTCGTTCAGCTCGAATGTTGCTGTCTGCTTTGTTGACAACGAGTAATGTTGGTAGTCGCCCAGCTAATGCTCGCGCCCAACTTTTGTCCTGCGGCAACACGCCATCGGTAGCGCTCGTTACGAGAATAGCGATTTGTGCACCGACAAGCGCCGCTTCAGTTTGTTCGGTGATGCGGGCGGTAAGGTCGTCGCGTGTAGCTGCCGTTGTTTGCCCCGGTACTTCAACGCCGCCCGTATCAATAAGCGTAAACGTCTCTCCTCGCCAGGTGACGTCGCCCTCACGGCGGTCTCTGGTGGTTCCCGGAATAGGGGAGGTAAGCGCCAGTCGATCACCAACGAGGCGGTTAAAGAGTGTTGATTTTCCTACGTTCACCCTCCCAACAAGTGCTACACGTACTGGTTTTAGGGTGGAATGTGCCATGTTTAAGGGGTTGTTACCGTTTGACTGGATCCTGATCGGTCTTTCCCTATAATGATGACAAAATCTGCCTTAGAGGACAAAGGTGGCGCTGTGAAAGATGTAGCGTTCGGGTCAACCGTACTGACGGTTGGAATGAGCCAATCGGGGACAGTTGCGGCAACTTCTGCGTTTAAGAGTACGCGTAACGCAGCGAGCGACGTTGGGCGAGCGCCACTCGTGTAGTCGTAGATAGTTGTTTTTAGAACCGTTTGATCATCAGCATTGCCAGTGTGCACCACATTGTAACCGCGCGCCACCAGGAGGTTTGCTGTTTCAGTTGCGAGCCCACTAACTTTTGTTCCGTTCAAAATTTCGACACGCGTCGGTTCTTGGATGAGCTCACCGTTATGAAAGATGTCTCGTGCTAGTTCTTGGATGCGATTAAAGTTGCCGCCTTTGGGGCGCAGCACATAAGCGCCGTCCGTATTAATTTCTCCGACGAGTAAACTGTTAGGGCTATCGTCGACTGTCGCACGAATGACCTGCTCTGTATTGACGTCTTTGGCTAGTTCATAGAGATGCAGTGCTTGCCAGGGTTCAAGGTTTGTTTTGAGGTGAACAGAGAGTTCGTTTGCTAGTTGATTGATGGTGATTGGATTCAACAAGACGCCGAAGTTGAAGACACGGTCTTTGAGAGCGAGGAGAATTTTTTGTTGGCGCCGCGCACGGGCAAAGTCAGAGCCCTCTCCGTTGTTTCCATGACGAGAACGGGCAAACATGAGTGCGCGTTGTCCATTGAGGTGCTGCCAGCCAGCCGTGAAGGTGACGGACATTTCACGATCTTTGTAGTTTGGGGCATCTTCACCGCCTGGTGTCGGGAAACTCGGGTCGGTAAACGTGCGGTCAATCGATACGTTAACACCGCCAACGGCGTCAATCATTTTTTCGAAGCCGTTGAAGTCGACGAGCACATAGTAGGGGATATCGATGTTTAAAAACGCACCAACCGTGTTTGCTGCTGTCGTGCCGGGGTCGTGCGAGTTTGTGTTTTGACCCGTCACGTAAATTTCATTGAGCTTACGCCAGCTACCATCTGAGTAGGGAATGACAAGATCTCGTGGAAGGGAGATGAGGGATACACGTGACGTGCTCGGTTCAATGCTGGCGAGTATGGTTGTGTCGGTGAGGTAGGCACCGTCATGTCCAGCACCGCCAACTCCGAGGAGTAGAATGTTGATACGGTTATCTTGTTCGCCAACGAGTGAGCGGCTACCGCTGAATGTCAGATGGGTAAGTTGCTGCAGGAGTCCGGATGAACCAAATGTTTTACTGAGACGCGCACCTGGAATAATGACGTTCGCTAATAAAAAAACAGCGCCAACGAGCACGATGCCGGCAATAATCATACCGCGTCTCCTGTGTCGTTTCCGAGGAGCGGGAATGAACGGTACTGGGATAGGCTTCGTTTCGGGTCGCTTGGATGCGTCGAGAAGATTAATAGTGGGTTTATCCATTGATCAATTGCAAATTCGTTGGTCTAGTATATAATGCCGTGAGCATAGGAGCAAGCTGTTGGAGTTTAGTATTGGGGCGCGTAGCTCAGTTGGTTAGAGCGTTCGATTCACATTCGAAAGGTCGGAGGTTCGAATCCTCCCGCGCCCACCATTCTTCGCGCCAGCGAAGAATGCCCTTCGTAGCTTTCTTGACCTTCCGTAGCTTCAGCGAAGGAGGTAGCGAAGAATGGCTGTAAAATATCCAAGTTTGTGCCGTTAATTTGGGCTGGCGCTATGAATGGCACAGCCATTAGTCATACAGTGTGCCATAACTTATCGAAGTGCCCCAAGGAATCAAAACGCTATCATTATAATGACCTTTTTCATAATTCTCTTTACGTCTTTTGTTGCCACTGCTTTGAGTTCCATGTCAGGTGGTGGGGCTTCAGTTTTATATATTCCGGTGATGCTTTTTTTAGGCATTTCGTTTCCTCTGGCTACGGCGGCGCAAAAAGTTAGTTCAATGTTTTGGGTTTTGCCCGCGTCGTACAACTATTTCAAAGGTAGAAATGTTGATTGGCAGTTTCTCATTTGGTTCTCAATTATCGGCTTGGTTGGAGTTTATGTCGGCACGCTGGTCGTTGTAGCTATTAACCAAAGAATTGCCGGAGTTATTATTGGTATATTGATTTTGAGTTTAGTTGCTTACGTCTTACTTAATAAAAACGTTGGCCTTGCTGAAACAAAGGTTCACTCAAGGTTGAGACAATCGATCGCTTATATATTTGCCCCGGTCTTAGGTTTTTACGAAGGATTTTTTGGTTCTGGTAATGGAATACTGTTTTCGATCGTAACCTTTAAAACCAGAGGATTTGATTTTATTGACGCTCTCGGTTATTACTATGCAGTCGCGTTTTTATGGGAAGTTTTTGCGGTGGCTGTGTTCGTCTCAAAAGGGTATTTTAGTTTGCCAGTTATGATTCCTACTGTGGTTGGATCGCTTATTGGTGGTTATGTGGGATCTCGATACGGCAGGTATAAAGGCAATACATTTATTAAAATTATGTTTGCCAGCATAGGAACGGTGCTGGGTATAAAACTTCTTTTCGGTCTATAAATTATCCTTGCATATTTTTCCCATGAACCTACTCCATGACTTTTGGTTTATTCAGAGCATTGGCCTCGTAGCACTCCTTTTTGGCATACTGACATGGAACGCAAAGACCAGAAACAATATCTTTCTTTTACAATCTGTAGGTTTACTGTTTTTTACGATCCATTACTTGCTACTTGCTGCGTATGCAGGTGCAGTGATGTGTGTGGTAACGCTTGGGCGTAATCTCATTTTTGTAAATAAGACCAAAAAGAAATGGGCAGACCATAGGATATGGTTTTATCTTGTCGTCTTTGTTTCAGTTTTTGTCTTGTTCATTTTTTGGCAAGGATGGATAACTATTTTGCCGGTCGTTGGTGTTGTCGTAGGGACGAGCGCAATGTCACAAAACCGTCCGGCTGACATTCGTTTTTACATGTTGATTACCTGTATCATTTGGATTCCCTACACACTTTTTGTGCATTCATATTCTGGTCTTCTCAGTCAGATAGTAGGTATACTCGGTATTCTGATTGGAATGTACCGTCTTGATAGAAAAAGCCCTTCAATAAGCTAATAGATTAAATCGACATGGCCCCATTTTCCAAACCGATTTTATTTTGTGATTTCGACGGCACGCTCTGCTTTGACAGGTACTGGCGGAGCCTGCCACCAGAAGACAATGAAAAAATACAGAAGCTGCTTTTTGGGGAAGACAGAACCATGGTCGACGGTTGGATGAAGGGGGAGTACACAGCGGAAGAAGTAAACAAATTTGTTGCTGGTCAAATTGGTGTGCCTTTTGAAAAATTGTGGAACGTGTTTGTTGAAGATTGCCGCACGATGAAGGTTTCAGAGCAGGCACTCAAAAAGTTACATACCTTGCGCGATCGTTTTACGGTTGTGCTACTGACCGGAAACATGGATAGTTTTTCACGTTTTACAGTGCCAGCATTGCAACTTGAAAAATACTTTGATCTCATTAGTAACTCACACAGTGAAAGGAAACATAAAACCGACAACGAAGGAGGACTATTTGTTGAATACGCTCGTAAGCTTGAAGTATCGCTGAAAGATTGTTTACTCGTCGACAACTCTCCGGAGGCGTGTGCTTTATTTGAGAATTTAGGGGGAGTATCCTATCTGGTAACGCCAGAAAAAGATGTCAACTACTACTTAGCGCAGATTGTATGAAATCAGTTTACTTTTTTAGTTACGCTTAGTCGTACGAAATTACAGGCAAGGTGATTCCTTACCTCATTTATGCTAGAATAGGGTATCGGTATTCACCTTTTATTTTAATTTTCATGCTTGGTTTAAAAGAGAACGCATCTATTCCCGGATCCATGCAGCTTTTGCGTGAAGCAGCAGCGTTGTATCGCAAGCAGTTCGGACGGCTTATAGCACTGTTATTGGCCGCAATTTTTGCCGTCATTGTTGGCATTTTTGTGCTCCTTGGTATGTTGTCGTTCACTTCTTGGCTTTCCGTGAGTTCTACGCCAACAGTGCACTACATTGGTTTAGCCCTGAGTATTCTTATTGAAGTCGCTGCCTTTATTGCGCTTGGTATTACCCAGCTTTGGGCGTCGCTCACTGTTGTTGTAACGCTCGCGAAAGGGGCAGACAGTACAACCGGTGGTGGTATCATCGACGCTTATCGAGAGTCTCGACGGTTTGTCCTTCCATATCTCTGGGTGTCCATATTGTCAGGGCTACTTATGCTCGGGGGAGTATTGCTTTTGGTTGTACCAGGCATTATTCTTTCCGTCTGGTTTATATTGGCTCTTTACGTTGTGGTCAGCGAAGACCGGCATGGCTTTACCGCACTTTTAGCAAGCCGTGAGTACGTGCGGGGACGTTGGTGGGCGGTTGCCGGGCGCATCGTTGTTTTAGCTCTATTGAGTTTTGTTATCTCCATTCCCGGAGCAATTTTAACCGGAGTTTTTAATCAGCCCGGAATTGCTCAAGCCATTAACTTCGCGCTTGAGTTATTGCTGACACCACTCCTCCTCGGTTATTTTTATGTACTTTACCTGCGTCTTAAGACATTGCCGGTTGCTGTAGCGCCGGAATCAAATGTGCAGTTACGAAAGTACCTCGTGGTTGGTTCTGTTGTTATGGCGTTTCTTACAGTTATTTTAGTGGCAGCCATGTTTATTTTTGGAGCGGCTGCACTACAAGGTTCTTGATTATTCGAAAGAACCATTTGTCGCTCGCAGGCTTGTCAAAACGCTTATTTTAGTGTATCATAAGCGATTACTATGCCTGTTTTGAAAGATGAGCGGCCAACAATAAGAGTATTCGGGGAACTCGGCGAGTTCATTGTAGAGCTCCTGAAGGTTGTTTTGATATCCCTTGCTATTATTCTTCCGGTTCGCTACTACATCGTCCAGCCCTTTTACGTAAAGGGGGCGTCCATGGAGCCGACTTTTGATGACAATGAGTATTTGCTCATTGATGAGCTTTCGTACCGTTTTTCAGAGCCAGCGCGCGGCGATATCGTTGTCTTTCGTTATCCGCGCGACCCAAGTCAGTTTTTTATTAAACGTATCATTGGTCTACCAGGGGAGACGGTTACTATTTCTCGCGGTCACCTCAGCATAACGCCACCGAATAATGGTTCGCCCGTGGCTTTAGCTGAACCGTTTTTGCCGGTTGGACTTGAAACGACCGGTGAATTTACTGTTGACGTGCCAAAGGGTCACTACTTCGTCATGGGCGACAACCGTGGCGCCAGTCTTGACTCTCGCGTTTTTGGACCGGTGGCTGACCGCTATATCATAGGAAGAGTCTGGGTACGCGCCTGGCCGTTCAATCGTTTGCATGTTTTTAGCTATAACTTATTGCCTGCCGCAGGTAGTTAAAGGTATGGAAAAAAAGGAAAAACAAGACAAGATGAAACCCAAAAAGGTTAAGCACGTCGCTCCGGCACTGACGCATCCGGCAGATATTACTGACGTTACCGCGCCAGTACGCAACAAGCGTTTGCCGCAAACAGTACGCGGATTCCGAGATATTTTGCCTGAAGAGCAACCCTATTGGCGCTATCTCACCGCCGCCTGTGAACAGATTGCCGAAACCTATGGCTTTCAGCCAATCACTTTGCCCATGGTTGAAGCGACATCGCTTTTTGAACGAGCGGTCGGCAAGGTTACCGACATTGTCGAAAAAGAAATGTTCAGCTTTGCTGACCAGGGTGGCGAGTCACTGACGCTACGACCGGAGCCGACCGCCGGCATGGCTCGTGCCTACTTGCAGCATGGACTGGTGAACCAGCCGCAACCCGTTAAGTGGTATCTCATTGGACCTATGTTTCGCTACCAGCGACCGCAGTACGGTCGTCAACGGCAGTTCCATCAGTGGGGATGCGAGATCATAGGTGAGGGGCATCCGACCATGGATGCGACACTGATGCTCATGCTGATGAATTTGTTTCAGACGTTAGGTCTACCCGTTGCCTTGCAAGTGAATACCATCGGCGACAAAGAATGCCGTCCGGCATATCGTCGCGTCCTTCTTGAGTATTATCGCAACCATCGCAAAGAACTGTGTGAAGATTGTGAACGGCGGCTCGCTAAAAATCCGTTACGCGTCCTCGATTGCAAAGAAGAAGGGTGCCGAGCGCTGCGTGCCAACGCACCGCAATTTGTTGATCACCTCTGCACCCCCTGTCGTGAGCACTTTATGGAGATGCTCGAATATCTCGACGATCTTGATGTGCCCTATGTATTGAATCCGCATCTCGTGCGCGGTCTAGACTATTATACGCGCACCGTGTTTGAAGTGTGGGCGGCTGATGACGAAGAAGGGAAGACAGCACTCGCCGGCGGTGGACGTTATGACGACCTTATTACCGAACTTGGCGGACGACCGACTCCTGCCGTTGGTTTAGGTCTTGGTATGGAGACAACAATTCTCAAAATGAAAGAGCGTGAAGTACCATTGCCGCCGACGCCGCGACCAGAAGTGTTCATTGCACAACTTTCGCAACCGGCTCGCAAAAAGGCGATGCAACTTTTTGAAGAGTTGCGTAAGAGCGATGTACGCGTTGCAGCAAATTTTTCTAAGGACGGCCTAAAACCGCAAATGGAAATGGCGGCTCGTTTGGGTGTGCGCTACACCATCATCATCGGGCAAAAAGAAATTGTTGATCACACGGTTATCATTCGTGATATGGAAGCCGGCATGCAGGAAACTTTTGACTTCAAAAAAATTATTGGCATTGTGAAGCATAAGCTGGAAGAGGAAATACCCGTTGTACATACCGAGGCACCTATACTTCATGACGCAACGAGTACGTAGTTAATTCTGCCATTCGAGAAATTACAAAAAACCGCTCAGGTACACTGGGTGGTTTTTCGTCATGCAAGGGGACCGTAGCCGAGCGTCTCATTCAAGAATCCTAAGGTTATTATACTTTTGACTTAGCGCCTCTCTATGTGTTAGAATAAAACGTACGAATCGTTTTTTGTCTTCGCAATTTACTTGAGTTTCGAAAAATGTTCAGATGTAGAGTAGTCGGCATTTTTCAAGTGAGCGAAGAAAAAACGATCGACCATTATTTATGCACGACCGCTTGAGCGGCTGCAATAAGAAAGTGAGGTGAGTACGTGGTCGAAATAAAGAGGAAAAAGGGTGAAAGTTTTGAAGCCTTCTTTCGTCGGTTCGTTCGGCAGCTACAACGGAGCGGCCGTATGCGACAGGCTCGGAAGGTTCGTTTTTTGACGCGTGAAAAAAGCCGTACCGAAGCACGCAAGAATGCATTGGTTCGTGCCGGTAAGCGGGAGCAGATGGAATACTTACGAAAAGTTGGTCGTCTTACTGAAGAAGACGAGAAGCGGTCAGCCAAAGGCGGCGGTCGTTCTCGTTAATGTAATTGTTAACATCTTCGTTAACTGAGCCGTATGTTACTTGAACGCATTGAGAAGGACTTTATAGCAGCAATGAAGGCGCATGAGGCGGAACGCGTATCAATTTTACGCACGCTTCGTGCGGCCTTGCAGAATGCTGTGATCGCGGCGCGCACCAGTGCGGTCAAAGAATTAGATGACGCGGCTGTTGCAACGGTCATTCGTCAAGAAGTGAAACGCCAGAAAGATGCGCTGGAAGACTTTATCAAAGCTGCACGACAAGATTTAATTGATGCAGCGAAAAAAGAAATCGCTGTGCTCTCTGCATATTTACCGCAAGCACTTGATCCAGAAGAAACGAAACGTCGTGTTGCGCTCGTCGTTGAAACGTTACATAAGGAAGGGATCACAGATTTTGGTCAAGCTATGAAAGCGGTGATGCGAGATCTGAAAGGAGCGATAGATGGCAGTGAAGTTGCGGCGGTTGTTCGTGAAGTGCTGGCGAAACAAAAAGATTCCTCAAAGTAAACAAAAACGCATGGCAATATCCGAGGCCTTTTTTCTACGACGGAACAAAACTATTCTGCCCTGGTTGACGCTGCGCCATTCACTCGCTCTCGGGGTTGCCGTCATTTTTGCTTTTCTTCCGGTCGTTGCCTTGGCGCAAGGGCTTGATACCGGCCTTACTAATTTTTCAAACAATTCCGGCCTCAGTGCCGGTTCGGGGGATTTAAAAATTTTAATAGCGCGCATTATTCGCGCGCTGCTTGGTTTCCTTGGTCTCCTTGCTATCGGTGTCGTCCTCTACGGCGGTTACCTCTGGATGACATCTGCCGGCAACAGTGAACGCATTGAACTTGCCCAGAAAGTGCTCCGTAATGGAGCTATTGGTCTCGTTATCATTTTAATTTCCTTTAGCATTGTTTCGTTTTTGCTCAATTGGTTGGTTGGTACGGGCGGCAACACCAATAATGGGTCGGGTTCACCGCCACCCTGCAGTAACTGTTTTGCACTAGGGAACGGTATCATTGAAGATCACTACCCCGGGCGTGATCAAAAAAATGTTCCGAGAAATACCAGTATGGCAATCACTTTCAGGGAGCCCATATTGGTTATTCATAAAGACCCGAAGACCGCGGCGGATATTGCTAGTCTCCCGAAGTCGTTTCTCAGTAATGCGGTGAGTAAAGGTGAAGACTTTGGCACGGTGACTTGTTCCGTTTTGTGGTGTGGCACCATGAATGAAAATGTTTTTGATCTAGCGTGGGATCCAGGTGACGGAACGGGGTATAAGCAGTTTTCAAGCTTTGACGTTTACACCAACGACGAGAAGGTATTTGTCTTTATTTTGCACGGCGCAGCGCTTCTTGGGCTGCCTGATGTCAATACTAAGCATCGAGCGACGGTGCATACTACGCTTACAAAGAAAAACGGAGATTCTGGTTTCCTCGTACAGGATAGTAAGTACGCATGGTCCTTCGAAGTTTCCACCATCATCGACACGACCCCGCCAAAAATCATTGACGTACTTCCTTGGGAGTATGACGAACTGGCACGTAATACCGTTGTACAGGTTACCTTTAATGAAGCGGTCAACCCGATTAGCGCGAGCGGTAGTACTGCCGATGGGTTCAATAATTTAATTGTAGCGAACGCCGACAATGGTAATACGCCGGTCAACGGAACATTCAGCATTGGTAATGGGTATCGTACGGTGGAATTTGTTTCGTCTGATCCCTGTGGCACCAATTCCTGCAACCAGACGATTTATTGCCTGCCAGCAAGTGTGACGGTGAGTGCGGATGTGAAAGCAGCCATGCTTTGGAGTGACCCTGGATGTAATCTCGGACCGGAACCGTCGAACAACCCGTCGCGCGCCTGTACTCCGTCGCCGGGCAATGGAATATTTGACGGTGTGGTGGATATGGCAAGTAACTCACTCGATGGCAGCAAGAACATTGAAAAGGATAGTAACGGTAATCCCGTGCTCGATAGTGAAGGTCATCAGCAATTACGTATGCCAAGTGGTGACGGCACTGCGGACGGTCCGCCGAAAGACAGTTTTTCCTGGTCGTTCAAAACAACAGACACCATTGTCTCGAGTGGCCCAGAAATTATTAACGTGACTCCGGAAGTTAACAAGGAAGGGGTTAATCCCAAGACGCCGATTGTTGCTCGCTTTAACAGACGGCTCAGTATCATTCGTACCTATCTCGACAAAACGAATCCTGCTCGACCCGAACCACACGCACCAATTGCGTTTTATCAAGAGGACAAAGTTGGTGATCCATACGTGCCCTACCCTTACGCATTTACGACAAACCAACAGCCCGTGCATATTTGCACCCTACCGAGTCTGAGTGATCCGACTAAAGTTGTTCCTTGTACTTCAACAGCAGAGTGTTTGGCATTGAATAACGACCCTGCGAATAAATGCGAGCAGGTATGCAGTCTCACCCACAGTGCCGAAGTAGGAGGTTTAATGGCTTGCAATCTGAATAAAGATTGTAACGGTGGTACACTCGACTTTTGCGGCAGAGAAGACGCTTCGTTAAATCACAGTGGGCTTGAAGACCCGAGCCTATCTGGGTCGCAGTCGCATAAAAAGTATGAGCCGCGTTACGGTTCAGTGATTCATGATTCCTACCAAAATTGTTTCTACCCCAGTAATGGTCCGGTCAATGGGCAGAGCAATGTGCCGGGTGACGTAACAGCTAACGCGCCGTAATACTTATGTTGAAAGTACGACAAAGGAAAGTACACGCTGGCTGGCTGGCCTTGGCGGTTGTTGCTTTTGTTGTGCTCGCTGCACTGCCGGTGTTTGCGCAGAATTTGGATACCGGCATTAACACTATTGGTAACAATATCGGTCTCGGTGGAGGTGGGGGAGACTTAAAAATTTTGATCGCTCGTATCATTCGTTTCTTCCTTGGGTTCCTCGGCCTCATCGCCGTCGGGCTCATTATGTATGGTGGGTATCTTTGGATGACTGCGGCAGGAAACGAAGAGCGGATTCGTCAAGCACGCAGCGTTCTCATTAATGCAGGTATTGGGCTCGTTATCATTCTCTCTGCTTTTGCAATTGCTTCTTATCTATTGCGAACCCTTATTAATCCTCCTCCTGGGCAAGCGTGTAGTGCTGGGGATCCGCCCATTTCTTGTTCTATTGGTACATGTGCGGGTGAGCGAACGTGTAGCGATACCAACGGAGACGGTATTTATAATTATGGTGGTTGTACATTATTCCCTGGCTGTAGACCACAACCACCAGATGCTTTTGTCGTTAGCCGTTACTCGCCGCCGAATAGCACGACGAACGCACCGCGAAATAGTGTCGTGCAGGTACAATTTAATGAAGGGGTAGACGTTGCAACACTCACCTACGGCACCACGAGCGATTCAGTACGCATCTACCCAACAGCAGATTCTTCAGCAATTATTGCCGGGACATTAGACACCAGCCAAGCAGCATCCGGTAATCGTCGCATCAGTTTCACGCCGCTTGCAAAGTGTGACGTCCCTAATGAGTCTTTGTCTTGCTTAGCATCAAACACGAACTACACTGTTGAGTTGACTTCCGGAGTCATTCGCAGCGTTAGTGGTCGAGCGCTCAACTGTACCTATCCGAGTAACCCATGTAAGGCAACCTTTGAGACAGGGGACTATGTTGACACGAAGTCGCCAACGGTTGCTTTTAAAGCGCCAGTTGGCAGTCAAGTGCCCGTTGACTCGAGTGTGAACGTGAGTGCAGTTGGTCGGGACGACTACGGCATTTCCCGTTTAGAATTTTATGATAAAGAAGCCGCCACCCCATATATAGGAGACGCCGCTCCCACTGCGGCGCCGTATACTCCATTTACTGGAGGTGTTGCTTGGAGTACGAATGGTTTTACGGTTGGATCTACACGAACGCTTCAGGTAAAGGCCTTTGACTTTGCAAGCCACGAGAACGAACCGCCGTTGGTTGAAAAAACCGTAAAGATTCGTCCTGGCTTTTGTTTTGATGGCAAAGTGAGCGGCGACGAAACGGGCTTAGATTGTGGTGGTTCTTGCGGTGCCTGTCCTGGTTCATCATGCGATAGTGACACCACTGCGCCGTCCTGCCAGCCGGATCCGTTTGGATGCGCGGTGATGAGCGCCTGTGATCCTGATTCCTGTATCTGTGCAGAGTCACCTGTTATCACCGCCGTACTACCCAACGACGGCGCGCCAGGTAACTACGTGGCCATTGTTGGCAGTGGTTTTGGAACAACACCCGGCGTTGTCACTTTCCTTGGTACGGACAAAGACGGCGATGGTAATGCCAAAGACGACCCGGCGAACAGTGACGATACCGTAGCTGCGCTGCCGTCGGTATGTTCCACGGCAGCAACTTGGCAAGATAATCAAATCATTGTGGAAGTTCCCGCTGCCGCAGTTGATGGATCAGTTGAAGTGAGTACGGCGCTTAACCTCATCGATCGCACAAATGAAGCACCCGGACCCGTGTTACCAGACTTTGATGTCAATGCCACTATTCGACCAGGACTTTGCGCCATAACGCCGTCTGCCGCCTGCGTGAACGATCCCGCCATTCCCAATGTTTCGTTCCTTGGCAAAAATTTTGGCTCCGCCAAAGGGAGTGCGATTTTTGGTTCACTGCCCGGCGTCGTTGATGTGTGGACACCGACCGAAGTAGTTTCGTCGGTTGCCAACGTTCATACGGGCGTTGTTGGGGCTACGATTAAAACCGCAGCAGATGTTCAGTCAAACCCATATAACTTTACGGTAAAATCATGCCAGCCAGGTCCGGTCATTGATTCTGTCACTCCGTCCTCCGGACCAGTTGGGCAAGTTGTTACGATTACTGGTTCTAACTTTGGTACGGATGTCGGTCAGGCGTATTTTATACCAAAAGCAGGTGGTACTGCGGTTGAGGTATCATGGGCAGATTTTCCAGCAGAGTGCGGACCAAGTTCTTACTGGAAGAATAAACAGATTGTGTTGAAAGTTCCGGCGGGCGTTACTGTTGCTGATCAGTATGTGTATGTGGTGCGTCGTGACGACAAGGAAAGTAACCGCGATACGGTCTTTACCGTAAATACTAATACGCCAACGCCCGGTCTCTACTGTCTGGCACCAGACAATGGACCTCCATCGCTGTTGGTGCAGCATTTTGGAGACAGCTTTGGTGCGACACAACAATCTGGCTCGGTTCGATATTATGATGGCAACTCAGCACAGACCAATTTAACGCTTGCCGGTATTGCAGCCGAGATAAAAAATTGGGCAAATCAGACCATTAAAGCAGTTGTCCCAGGTGCTGCAATTTCAGGACCCGTTCGTGTGGTGAGAGATGGTGGTACGGTCAGTAACCCACTCCAATTTACCGTTGGTTCCTGCTTAGTTCCCGCAGGTGCAGCATGCACCGATACGACTCGTGCGCGTGTTGTCTTTACCTCTATTCAAAACGCTGGCGCTGGAGATTTGCAAAAAAAGGTGTACCTTGGGTCAGGCACGAATATTGTTGCTGATGGTGAGTGGTTCCCCGTGTATCAGAACGGCGTACCGATAAACGATCCCGACATTGCCGCGTACCGAAATGTTCCCGGGCTTGCGGTTCAACGTATCAACGGCGAGGTTCGTGTTGTGCTGTACGGGGGCCATCCGCTCGTTACCGATGTGGAGAAAGTAGTTGGTAGGGTTGAGTTTGAGACGATGAAGGTAAAATCATTCAGGAGTGATCCCGCTGCTGCTATCGAAGCACCGGATTCTGTTGAAATTGATATCACGAAAAATAGGGCCAATTTTTCCATGAATGTAGATAAAGGGAATGACGGATTTTATCTTACCTCTGACCCTGTAACTGCCTGCCAGCAGGCGCCGAATATTTGCGCTGCCGGTTTCCAATGTTGCGGTGATGGCAGCTGTTCGACGGTTAGTAAGCCGTGCACTGTGCCGTTGCCATTAATATTGGCGTCCTACCGTTGGCAGTTTAGTACCGGTAACCCCGTGCCGCGCGTCGTTGAGGAGCAGCAATGTAATAACGAAGCCATTATAAACGGAAGTTTTGAAAATGCTGTTACTGCTGATGGCAAGATATCAGGATGGGGAGGAACGTCTGCTGGTATTACTTATGCTGCTCAAGATTTTCTGAAAACTGGATCTGCTGCTGAGGGTCCTCATTTTTACGAACAGCCGGATTGTAGCAGCGTCGCTTGCTCTTTTGCGAGTGGGTTAGTTCAGCTAGTGAGTTTCCCGCAGTCTGCGTCGGGTCAATCTTTTACTGTATCGCTTTTCAGCAAGAAGACTGCTGCCGCCGGTATTGCTCCTGTGCGTGTCTATGTCGCTGATGCTAATGATATCTCGAACAAACTCGCCTTCTTTACTTTTGCTACGGGTCAGAATATAAATCTTAGTCAAAGTTGGCAGCAGTTTGTCGGCGCGGTAACGATTCCCCAAGCCTATACTGCAAAAGAGTTCTATGTAGTTATTGAGTTACCCAAAGCTGGTTTTGATGTTGACGCGGTTAATTTGTCTTGGACCAGCAGTTCAACACAGAGTCCGAGCCCGTGGAAGGGTTCAGTCGATGCCTGCACCAACGCACAAGTTTCTGTTCGCTTTACAACCCCAATTGATACCGTGGCAACACCAAAAACGGCTCTTGTTGTGGCTGATTGTGATAGTGACCCAGATTGTAAGCAGCCGAAACCCGGTGTTTCTCCAGCCGCGTTACAGTTCTTTACCTATACGGACAATTTGAATATCGAAAATGGTGGGTTTACTGCTGATGTTGGTGGTTTTACGTTGAATCATTGGTATGAGGCGCGAGTGACGAAAGCGGTAAAGAGCGACAAGGGAGTTTCTCCGGACAAAGACTACATCTGGCGTTTTCAAGCAAAGTCTGACACTTGTGCCGTTGCTTCGCTTTCTTGTCAGCCGTCTTCTCACAAGCTGACCGCAAAAGATGAACAAGAGAGTTTGTCCGCTGGTCTGCAGGCGGCCAATTGTAACATTTTGTCTTGCCCGTCTGGCAGCGTTGCCTGGTCGTCGTCGAGCGCTTTGGTGGCATCAGTTGATCCAGGGCTCACCGGTTGCCATAACACGGCAACTGCCGTTAGCGAGGGTACGACGAAAGTTAAAGCAGCCTCGCCCGCGGATCCTGCGGCGCGGGTGGGCGAGTGTCGGGTGAACGTTATTTTTGAAGCACCCAAAGTAATTGAACCTTTCCCGTCGTGCGATGCCGCTTGTCTCAATGCCGCAATCGGGGCAGTATTTTCTCGTCCGTTAACTGCGAGCACGTTTACCTATACAGCAGCTCCTGTATGGACTGACAGTGTACAGCTTTACAAATGTGCAAATGCGGATTGCATAATCAGTGACAAAACGACCACAGAAAGAATTGGTATTACGGAGCCAATCTATATTGTTATTCCAGCAAAGGAAGAGACACCAAAACGGTATCAAGTTAGCTTTACCGCAGCAAACGGATACCTTCAAAAAGAAACGTACTATCGTGTTATTTTAACGAAAGATATCAGAAGTGAAGAAGGCAAATCGCTCGAAACTAATTATAAAGAGAAAGACGTTGACGGAAATACTATTGATGCTTATTCGTGGGTATTTAAAACGAAATCAACCATTTGTGCGGTTGATCGCGTCATCAACATTCCTGATAAAGCGACCTTGCGCACCATCGGTGCTACTGAAGATATCGTAGCGCAGCCCTTTGGAGCGCCAGATTCTTGCAATGCAACGGGTGAGCGCTTGGCCGCCATTAGCTATGATTATGGGTGGAACAGTACTGACGCGGATGTTGCTACCATAACCAACAATAACGTGTTGAAGCAGATTGATAGTTCCGGCCATGTGGTAGTGGGAAGCTATGTTGATCCCAGGCAGGTTGCAACAGCCGTTGGCAAGGCACCAAGTTGTTCTGTAGCACCCACCTATCAATGTGCCACAGACGTTACCGCGAGTGTTGGCCTCTGCACGATTGACAGCGATGGTAATGGGGCAGCAGATACCTGTGATAATCAGCCCAAAAAATGTACAACAACCAGTGATTGTGCGGTTATTGGCAAGAGTACGCTGACCCTGCAGTGCGGATTTATCGCGCCGCAAGCTTGTATTAGTGCAACACAGAACGTTATTGGTAATAGTAGTTTTGAAATTACTAAAGCTGGTAGTACTGATCCGTTGACTGGTTGGGGAGATGATACGGACAGCACCAAGATGTATGCCAGCACCGTTTTGACAACCGGCAACGCCGCTGATGGCCGTCAGTATTATCGCCAGCCTGACTGTCATACGACGACGTGTCCATTCGATGAGGGACTCGTAACGTTCATTGATATGCCCTATGCGGTTGCGAACCAGGCATATGATTTTTCCTTTGCGGTACGCCGACCGGGTAGCGCTGAGAGAGTACGCGTTTATTTAGCAAAGTCAGATAACATTTTGGATAAATTAGCGTTTGTGGATTTTATTGGCGATGACCCTCGAGTTGTTACAACGACGAACAAGTGGTCAGCGCATAGCGGAACGGTTACGTTCGGGTCAGCGGTTACTGGTAATAAATTCTTTTTGGTGCTCGAACTTCCAACTGGTGTTGAAGTAGACAGTGTTTCCCTTATTCCTCACGTCTGCGCAAAACAGTTGAAGCGCGCCTGTTCAACAAGCAGCCAATGCAATGTTGATGCGTCTGGTCTCAGTTTAAATGTTTGTGGTAGTGGTAACCCGGTTGGCACTTGTAACGCGCAGTTGAAATGCAGCAACGACTCTCACGTTTCCTGTGACAATGGTGACGGTACAGGCAATGATCTCTTCTGCAGTTTTGCGGTGAATAAGGGAGGATGCTGTGGCATACGACCGTGGGTCACTTCAATTACAGGTGCCGAGTCTCCAGCTGACGGAACCATTTGTCGGAACGCTGCCTTTACGGTTATGTTTAGTCAACCGATGGATCGGACCAGTGTTGAGCAAAACACCAGTCTCGAATGGTTAGATAATGTCGGAGAACTTAACGCAGATGGCTTGCCAGACTGCAACTTGGAAGAAAGTCTTAAAGTTGCTGAAGCGACACCCATGAGTCAGTTCTTCGGGTTTGTGCGTCGATTGTTCTTGAACGAGGCTGGAGCAGCCGCAGGCAGTGGTTGGTGCAAGGTTTTGGGAACAAAAGTTTTGGCGAGTACGGTATTCCCAGACGGGTCTTCGCCGGTAACGAAAGCAATTATTAGCGTATCCTCCTTACTCGATAAAAAGCTTAAGTATCGTGTGGTTGTGCACGGCGAAAACGCCACAGATCCAACAGGGGGAGCCAGAAGTACCGCAGGAATTGCGCTTGACGGTGACAAGAATCAGGAGTTCCCAGACCCGTCAGCGTCTACACCGCCCGGTGTTGGCAATCACATTTGCAAGGTTGATAATATTCAGGTCAACATTGCACCAGTACTTTCTACGGAAATGTCGATAAGCCAACCGCGAACGCTTATCCAGCCGTACGATCTGTTCGCCTGCTACGGCGACCATTGTAATTGCAGTTCTGACACTGGTGGCGTCAAGCTCGGCTGTCGGCAGACAACAACGGGGGAAGTGCCTGAAGACCAGAACTCTGCACCAGGAACCGGTAACCAACACGTTTATCAGGCAACAGCAGTGGATGCTATTGGCCAGGCATTGAGCGCAAACTATGTTTGGTCAAAGGAAGATCCGTTGCCATTACTCTCCTTAGCCAACACAACCACTCCTGAACTTGAAACAACATTTGCCAATAAACCATCAGACAATCGTACGCGTTTTGCGCTCGTCAATGTATCGGCGAGTCTAGGGAGCGATAGTGACACCATGGGCAGTAACAGAGTGCCGGTTACTTTCATGCTGTGTCGCCAACCGTGGGACAATGGTCCGTTGCAAGATGGTCCGCCTCCGGCGGGGGACAGCCCGACGAATTTCTATACGACTTACTGTCAGGACACCTCCCGAAGTGTTTGCTCGAACGATAAGAATAAATCATGTGCTAACGATAAACAGTGCGGCGCTGGTAATTCATGTGTTCCGGAGCTACTACCTAACTTCTCGAATACAAAAATTGATGCACCGGCCGGTGCAAATCAGCTCGGCATTTTGGCGGAGTGGATTTTGAAGGCCCCGACTATTGATCCGACGCACCCTGATCCGGATGCTATTGGTGTTCGAGTGGTAAGAAATGACCGGCATTTAACGCCGAGCCAGTGGTACGCTGAGCAGCCGTTTAGTAAAGGTGCGCCAGAATCTTTAGTAATCGATGGGTACCCAGCTATTCGGGATGGTCGCACCATTTATATTGGTGCAGCGAACACTTCTGGTGTTGACGTTAATGGAGATGGTGTGAGCGATCCTGTGTTCTTCACAAACGTTTACATTTTCTCCTACAACCAGGGAGCGCAGGCCACGACACAGAATGTCTATAACCAGCTGGTACAAAATCTCATCTTTAACATTGATGACTTGACCGTGGGTAACTGCAGGGAACAGGCTACTGGTCGCGCAGAGGTTACTCGTTTTTGTTCTAACAATAATAGCAAGGCCTGTACTCAAGACAGTGATTGCGGTAGTGGCAATACCTGCGGTGTCGTTAAGCAGTGCATTTTTAACAGCGACTGTGGTAGTGGATATGTTTGCGCAAACACAAAGTCCAAGGTTACTCGAGACGTGAAACGGTTGAGCGACGTCGTCAACATGTCAACGACTTTGAGCGCCTATCAGTATGGGTCCTCCTGTCCCGCGGTTACTCCTGGTGCACCGGGGGACGCAAACTGTAATGGTGTTATTAATGGCTATGATATTTCTCTCACAGAGTGGTATCGGGCAAACCCCGGCAGTATTCCTTCTTACTGCCGCGGTGCAGATACCGATACTGATGGTGATGTTGACGCGACGGATGTCAGCAACGTGACAAAGACCGTAACGTCCTCGTGTCAGCGGCCAGCAGATCGAACAACAAATTATCCATTATTAGCCGCGGGTACCTATGTAACTGGCACCAGTACGAGCCGTTGGCCGTCATGGGTGGCAACATTAGGTAACGAACTTGGTCGACAACTGCCGCAGGATCCTATTGGTGTTTTTGCTGCATGTGAAGCCGGTGGAACTGAAAGCACATTAGGAACAGCTATGCTGAAACATGATTCGAATACATGTTGGGATGAGGTTTCTAAAACATATGCCTCTCACTTTGCGACGCTGGATGCAGCTAAAGAAAAAATAACAAAAGTAGAACCGCCACCTGATGTACCGTGGTCGTTTGATCCTGCTCAACTTACGGAAACACACGTCTACACGTACAGCGCTTATGGCCGTTGTTCGACGACAACTGCGCAGGCATGCATTGTTGACAGCCAGTGTCCGACCGGTGAGAAGTGCCAAGGGCAGGGTCAGGATTATGCTCTCTGCTCTTTTGTGGAAAGTGTGTTTACTCCATTTCCGGCTCTACTCAACCAAGTCACTGGTGGCGATCGCCTTTGTCTGGTGACGGATACTGCGGTGCGTGATCGTTTGCCCGCTCCTCCACCCGGTCCCATTATGGATGGTGGCGGAACCATTATTCCTCCAAACCCTCAGTTGAAGCCCCTTCAGTTGACGCTGACAGGTTCAGGTGGGGGGCGGGTGAAGGTTCGGTTTGTGTCCGGCGGATCGGTCGTTGATACTTGCGTGAAGCCTGCTAGTGTATCAGCGACCTGTGAGTTTGCTTATGACGTCGACACAAATGTTTTACTTGAAGCAGTATTAGATAACGCTGATTTCTCATTGGGTGGTTGGGGCGGCGCCTGTAGCGGGCAGAGCGCCTGCTCGGTGGTTATGAGCACACCGAAGATTGTCACCCAAAGTTTCCGAAACGTATCAACCTTGCAAGTGCTGAACAGTAGCGAAGCAGGGGACGCGACTGTTGTGGTGACAGCCAGTAGTGGTCGTCAAACGTGTGCGTCAATTAACGACACCTGTTCACTTGCTTTTGATGCAAATACAAGTGTTGATGTGGAGATTTTTCCGAAAGTCGGCAGCACGTTTGGGGGTTGGGTGAATAGTTGTACTGGTGTCGAAAATGGTACTCGTTGTGAAGGTGTGACAGTGACGAGAACGGTTACTTTGCAAGTTAATTTGACTGCCGCACAACCAACGGCAGAACTGAGCTTACTCAATGGCACAAGTTACATCGACGGAGCACTAATAACAGTTTCCTGGACCACCACCAATGCGACTGATATTTTATTGACTTCAGACGGTAACGTTGCAGATCGTGTAAATATGACAGAACTTCCACCAAACGGCAGCAGTACTGTTGTTGCCAAGATGGGGATGACAACATTAACGCTTACCGCGACTGGCCCTGGTGGAACAACAACAAAGAGTGTGTCGTTTACCGTGAATGTTCCGAGCGGCATAAATAATTTTATCGCAACACCGAGTCTCATTCAAAATCGTGATTGCAGTGACTTAACATGGACAGAAACCGGAGCAGCTCCAACGACACGTACTATTACTGTGCATGCTGACGACGGTTCCCTTGATCGTACAATTTCTGGAAATGCCGCAGCCGCCCCCGTACATGACTGTCCGTCGAATAACGCACCGACAAATATTACCTATACCTTGAACATCAGCGGTCCAGGAGAATCTGCTTCAGCGACAACCACGTTAGCGATTGTAAAACCAGCGAAGGTGACAAAGTTTGAAGTGGCTGGGCCAAACAATCAGTTCGGCGCCTCAGCAGATGTTGTTGCCGGAGACAACATAACTTTTCGGTGGGAGACTACGGACGCAACTTCTGGCGGGGTAGCGATTGACCAGGGGGTTGGTGTTGTAACTCCAGAAGCGAGTGGTACGAAGCAGGCAACGGCGAGTACTAGCCAGACCTACAAGATTACGGCAACGGGTCGCGTTGGAGCACCTGATCAAAAGAGCGTAACGGTGACCGTACATCAAGCCCCGAGCGTAACCCTCACGCCAGCTTCAGATCCGTCAGCCAGTAGTGTATTTATTGATCCAGCTGGCAGTGAGACGCTGAATTGGAACGTAACACCTGTCGCCGACTTTGTGCGCATCAGTAGTTTCACCAATGTTCCGCCTGCGAGTTACAATGTGTCATCCGCGCAAGGATCGGTAGTCGTGAGTTTGGGTGCTGATACAAGTCAAACCTATACCATTACGGTTCAGGGCTATGGTTCACTGACTGCTACCGATAGCGTAACGGTTTCGAAACGACCAACCGTGAATTTGATTGTGAGCGGATCAGGTTTGGGTCGCCTCGGTTATGCAACAGCGCGAGGAACCGGCAATTGTACGAATGACCCGAGCTCGTCCGATCCCATGACTCCCTGTTCTTTCAACCCTAATCCAGGGGATGCAGTGGTGCTTCTTGCTACGCCGAACGGCAGTGCGCAATTTACCGGCTGGACGAATTGTCCTTCGGCAACAGGAAATCGGTGTAATTTCTCAGCATCGGCTGCCGGTGGTTCTCTATCTGTCACGGCAACGTTTGAAGCGGTGCAGCAACTGACATTGCAGAAGATAGATAATACATTTCCCAATCCTCCTGTTGTAAATGGTAATGTCGTTGTTGAGAGTGCGCCGGCGGGTTGGCCAACACCGACGGCAAATGATGGCGTTTCAAACGGTTTTACGGAAAATTATTTGAAAAATTCTTCCATTACGCTTCGCGCTACTTCTGTAGTGAATAGCGGTACTTTCCAGGGGTGGGGTGGTGCATGTACGAGTGCTGGCGCAAGTCCTACCTGTACTATTTCTATGACGGGTGAACAAACGGTGACCGCAAAATTTGTCACAAAACCGCAGCCTGTCACATTGTTTGTCATTGGTCCTCAAGGAGGAAACTGTAACGTGAGTAACCGTGGTGGAAGTACCGTTATCAATGGTACAACTTATTCTTGTACTGTAAGTCAATATAATGCTGCTTGTTTAGATGTTTCTGCTCCTTGTGCCCCCAATTCTTTATTAGCATTTACCTGGGGCGGTGGAACTGGTGCGAGTTCGTACGAAATAAATCCTGGCTCTATTTCTGGAATAACTGGTACGCGCTGGCCCGCATCTGGAACAAAGCAGATACCCGGTAGCGGTGCTTATACCGTGACCGCAGTAAACGGTGTTGGGCAAACGGTCAGTAATTCGGTTGATATTTGGATTGCTGGGTGGCCCAATGAGGACATAGCCGCTACGAATGTGACCGCTACTTACAATGACGGCACCAGTCCGCGCGCCGTCTTCTCCTCGGCAACCAATGGGTATCTTTTCTATACCGGAAAAAACAATACCTGTCAGTACGTGCGGGGAACTCGTGGTGGAACTGGATTTACTTGGGCAGCATCAGTTGATATTGCGGCTAACTGTCGCCATATTGTGTCATGGTATGACCAGTGGACACCTGCACCGTTTAATACCGGTTCCCTCATTCACCTGGGGGCGAGTCGTGCGCAAGCTGGTGGCAATAATGCAAACACTATTCAGTATTCGACCCTCAATACTGTCGGCAATACTTTAACTACTCTTGGACCGACCGGTGTCGCAGTGGGGATAGTTGATGCGCCGCAGTTGATTTCAGCGACAAAAGCGGTTGACGGAAAGAATTACTTCACGCTGAGTAGTCAAGTTTCGACGAGCGCCAGCAGCTTCAGTGACCAGTGTCCTTTGAGTTCAAATGCATGCTCGCGGATTACGAATAATCCTTATCCAGAAACCGACAACGAAGCACCGCAGTTGGTACCGCTTGCGTCCGATGATGCCACGGGGAAAATGCTTTTGTATCATTACAATTCCATTACGAAAACATTAAATGCGCGCGTGTGGGTTGGTCCGAACGCAACCTCCTCTTGGGGGTCAGAACAGCCGGTTTTGACTGCGGCAGAAAACGTTATTATGACCGGCTATGCGGGTGACGGGTTCAGTGCCGTAACAAATCCAACAACAGGAGAAAGTATCGTTGCCTATCGACAAGATCAGGGGGTAGTTAGCAACGATGACTTTATCGCACTTAAGCGTCGGACAAAAAGTAGTACATTCGGAACGGTGGTTGGGTCCAACATTACTGGTGTTGCAGGAGGGGGTTTCCAAGGTGTAGCGCTAGCATTAGATTCTCGAAGCGGCTATCTTTACATTGCTTATGCAGAGCGTACTACTACTCAATCAACGACAACGATTAAGTATCGTAGATCGGTGTTAAGCACAAACGATCCGACTTGGGTAAGTGCAGGTTGGACAGCACCCATACCAGTGATTACCGTCCAGGGTGACTACCATGGTTTGACGCTTAATTATCTCTCAAGAGATATTATCTATGCCTCTGCGGTTGATGCGTCAACAAATAGGTTACGTGGTGCCATTGTTAATATTTTAACGCCACCGTCATCACCTTAGCCGTTTGGTTGAGGATGCGGTGCATGCTATACTATCCATACTATGTTTGAAGAACAAGAAAAAGGAGAGCAGAAAGACCCTGGTTCAGTGGCAAAATCATCTAGTCCTTCGTTACCTATGAAGGCACCTGAAGATATGCTTGCTTCAGTTGACAGCGCTCCGTCTTCGCCTTTCGTTCCCAAGAAATCGGTACCGTTGTCAGAACCTTCTGGTCAACCGTCACGTCCGGCGCTCTCGCAAACACCGAATACTTCTGGCGGTATTCCTGAAGAGTATCTTGACGACGGTTCTCGTACGGTTACAAAAATTATTGCCGCAGCATTCGTTGCCCTCATTGTTATTGCTGGTGCTGGTGGTGCTTGGTGGTACTTTAAAGGAAGCGCAGGCAACAAACAGCCGGTAGCCACTACGCCAATAGACACTAACGCCGCGCCAACGACCGAAGTAACACCGCGACCAGATTTGCAGTTGCAAGGTCAAGGGCCAGCTTCACCAGAAGACGATAGTGATCAGGATGGTCTTTCGAATGCGCAAGAAATTACGGCTGGTACTGACCCGCAGAATCCTGACACCGATGGCGACGGGCTTTTTGACGGCGAAGAAGTTCGTTCATTTGGTACTGACCCGTTGAAACCTGACACTGACGGCGATGGTTTTTCAGACGGTGCAGAAGTTCGCAATGGCTACAACCCTAAAGGTCTTGGCAAACTATTCAATGTACCGAAGTAGTTGCTGTTCCGGAGGTATCGCTTGCCAGGCGGTCAAGTAATTCATTGTATGCTGTCCTTGTTTAAACAAAAGCAAAAAGAAACGGTTGCAGTCGTAGATACTGCACCTCGCTTAATAGTCGGTACGGTCATACGAACCATGCCGGATAAGTTTTTGGTAGTTGAAGAACATCATCGTTTTTGGACACCGCTAAAACTATGGAGCGTTGCTATTATTGTTATCGGCAGTCTTGTTGCTACCACGTACTGGCTCGTTACGAGTGTTCAGGCGCCGGCCTCAGCCCCCCAAGCTGCGTCTGAGCAAACAGCAACTTCCCCGGCCGCGGCGACGAACACCACGGGCGGGAATATGGCGTCAGGAACATTGCCGACAACGCCCTCGCCCGATACAGCTCCGGCGCCAGGGTCAGAAACACAAACAAACGAACCTCCGACCCCAGTAACACCACCGCCTGTTACCGCACTTCTTCCTAACAGTGCTGATACTGATACTGATGGACTAACCAATAGTGAGGAAACATTGTTTGGTACAAATCCTGCTAAGCCCGATAGTGATGCCGATGGTTATAGTGATTTAGACGAACTCAAAAACGGCTATAATCCGATAGGAACGGGTAAGTTGCAGGGTGGTAGTTTATTCACTGCCTATAGTGATCCAAACGGTCGCTATAGTGTTCGTTACCCAGTGCGTTGGACGACTCGACCAATTGGTCGCGACGGGATACAGTTCGTGTCCGCTGCTGACGAGTCCATTGCAGTTCTCGTGCAGAATAATCCTAGTAAGCTTGCCATTGGCGAATGGTATCGCGCGAGCATCGCTGGTGCTGTGGCAACATTGCCCGTGCTTGAAACTGTTGGCGAGCATACGGGTATTTTTTCTCCCGATCGGCAAACATTCTATTTCACTTCTCCTGGTGCGTCCAAGGATGTTTACGTGGTGAGTTTAACTTCTGGCGCAAAGACGACGCTTGATTTTCGAGCCACCTATGAATTGTTTATTCAGTTCCTACACCTTTCTTCTTGATTGGCATGACCTTGGTCGTTACAAAAACGATACGTCAAACAGTATCTACAAAACAATTGTCTCTCGTTTTACAGCGAGCCAAGAAAAAAATACCTATGCGGGGACGGCGTTCAATGCCTGACGAACTTTCACTGGCTTTTGTTGGAGAAACGAGCATGCGACGTTTAAACAAAACGTACCGGAACGAGTCCAGCGTTACTGATGTTTTGAGCTTTGATTATGGTGAAATTATTATTTGTCATCCGCGCGCCGTTTGTCAGGCCCGTCGCCATGGCATTTCTGTGGAGAGCGAAGTTAAAGCGCTTTTCTTGCACGCACTCTTGCATGTGTTTGGTTATGATCACAAAATTGATAAGGACCGACGGTCAATGCAGCGTATGGAGAGCATCATGCTTGGCAACAAAGGACTTATTGCGTTGCAAGGGTACGAATTGTAGTATATGAAAGAGGTAAAACAATTTATGCGCAGCGTTCGTTATGCTTTTTTAGGGCTGCGACAAGCATGGAAAAGCGAGCAGAATTTTCGCGTGCAAACATTTATCGGATGTGTCGTATTTCTAGCAGCTTGGTACGTTCGGCTTTCGTCGCTCCGCGTTATTGTGGTAGTTCTTTTGGTTACTCTGGTACTCGTGCTTGAGCTTCTTAACACTTTTTTTGAACGATTAGTCGATTTACTCTCACCGCGGGTCCATGATTACGCAGCGATGTTGAAAGATCTCCTGGCTGCCGCAGTTTTAGTGGCTTCCCTAGGTGCCGCTGTTGCCGGAGTTTTGATTTTTTTACCCTATCTCTAAAGGTAGCTTTCAAAGCTTGCAACGTCGCTTGGCGTTTAGCGACATTTCATTGTATAATCCCAGCATTGCATTATGGCTCAACAAGAAATCATTACTGGTCTCGATATTGGCTCAACCGCTATTCGGATCATTGTCGGACAACGCACGAAAGAGGGGCAGTTACAAGTTATTGCCGCCGTTTCAGTACCAGCTGAGGGGGTTAATCGCGGGGTGATCACGAGCCTTGACGACGCCACCTCGGCGCTGAGCGCTGCTAAAGAAAAAGCCGAGCGTATTACGGGTGTACCGCTTGAGTCTGCCTGGGTAGGCATTTCAGGACCGCACGTGATTACGAGTCCGAGCCGCGGTGTGGTGGCGGTCGGTAAGGCCAATGGTGAAATTGAAGAATCAGACATTGATCGAGCTCTTGAAGCAGCCCGAGCGGTGGCGACGCCGCCGAATTATGAAATTTTGCACGCCATACCAAAAACGTTTACGATTGATAGTCAGCCAGGCATTAAGGACCCTATCGGTATGAGCGGTGTTCGTCTTGAGGTAGAGACAACAATTATTCAAGGACTTTCCGCACAGTTGAAAAACGTCATGCGCTGTGTGTACCGTGCGGGGTTTCGAGTTTCAGGAGTGATTCTTTCAGTGCTGGCCGCAGGAGAAAGCCACGTGACCGAACGGCAGCGTGAACTCGGCGTTGCTGTTGTAAATTTGGGAGGGGCGACCACGAGTGTGGCCGTATTTGAAGAGGGGGATCTCCTGGCCGCAGAAGTGCTACCACTCGGTTCCGAGCATGTGACTGCTGATATTGCGATTGGTCTCAGAACTTCGCTTGATATTGCTGACCAGATTAAGCTTAACTACGGCACGGCTGACGCTAAGAATGTGAACAAGCGAGAGGAAATTGACTTAGCTGAATTTGGAGGCGAAGAAGGAGAAGTCGTTTCGCGCCGCTATGTGGCAGAAATCATTGAGGCACGACTTGAGGAAATTCTGGACAAAGTAGATGGAATCTTGAAGAAAGTAGACCGCTCGGGTATGCTACCCGCAGGTGTTGTATTCGTAGGTGGCGGCGCGAAGATTCCTAACCTTATTGACCTCGCCAAGCGCAGATTGCGTTTGCCGGTAACCTTGGGCGAACCCCGCGCCAGTTTTATGAGTGCTGTTGATTCAGTGAATGACGTCTCGTTTGCCACGGCTCTCGGTTTAGTGCTCTGGGGTGAAGCAGCAACGCGCGAGCAAGGCGGACGATTAGGGGGTATGCTATCCCATGTGGACGCCGGCAAGTTTGTCAAAGATGTGCGATCGTGGTTTTCGTCCCTCCTTCCATAATTTTTTGATACTCATTACGTTTTATGGCCGAAGTGAAACCAGACATTGAAACAATCGCTAAGATTAAAGTTGTTGGTATTGGCGGCGGCGGGTCTTCGGCAGTAAACCGCATGGTTGAAGCCAAGATTAAAGGCGTCGAATTCATTGTCATGAACACCGATGTCCAAGCACTGCATTACACCAAGGCACCTACAAAGCTCCATATTGGTAAAACAGTCACGCGCGGTCTTGGTGCCGGCATGAACCCCGATCTCGGACGCAAAGCCGCCGAAGAGGCGCAAAATGAAATACGCGATCTTCTGAAGGGTGCTGATATGGTGTTCATTACGTGTGGTCTTGGCGGTGGTACTGGCAGCGGTGCTTCACCGATAGTTGCTGAAATCGCGCGTGATCTCGGTGCACTCACTATTGCGGTAGTCACGAAGCCATTTTCATTTGAGGGTGTTCAACGACGGACTATTGCCGAACAAGCCTATGATGACCTCGCTGAAAAAGTTGACGCCATTATTGTCATTCCGAATGACCGCATTTTACAAATTGTCGATAAAAAAACGACGCTTCTGGAATCGTTCAGAACCGTTGACGAGGTACTGCGCCAAGGCGTTGAAGGTATCTCTGATTTGATTACCATGCCCGGTCTTGTGAATGTCGACTTCGCTGACGTTAAATCTATTATGCATAACGCTGGCTCTGCGCTGATGGGTATTGGTAAAGGTACTGGCGAGAACCGCGCGGTGACTGCAGCAAAAGCTGCGATCACCAGTCCCTTGCTCGAATCCTCCATTGAAGGTGCGCGTGGTATTCTCTTCGTTATTACGAGCGGCATCGATCTCGGTATGCACGAGGTGAACGACGCGGCAAAAATTATTACCAATTCAGCAGACGAAAATGCTCGGGTTATTTTCGGTACGGTGATTGACGAAAGCATGAAGGGAGAAGTTCGCGTTACGGTTATTGCTTCCGGTTTTAGCGGAACCCCGCGTCCGGCGCATAGCAAAGCACCCGATGCTACGCCAACCTACACTGCAAATCGCTACCTTGAGAAAAAAGACGAGATAGAAGATGACGATGAGATAGATGAACCAGAAGAAACCCCGGACACCAAAGCCATTTTCCGCACGCGCGCTGCTCGATCTACCAGCAATTTTGAAGCGACGCCTGAACCGAAAAGGAAAGACGACGAGGAAGATTTAGACATTCCCGCCTTCATTCGGCGTAAGATGAATTAGCTGCATGCGCTGCCCAGCGTGTGGAGAGCCGGACACTAAGGTCATTGATTCGCGCTTAACGGGTAGCGGCATCGCTATACGTCGTCGACGCGATTGCGGCGCGTGCGAATTTCGGTTCTCGACTGTGGAAGAAGTACAAATTTTAGACCTTACCGTTGTGAAGCGTACCGGCGGACGTGAACCGTACGCACGCGAAAAAGTGCTTGCGGGCATTAAGAAAGCATTTGAAAAACGTCCACTTACCAAAGATGATCTCGATCGATTGGTTCAAATCATTGAACAGGACATTCAGATATTGCGTAAACCAGAGGTGACCTCGCAGGAGATCGGCGAAATTGTCATGCGGCGGCTAAAACGCGTTGATGAGGTTGCGTTTATTCGTTTCGCTTCAGTCTACCAGGCATTCAGCGATGCAGCTGCTTTTCACCGAGCGATTCTTCGCCTCACACCAAGCCGTATGCGTAGATTATTGCCAAAGCGCAAAAAGCATGCGCATAAGAAAGCATAATTAAAGAGATAAAATTTATGGAAGAAGATATACGGAAAATGCTTGAGGAAAATTTGCAACTTTCCCGCGAAATGCACACCATGATGAAGAAGGTACGCCGTTCGATGGCCATGCGTACCGTCGTGAGTGTTATTTATCTTATACTCATTGTTGCTCCGCTTATTATTGCTTTTTTTTACTTACCGCCGCTTATTAAACCGTATTTGCAACAGTATCAGGAGTTGCTCGGTCCCATGAGCGATATACAGCGTGGTGCTTCCTCTGGTGCGGCGGGTACTTCTTCAACTCCATCGTGGCAAGAAATCGTTAATTACGCTAAGAGTATTGGTGTTAGCGTGCCCGACAAAACACGTTAGCACATGGAACGTTCGTTTTCTGAGCGGGTATGGCAAGCCGTCGTTGGTGTGCCGCGTGGTCGGGTAACTACTTATGAACGGATCGCCCGAGCTGTTGGCTCTCCGAATGCTGCTCGAGCGGTCGGTAGTGCGCTTTCTAAAAACCCGTACCCGGCTTTTTTAGGAGGTTCGCAGGCAAAAACCACCATACCTTGTCATCGGGTAGTGCGTGCTAATGGAGAACTGGGCGGCTACAGCGGAGGCGCCAGAAGAAAACGTCAACTCTTAGAACATGAGGGTGTGCACTTTGTAGAGGATAAGGTGGACGCAGCTTGCATTATTTTTTGTCCCCAATACCTCGTCGGCTTGCCGCGAGGTTACAACACAGAAGACAAAAATACCATTATATACCCCGTCCCCTCTGGGGCGGGGTAATTGACCCCATGCCAACTTTTTCGTACAGTAGAAAGTAACTATATGAAATCATTAAACCAACTTTACGAAGAGTCAAAGTCACTCTTCATTGCCGTTTTTTTGGTTAGTTTTCTTGTGGGTGCTGCGAGTGGGGCGCTCTTTGGTGTTGTTGGCGCTACCGTGCTGAATGACACTTTTGGTACGACCTTGGCGCAGTTAACGCACCCTGGTCAGCTAGTTAGCAAGAATAAAGATACGGGTACCGTAGCGGACAGTGCAGAGAACAGACAAGGTGGTGTTGTTGAAGCTGTGCGTAAACTGAAGCCGGCTGTCGTCAGTATTGTTATTATGAAGGATGTGCCGCAGGTTCCGTCGAATGCAGCGCCGTTCGGATTTTTTAATGGTCCGTTTTTTGGTAATTTTTTCGGTCAGGTGCCAACACCTTCTCAACCACCTTCTTCAGATTCTAGTGGTGGTACCCAGAAGCAGGAAGTTGGCGGTGGTACGGGGTTCTTTGTAACGAGCGATGGTCTCATCGTGACCAATAAACATGTTGTTGCAGACGAGAGTGCTGAGTATACCGTTTTACTGAATGACGGACGGAAGTTATCCGCCAAAGTCCTGGCTCGCGATCCGGCTAATGACCTCGCTGTTGTTAAAGTAGAGGGCAGTAATTTCCCCACGGTTACCTTTGGTGACTCTGACAAACTCGAATTGGGACAAACAGCCATTGCCATTGGTAATGCGCTCGGAGAATTTCGCAATACTGTCTCGGTCGGCGTTATTTCTGGGCTGGCTCGGTCTATTACTGCTTCTGGTTCAGCATTTGGTACAGAGCAGCTCTCCGGCGTTGTGCAAACAGACGCTGCCATTAATGCAGGAAATTCGGGCGGACCACTTGCTAATTTAAATGGTGAAGTGGTTGGTATTAATACGGCTATGGCTAGTAATGGGCAGAATATTGGGTTTGCTATTCCAGCCAATGAGGTGAAACAGGTGGTAGACAGTGTGAAAAAAAATGGACGTATCATTCGACCATTCTTGGGTGTTCGCTATGTCATCATTGATGATGCGCTGGCAAAAAAGAACCAGCTACCCGTTAGCTATGGTGCACTCATCGTGCGCGGAGAGACGAGCACTGATTTTGCCGTAACACCCGGTAGTCCGGCAGACAAAGCCGGCCTTAAGGAGAACGACATTATTTTGGAGATTGGCAGTACGAGGATTGATACTGACCACACACTCTCTACGCTCATCGCCCAGCATACTGTTGATGAACAAGTTCCACTCAAAGTGATGACCGCAGGAAAAGAGCGGATGGTTACCGTCACTTTAGTTGAGCGGAAGTAATATGCGAGAATTAACGGACAACCTCCGCGCCCTTCGCGACCGTGTGGTCGAGACGCGGGGGTTGCTTTGACCTTCCTGGACGCAACGCAGAATTGACAACCATCGAAGCGGCCATGAGCCGCCCTGGTTTCTGGGACAACCGGGCGAACGCCGCCAAGCAAGCAGAGCGGGCGGGTGGATTGCGCGAAGAGCTGAATATTTGGAATACGTTACTTCAGGCGATTGATGATCTTGCAACGTTAGCAGCAAGTACGAGCGATGATGACGCTATGGCAGCTGAGGTTGAAGGCGAGTACAAAAAGCTACTAGTGCAATTTCAGGCCTTAGAGTTTTCGACGCTCTTTCAAGGGCGCTATGATGAGCGCAATGCTATTGTGGCGATTCATGCCGGCAGCGGAGGGACCGAAGCACAAGATTGGGCAGAAATGCTTTTACGCATGTATCTTCGTTTTGCCGAGCGGCATGCCTTAACCGCGCGTATTATTGACGAACATCGGGGTCAGGAGGCCGGCATAAAAACCGTGACCGTTCATTTCCACGGGCGTTACGCCTATGGCTACCTTAAGGGGGAGCACGGCGTTCATCGACTGGTACGTATTTCGCCTTTCGATGCTGAAAAAATGCGCCATACATCGTTTGCACTTGTGGAGGTCCTTCCTGAGCTTGAGGAGATCGAAGAGCAGGTGATTGATCCTAAAGATTTGCGCGTTGATACATTTCTTTCCTCGGGTCATGGCGGTCAGTCAGTGAATACCACGTATTCTGCGGTGCGCATTGTGCATATTCCAACGGGCATTACGGTGAGCTGTCAAAATGAGCGGTCTCAGCAACAGAACCGTGAAACAGCATTGAAAATTTTACAAGCTAAGTTACATCGGGTAGCTGTTGCTGAGCAAGCGGAAGAGCGCCAAGAGTTGCGCGGTGAATTCCAGTCTGCAGAGTGGGGGAGTCAGGCGCGTTCCTATGTTTTGCAGCCCTACCGCCTAGTGAAAGATCACCGTACGGGTTTTGAAACGAGTGATACTGATGCGGTGTTGGATGGTAAGTTTGAATCATTTGTTGAGGCGTACCTTAAATGGGAAGTTGAGAAACGCCAGCGGCTGGCTAAGAAATAATAATTCAGGGTTGTGGACATTAGGAGGGATGTTCTGTCATTGATACAGCAAAAAGTGAGCCCTTCTTGGACATTCTTTTTTGTCTGCCTTTCGTTTTTAGCAGGAGTCGGGCTTGGTCTCTTGGTCCCGATTCCACTCCTTGTTTCCTTTAGTTTGTCCTGGGTGCTATTCATCATTTTTGTTTTGACCTTATATCGTTTTCCTCTGCCCGCAGCAATCATAGCTATTGTTCTTGCCTTTACGCTTGGCGGTTTTCGTGCACGCGCAGGTGAGTTATTAAGAGCACAAAATACGCTTTTGCCGGCGCTTCATGAACGGCACATTCTGGAAGGTGCAGCCGTTTCTCCTCCTAAAGCGTTACGTAATGCAGAGAGTTTTACGGTTCGAGTTGATCAGGTTGATGGTGCGGATTTGCCGGTTTCAGAAGAAGTAAACGTCGTTACCGACCCCAGTATCCAAGTTCATCTTGGTGATAGGTTACAACTTAACTGTCAGCTTTCAGCGAGTACTTTTGGTGTTAGCAGTGGAGATCCTGAGTGCGCCTTTCCTAGGGTGAAAGTGCTCTCTGAAGCAACTGGGACTTCACTAAGAGCCTTGTTGCTGCGTCTTCGTCTTCGGCTCGTCGCGGGGGTTGCCGCTTCTTTTTCGACGGATGCCGGTGGCCTCATTAGTGGGCTATTAATCGGCGGCTCGAGCGCACTTTCTGCAGAGTGGAGAGATGTCCTCATTGCAACCGGTACGGTTCACCTGGTTGCGCTTTCTGGTTTTAATATTAGTATCATTGCCGGATTTTTAACACTGTTTTTGCAAACATTATCTGTCCCACGCCGTTGGCATATAGCTGTTATCGGGGCAATGCTCGCCCTCTTTGTGTTAATGGTTGGTGCTGGGGCTTCAGTTGTACGTGCAGCCATTATGGGGATGTTGGTGGTGCTGGCGCGTTCTCTCGGTCGACGCGCATCGGTTGGTAATGCGCTCGTGTTTTCAGCCGCACTTATGGTTGCCGTGGAGCCGCGCATACTCTTTTTCGACGTTGGCTTTCAGCTTTCTTTTCTCGCCACCGTTGGCATTATTTATCTCTACCCAGTACTTGAACGCTTAACGCGCACTCTTCCAGAGTTTTTCAAGTTTAAAGAAGCACTGCTCATGAGTATAGCTGCAGAGCTAAGCGTTTTTCCAGTTCTCCTTTATCAATTTGGTACGTTTTCACTCATCTCGCCGCTTATTAACATGATTGTTGTACCATTCATACCGTTTATCATGCTTTTTGGTTTTTTTGGACTCGTGACTTCGCTATTGTTTTCTCCTCTGGGGTCATGGGTTGGGTTACCAGCAGAGCTTGGGGCGCGTTTTGTGCTTGGCACCATTCAGCTTGGGGGGTCGTTTAGCTGGAGTTCTTTTACTCTCACCGTACCTCTCGGGGTAGTTTTAATGTGGTACGGTGTGTTTTTTATTTGGCTTACATACCGAGCGCTAGACGTGCGTCCGGCGACATTTTTTGTTTACTCCAGGGCGGATCGAAGGTAAGAGTTACGTGGACGTCTTTGACACCCTGGACTGTTGCAACTCGTCTCTGCACTTCGCGCGGTAGAGTCTCTGCTACCGGGCATTGCGGTGTTGTGAGCGTCATGATAATCGCGACACTTCCGTTTTGCTCGACTTCTATTTTATAAATAAAACCCAAGTCATAGATGTTTATAGGTACTTCTGGATCGTAGATGGTTCTGAGCGTAGTAATAATATTTTCTCTCAGCTGTTCATTTCTGTTTGCAGTTGCTTCTGGCGGATTTTCGAGTAATGCCGTAAGTCCGCTCCAAACGAGCAGCGCGCAGTCGTGGCGACTAGGGTAATGAATAACGCCAGCAAAGGGTGCGAGACGTATGTGCGGCAAATCTCCGTCTTGGACAATGAAGCGATGCATGGCACGAGCCAGGTCAGTGGCCTTTTTTGTCGAAGATTCCTTTATGATGTCGGTCATGAGCGAAGCTGAGGCAGTAGCGATGGCGCACCCGGAGCCGATAAAGCCAATGTCGGTAATCGTTTCGTTAGTTATGAATAATGCGAGCGTGAAGCGATCTCCGCAAGTACGGTTTGTAAGTTGTTTTTGTCGCGAAACATTTTGCGGCAGTCCAAAGTGTTTTGGGTGTTTGCTGTGTTCAAGAATGATGTCTTGATAGAGATTCTCAAGCATCGACATATTAAGCAAAGAGTTTTTGAGCGCGATGCAGTGCACGCACAAGGGCATCGATATCAGTCAATGTACTGTAGACTCCGAACGAAAGGCGCACGGTTCCAGAGAGGCCAAGAAATTGCATAAGCGGTTGTGCACAATGGTCGCCGGCGCGTAGTGCCACACTTTCTTCGTCGGCAACGGCTACAACATCGTGGGGGTGAACGCCGGCAACCGTAAATGAAATAACGCCGATACGTTTTTTGGGTGCACCGACGATAGTCACGCCTTCAGTATTGTTGAGTGCGTCGAGCGCTCGTTTCGTTAACGTTGCCTCATGCGCTAGGCGTTCTTTAATAGGTAACTTAGCAAGGTAGGTGAGTGCGGCGGCAAACCCAATAGCACCGCCTACATTTGGTGTTCCGGCCTCGAATCGGTAGGGCGGCGGTGCGAATGTTGTTTTTTCTAGTGTTACTTGTTCAACCATGCGACCGCCGACTTGGTAAGGGGCGAGATCATTGAGAAGTTCATGTCGACCGTAGAGAAATCCAATACCGCCGGGTCCGTAGCATTTATGTCCGGACGCGGCATAGAAGTCGACATCAAGCTCTTGAACGTCAATCGGTATATGCGCGAGCGCTTGTGCCCCATCGGCAATGAGTATTGCACCGACGGAATGCGCTACTTTGGCAAGTTCGGAAATTGGGTTCACGGTGCCGAGTACGTTAGAGGCGTGCGTTATAGCTACAACTTTTGTTTTTTTATCAATGAGTTTTTGTGCATTTGCGAGGTCTAGTTCACCTTGTGGCGTGAGGGTTATGGCTCTTAGTTCAGCCCCTCGTTCTTTGCATATTCTCTGCCACGGTACCAGATTGGCATGGTGCTCCATTATGGAAATCACCACATTGTCACCCGGCACGAGATGTTTTCGCCCGTAGGTTTCTGCGATGAGGTTTAATCCTGCCGTTGTACCGGAAGTAAAAATAATTTCGTCCGAGTGCGCGGCATTGATAGCCTGCTGTATGGTGCTGCGCGCCGCTTCGTATTGTTGCGTACTTTTTTGACCAAGCGTGTAGAGTGCCTCATGTGCAGTGCTAAGTCCATGTGCGTAGTGCTCCTGAAGTGCCGCAATGACCGCTGCGGGTTTTAAAGTGGTCGCCGCACTATCAAGGTAGCAAAGCTGTTTATTGTCCGTTTTGAATGCCGGAAAATCCTTGCGTATGGTGTCGGCGTCAAACGGCATAGGCGTGATCAAGAAAATAGTCGAGAGCAGCAGTTGATTCGTTTTTTGCAGGTCCTTCAGGCATTCCCGTGAGGATTTCTTTAGCAAAAGCCACAGTGAGAAGTCTTTTCGCTTGCATTAAATCAATGCCTCGAGATGTCATGTAAAAAAGAGCTGCTTCATCAAGCTCACCGATAGTTGCTCCGTGCCTACAGCCGACATCCGACGTCAAAATTTCAAACTCTGGTCTCGTGCGTATGAGCGCGTGCGGCGAGAGTAGTAGTCCGTTACTCGTAAGTTTTGCGTTAGATTTCTTTGCTTGGGGCGCTATGGAGATTGTTCCTGTGAAGTCAACAGTGCTTTCGTGAGAAGCGAACGCCCGATGCAGCACGGTCGAGGTGCAGTTGGGCGCTCTATGGATGATATGAATGCGTTCTTGTAGCTTGCTTGTGCCTGACGTAGCCGTCAGGATAAAAATGTGAGCTTCAGCTCTCTCACCTTTTAATTCAACGGTTAAGTTGTTTACTATTTGCTGTTCTCCGACGGTGAGACAGCGCAGTTCGTAGGAAGCATTAGCAGCAATTGCTACACTGCGGCTTTTGTACGGTGTTTTATAAACCGTATGCAGTAGCCGTCCACCTGTTTCGATAACAATGTCTTCATACTCTTGATCTTGGTTTGGTCTCTCTGCGCCTTCGGTTAGTTCCATACGGCTGTTTTTGGGCACGACGAGTACACCTTTTTTAATAGTTGGCTGTGCAATTTTTTGTTGCGTTTTAAGTTGTCGGGTGCTCATAGCGAAGCAAAAAGACCGGCGTAGCCGTGACGTTCAATATCGGTAATAATTTCTGTACCACCCGAACAAGCAATTTTCCCTTGATGCATCACGTGTACACGGTTTACCGTGAGACAAGAAAGGAGTTTAGCGTAATGCGTGATAATGAGAAATGATTCCTCCGGCGAGCGTAGTTCTTGAATGACTTGAGCAACAGTTCTGAGGGCGTCGGCGTCTAGTCCAGAATCTGTTTCGTCAAGAATAGCGAGTCGCGGTTCAAGCAAAAGTAGTTGTAGAATTTCGTTGCGTTTTTTTTCACCACCAGAAAAACCGTCATTAACTGAACGCTCTAAAAACTGTTCACCGAGTTTCAGCACCTTGAGTTTAGATCGTACGTAATCAAGAAAGGGCAAGGGTTCCAGTGATGCTTCGCCGCGGTAGCCGCGTACGGCGTTCGTAGACGCACGCAAAAATTCAATCATGCTGAGTCCCGGTATTTCGACCGGATACTGAAACGCTAAAAAGATACCTTCGCCGGCGCGAACCTCGGGAGTCATGGTTAGGAGGTCTTTCCCTAGATAGTTAATGCTGCCTTGTGTGATTTGGTATCCGGGTTTTCCAGCAAGCGTTGCCGCGAGTGTACTTTTTCCAGAGCCGTTTTGTCCCACAATGACGTGTACTTCACCTTTTGGAACAGTAAGACTACACCCGCTAAGGATAGGTACTTCGTCCTTAACGACCGTTAGGTTATTGATGCTGAGTAGGGGAGCAGACATAAGGTTTTAACCGACAGCACCCACAAGCGTTAATGAGAGCAGTTTTTTTGCTTCAACGGCAAATTCCATTGGCAGTCGGCTCATCACTTCTCTGCAGTATCCGTTGACAATTAAACCAACAGCATCTTCAGTGCGAATACCGCGCTGATTAAGGTAGAAGAGCTGCTCATCGCTAATTTTTGAAGTGGTGGCTTCGTGCTGCACGTTCGCTTTTGTCTGCCGGCTTTCCAAAGTTGGAAAGGTGTGCGCAGATGATTTTCCGCCAATGAGTAATGAATCACATTGCGAGTAGTTCTTAGCGCCTTCGCCTTTTGATCCGACCTTAACGAGGCCGCGGTAGGTGTTTCGACTTTCTCCTGCGGCAATACTTTTGGCAATGACAGTACTGCGGGTATTTTTTCCAAGATGAATCATTTTGGTGCCGGTGTCTGCTTGCTGTCGGGCAGTAGTGACCGCAACAGAATAGAAAGCCCCCTCTGATTCGTCTCCTTCCAGAATAACGCTGGGGTATTTCCAAGTGATGGCGGCACCCGTCTCTACTTGTGTCCAAGAAATTTTTGATCGTTTCCCTAAGCAGTGCCCGCGTTTTGTCACAAAATTATAGACGCCACCTTTGCCCTGTTCGTCCCCCGGGTACCAGTTTTGTACCGTGGCGTAGCGCACCTCGGCGTTTTCTAGAGCAACAATTTCCACAACTGCAGCGTGCAATTGGTTTTCTTCTCGGCGCGGGGCGGTGCATCCCTCAAGGTAACTGACGTAGCTATCGGCTTCGGCAATGATAAGCGTTCGTTCAAATTGGCCGGTGTTGGCGGCATTCATGCGAAAGTAAGTAGAGAGTTCGATAGGGCAGTGTACGCCAGTGGGAATGTAAACAAAAGTGCCGTCGCTCATAACAGCGGCATTGAGCGCTGCAAAAAAGTTATCATTCGCAGGTACTACGCTGCCGAGATACTGACGCACGAGGTCGGGGTATTTTTGTACGGCTTCACCGAGAGAACAAAAAACAATGCCGAGATTTTGCAGTGTTTCGTGAACGCTCGTCGCTACGGAAACGCTGTCAATCACTGCATCAATTGCTATACCAGCTAAGCGTTCCTGTTCAAAAACCGGTATACCAAGTTTTTCAAAGGTTTCGCGAATTGCAGGATCAACTTCGGACAAGCTATTAAGTGCCTGTCGCTGTTTTGGTGCCGCGTAGTAGTGCATTGCTTGATAATCGATTTGCGGATAGGCAACGTTTGCCCAGGTTGGTTCGTTCATGGTGAGCCAATGGCGGTAGGCAGCGAGTCGCCAGTCGAGGAGCCATACCGGTTCATCTCTTTTTTGCGCAATAAACCGAATAACTGCTTCGTTCAAACCTCGTTCTGCCTGTTCGGTTGCAATCACTGAGCGAAAGCCGAATGGGTAGGATTTGCTCGTTGTTTTTGCGATAATTTCTTGTTCATTTTGCGGCATAGGCAGTGTCCAAGTGTAGCAATATACGCCCTGTCCGGCAAAGTGTTTTGCGGTTGTTAGTATTAAATTGTTATTGCCAAATATTCGAGTGAAATGCAAATCATAATTTGCATTTCCGAGTGACGCAAGTATCAAATTACACAATTTTGTGCGTACGCACAAAATTGTGTAAAAATTCTAAAATACGAAAGCACTAAAAAGTAGCTAGAAAAGACGAGGGCGGGTCGATCAGCTCGTTGCCAATCTTCCCGCCCTTCTCGTCGCGCGCGTTCGGGCCTCAGGTTACTCGGCCGGAGTGGAGGGGACAGTCGTGACGGGCTTGAGCTTGTTGAACACTTCACAGAGGAGCAGAAGCGTATCACGGAAAGGGAAAAGGCCCATGTCCATTCCCTGCTCACCACCTGTCGTGTCCCTGTACACCACGTACAGGTGGGCTCCCAAAGTCGGACCCTCGACTGCGGCGCAGTGGCACTCCTCCTCATCTCTGACCTCGAACCGCATGACGCTGTCGTGGGGCAGTGCGGCGCTATTTAGACCGCCCTCGCCCTCATCGACCGTCATGTCGAGTGTTTGGCAGTTAATGCCGAACACTCCTCCGTTGGCGAGAGAAACGCTCACCCCTCTCGTCGAGAACGTGATCTCGCGTATGAGTTTCTTCACTGTTTCCTCCGGTGCTGGCCGAAAGTTTCGGCTTTGTCTCATCACACTCCACTATGAAGTAGTGCCGAAGTACCTTAGTCCTTTAGCATTTAAACGTCAATTCTAAGTGATGTACTCAAAATGAAGGTTTTTTAGAGAAGATTTTTTGGCTTCAAAAAGTAATAAAAGATTAAAAAGTGGCTAGAAAAGACGAGGGCGGGTCGATCAGCTCGTTGCCAATCTTCCCGCCCTTCTCGTCGCGCGCGTTCGGAGGTTCTCCGGCTACTCGGCAGGAGTGGACAGGATCACCTGGAGATCAAGCCACTCGCGTTCGAGTACCTCGAGAATGTCAGTATCGCTTACGCCGATACCTGTCTCAGTATCGACGAAACCTCGCTCACAGGCGAGGTGAGTCTCGCGACCCGCTTGTGCTGTGATGGCGCGTTGGATCCTCTTTCTCCCTTCCTCTGCGAAAAGAAGGGCGTTTTCGTCGGCCATTGGTCGATTCCTCCTGTCCTTGGTTAGGACTGGATAGAATATCTCAGACATTATGAAAAGTCAATCCGATTTTTATGTAATGTCTTTGACGTAAAACAATCCATAGCTTACTTTATAGTTCATGGGTACAATTAACGTATATGCAATTTTTTAAGAAAAAGGCGAAAGAGCCGAATATCTATCTTGATTACGCGGCAGCGACCCCGGTCGCTCCTGAGGTGGCCATGGTCATGGCACCTTATTACGACGAGTATTATGGCAACCCATCGAGCCTTCACCGTTTAGGAAAGCAGAGTCGTGTAGTTATTGATGCAGCAGCGCGCGCTGTTGCCGAAATACTTGGCGCGCATTCAGACGAAATCATCTTTACTCCTAGCGGGACAGCGAGTGACAACCTGGCCGTTCTTGGCACTGTTCGCGCAAGTCATCAGCCAGTGCCCCACGTTGTTACTTCGACTATTGAGCACGATGCAGTGAGAGAACCGTTGCGTGCGCTTGTTCAAGACAAAGATGCGCGTGTTACGAGCGTACCTGTTGACCGTGAAGGCCGGATTGATCCTGCTGCTATTGTTGCCGCGATTGTTCCAGAAACAGTTCTTGTCTCTGTCATGTACGCCAACAATGAAATTGGCGTTATTGAGCCAATTGTTGAAATCGGAAAATTGATGAAACGTGTAAATCGAGAACGTACTACTCAAGGTCTCCATCCTGTTTATTTTCATACCGATGCCTGTCAGGCCGCCGCGTTTTTACCACTGGCAGTTGAAAAGCTAGGGGTTGATTTATTGACTTTGAACGCCGCTAAGCTTTATGGCCCTAAGGGGGTTGGGGCACTTTACGTGCGACGTGGCATTACACTTGCGCCGCTTATTTATGGCGGCGGGCAACAGCACGGTCTCGTGGCTGGCACTGAAAATGTTCCTGCAATTGTGGGGTTAGCCGCGGCGTTAACGCTGGCGCGCAGAGACCACGAGGCAAAGATTCTTTGTCTTACGTCTCTTCGTGATTACTTTACTAATGGTATTCTTGCTGTCATTCCTGGCAGTACGGTAAACGGTCATGCAACACTGCGTTTGCCGAACAACGTCAACGTGTGTCTTCCCGGAGTTGACGCTGAAGGACTCATTGTGTATTTGAGCGAGCAGGGAATTTACGCTGGCACAGGAGCAGCGTGCGCTGGTGCAAAAGGGGAGCCGTCGCACGTACTTGAAGCCATAGGACTCGACAAAGCGTCTATTGCCGGCAGTGTTCGTTTTACGTTTGGCGAGAGTACTACCAAAGAAGATATTGACCTTGTACTCAAAGCATTACCCGAGATAATTAAATTTGTCCGAATTTAGAAATTGTTTTGTCGGCAAAAGAGCCGTGGGTAGTTTTGCCTACTTTTTTAAGCGGGCGTATACTGGATGTTCAATAGAAGTTATTAAATTATTTATATTTTATGGCAAAACAATATACAGGTAAGCCGCTTCCTTTTAAAGCGACACTGAAAGGTATTTCGGACAAGACCATGGCGATGCACCATGATGTGCTCTACATGGGTTACGTTAAGAAGAAGAACGAGATCGCCGAAAGTCTAGAAGCGTTTGAGCAGGGTAAAAAAGATTTAACCGGTGCCAACCAGACATTTTCTGAACTGCGCGCCTTGAAAGACGGCGAGACGTTCGCCACAAATGGCGTGTACCTTCATGAGTATTACTTCAATGTGCTCGGTGGTGATGGTGTTCCTGACGGTTCGCTCATTACTGCACTTGAAGAAAAGTTTGGTTCACTTGAAAATTTTCTTAGCTACTTTAAAGCCTGCGGTATGGCAGCACGCGGTTGGGCAGTTCTTGCCTGGGACACGCATGAAGCCGAGCTCAAAGTCTACACTGGCGACGCGCACAATCAGGGTGGCGTTTGGGGTGCTATTCCTGTGCTGACGTTAGACGTCTATGAGCATGCTTACTTTATTGATTACGGATCAGATCGAAAGACCTATATTGATGATTATATTAAGAACCTCAATTGGAAAACGGCGAATTTAGTTTTTGATGCGGCGCAAAAAGTCAAACGGGTAGATTAGTAAATTCTTGAAAAATACCTCGGCGCGAGCCGAGGTATTTTTTATTGGTGCACTATCTTCGTACTGACAACTTTCGTCTCAATAACTTCATGAGGATATGTTGTAATCATGACTTCAGCTTCGGTTGGTCGATCAAACTGAGGTTCGGAACTGTCAGTTCGTGTATTTAATTGTTCGGTGTGAATTGCTCCCCTGATCGAATAAAAACAACTGTTGTTTGTTTGATCAATGCTAACTTTGCAGCGAGTAATAGTAACATTACGACCGTCAGTCTGCCCACCCAACTTACCTAGCATTATTTCCGCCATGTTAAGAACTTTCGTTGGCACTTCACTTTTGCCTATTTCCTGACCCTCATCCATACTTGCTGGCGGTCGCACTTCCTTACTGCTTTTTGTAACCTTAGGGTCGTCAGGGGTATATTGGTCGTGCATAAACTATAGTAACTTAATGCTAGTATAATACTTTTTGTATAAAAGTCACTAAGACTTGCTGATTTTGTAGGGGTTGGTACTGCAAGCGAAATCTGTGGAGTGACTTATTTCTGTCATTCTCACATTCTCAAGAATGTTGGAATATCGAATAGTATATTATATTTTTTACCTAGAAGTCCCATTTTTCATCTAGTACCATAGTCTAGGCTATGGTACTAACAGTTTGTGAAGAAAAATATAATAGACAACCTCCGCCCAGTCTGACTGGGCAAGGTTCAAATGTGTTATTTCCAAAGTAATAATAAATCAAAAGGAGTTCCTTGATTATTTCCTTTTATAAGGATACCATTGTGCCCACTGTTCGCGTCTGGTTTGACCAGCAGGACAGAATAACCAAGCGAGGTAAGTGGAGTGGATGAAAGCGGCCGAGGATACATAGTGACCTCCGGACCGGTCACTGGAGACGGGGTTGTTGCCCTGAGCAGGGACAACCCCAGGATGGGTGGTCGACGGTTTCTGAAACAGGCTGCTCTTTGGGAATGCTACGTGCATTCTCGGGCGGCCCTGAAAACCGCCGTCGAAGAGCGAGCCGGATGGGTTCCGGGTGCAACTGCGGTCTTCCGTGCTCGGCACAACGTTGACCCCGATTACGCAGAACCCGAAGGGGAAGCTATCCCGTTCGAGGAATTCAAGGAGGGACTCCTGGCAGGGTAGGAAGCTTCCTTCGCAGCGGCGGGCTGTCGAACTCTGGACTGTATATCCAGTACGTTCGACAGCCAGCTAACTCTCGCGGTGCTCCGCGAGTTTTTTATTTTTGTCCCCAATACCTCGTCGGCTTGCCGCGAGGTTACAATATAGAAGACAAAAATATCCCTCGTAGCCGAGTTTGACTCGGCGAAGTGGGATTACCATTACACTCCGTCAGCTTGTCGTGATTATATTGACTTTTAACTTTTACACCATTTTGTGCGCACGCACAAAATGGTGTAAAACGGTAACGCGAAAGTTAAGCAATTTTCAGAAACGCCGACAAACCGAAAACTCGGGGGTCGTTTCAGGAGTCTTCAGTCGCTTTAACGTTTCCTGAATTTTGGTTTATCAAGCTTAGGTTCTTCGTAGGTGTCAGATTCTAGCAGGTTCAAAATAGTGTCGAGCTTGCTATTAATCGTTTTCAGTTGCCACCCTAAAGAATCTTCTCTACCGCCGCGATCTTCATCACGATATGGTCGCCCGGTACTCGGTCGACTAAATCGATTGTCGTCTGCGCCCTCTTCTTTTTTGAAACAATTGCTGCAGAAAATTGGTTTTTTGCCGTTTGGTTTAAAAGGCACAACACAGTCTTGGCCGCACTTACTGCAGACAGCAGGGTGTAGTGCCGGACGTGCGCCGTCGCGGTCGCCAAAGCTCTTTTTCCAGGGCTTATCGCTACTAAATCTGTCCCCGTCGCTGCGTTTTCCTCGAGTATTACGTTGAAATGGTGAGTTCATAGATTTTTATATGAGTGGTGAGTTGCTTGATACTATGCTAAATAGCGATAAATAGCAAGTGTAATATCATCCTTGCGCAGTACGCCTTACGCAATACAGATGGTTTACAAAATTTCTTTTTCTAATATCCGCTCTATCTCTTCCTCACTGATGGGCTTAAGAAGCTTTTTTAGTTCAGGATCTTCCGATACATCTATATCATGTTTTTTTAACAATAGAACCATCATTTTCATTACTTTTGTTACTTCTTTTTCAGCAATGAGATTTATCTGTAAATGAACCTCTTCTCTTAGGTCGTCCACTTTCATACTTCGGTTTTGCGATATCAGAACAAAAATAGCAAGAATAATTGCTTCTAGTGAAACGATTGTTGTTAGTAGGTTAAATGGGAAGGGGTCAAAGTTGGGAAGTCCTTTTGTTCGTTCAGAATTAATAACTAACCAAACGATAAACAAAAAAAAGTTCAGTAGTAAAAAAGTTATACTCCCAAAATGAGCCGTCATCCAATCGGCGGTTTTTTCTGATACTGTTCTTTTGGAGTCAGCTTTAGCTTTGATGGAGCGTAGTATCTTCCTTCTTTTTGGCTCTTCAGTGTCACCAAAGAGGGAATGTAATAATGAAAGGTGATTTGGCATAAATTTATAAAAAGGTAATATTCTCTAGACTATAACAAAGTATCTATTTAATTAGTGTACCATAAGAACCAGCATAGTTTAAGTTGTAGGTTGAAAGGGTCTATGTTAAAGTCACGTCGTCGATTTTGGGGTACGTAACGTTTGTGGTCGCAGGAGGACCAGATGAGTTCGACAATTTTTGGATCAAGAGGAAGAGTATTCTACCAGCCGAGGGTAGGCGTCCCGACGAAAAGAGAGCGCGAGCTTGCGACGGCGCGCGAGAAGCTTGTCGAGCAGTGCCAGAAGCACAACATCAACGCTACGATGGGCGGAAGTAGGCGAGATTCTCTTGCCCGTCGAAAACAGAAGCCATCCACCATCGGGTGGATGCGCAGAATGCTCCGGCAGCACGGTATCCATCCCTGCCGTTGAGGCCGAAAACCCCACCACAGTCGAAATGCGTCCGGACGGTTGCAATACTGCAGCCGCCCGGACGTCGTCTTTCTAAAAGGTATAAATTTATGCAAACATTGCACACTATTGCGACAACAAAAAACAACAAAAGACTACAGTATTATGTAATCAAATATGCTTGAAATAATGGTCAATTCTTGATATGCTCAATGTAAGATATCATTGATTTTCGCAAATGCTTTTCGGCACTCGTTCTCGACAACATACAGAAACATCGAGTTTTGCATATCTTGACGAGACACAATTATATTTTGATTCGGCGTGCCAAACACTGCGGCCGCAGGAAGTTATTGACGCCGAGATTGATTATTACAAGAATTACAACGCCTGTGGTGGTCGCGTAAAATATGAGTGGGGGAGACGGGTTGACGATGCGGTTAGCATTGCCCGACGTCGGTTATTGGACGCTCTTGGAAAATCGGCGAATGAATATGCTGTCGCTTTTACTTTAAATACAACGTACGGTATCAACCTGGTATTGCAGCAGCTCAAGGTTGACCGGTTCAAGAATATTGTTACTTCCCAAATTGAGCATAACTCTGTTTTTCTGCCGACGATTACGGTGGCAAAAAAGTATGGGTTGTCTCGGCTCGTGCTTGAGAGAGCTGCTGATGGCGCACTTTCATACAATAAAAATCAACTTGAACGGAGCGTCGTTCTTGTTAGCACGACATCAAACGTTGATGGGCGACAGTGTGTGAACGTTGCGGACCTTGCTCGCGATACGCACGCCGCGGGTGGGCTTCTTTTCCTCGACGCAGCGCAGTCTATGGTGTATCACCGATCACTCCTTGCCAACGTTGATTTTGATTGTCTCTTCGGTTCTTCGCATAAAATGTACGGGCCGAGTCTTGGCTTTATTGTTTTCAAAAAAAGTTTACTCGAGAATCTCGATATCAGTTTTATTGGCGGCGGGATGGTGAGCGACGTTTCCGAGCTTGCGTATTCACTCATTGACGAACAGGGTGAACTTCATACTCGGCTTGAGCCGGGGCTGCAAAATTGGGCTGGCATCATTGGTTTTTCTGCTGCTCTTGAGTGGCTATCGAAATATCGTCCGAGTAATAAAGCAATTGATGTGCATGTGCGCGAGCTGTCTCAAACTTTTTTGGATGAGCTAAAAACAATTCCGGCGATTAATCTTGTGAATAGCAGTGCGAGTCCTGTGGTAGCTTTTTCTTTTCCAAACGCTGACGCGCATCGCCTCTCGCTCATGCTATCAGAACAAGGGGTTATGGCGCGGAGCGGATATTTCTGCTGTCATTATTATTTGCAAAAAGTACTAAAATTGCCTCCACTTCTACGTTTGTCTCTTGGACTTCAAAATACTCATGCCGATGTTTCTCGTGTTGTAAAAATTATTTCATCAACCCTTCAAGCATTTTAGAATATGTTTTGCATCGCCGCTTTTATCGTCTTTCTCATTTTGGGTATATTCTCTGCCTATTATCGGGGGCTTGCTAAAAAAGCTTGGTATTGTGTTGGCCGCCGCCTTACTTTTCGGCCGTGCGATATTCATTTTGACGAAGAAATTAAAGGTATCATTGCCGGTAAACTGGTTCGACGTTCACCACTCCTCGCACGTTTTTTCTTAAGGTGGTCAAATTGGCTCGCCCTCGTCTTTGTTGGTTTATCCATTTGGAGTCTTATATATGTTGCGGTTTCGGGGCTTAACCTCTTTGTTTATGATACCTGCAATCCGCAGGCTGCAGAGTCTTGCTCGTTAGCAGGAGAAGCCTGTGCCGTTCCTTCACAGAATCTTGATTTGTTTGAATCGTTTCAGCAAGGACAACTGGCATCGTGGGCGGCTCGGCCGTTTGTGAACGTAGCGAACACTACGAGTCTTGTGCCGAATCGGCTGCGGAGCTGGAATGCTGCTGACTTCACGACGGCGGAGAGCACGTACTATGCCCCTTTTGATAATCAAAAAATAACGGCGCTAGAAATTCTCGATCCGGGATGCCATTATTGCGCTTCGTTATTAAATAATATTAAAGCAGCTGACTTTGAGCATACGCACAACCTAACCTATATTGCTTATCCTATTCCTGATCCGCAGCAAAAGAGTGGTTACAAATTTGCCAACTCATATCTCATTGCGCAATATCTCGAAGCAGTAAAACTCGTTCCACCCTCGAAGCTTGATGGGACGACGCCCGCAGACTGGAAACTACTTGAGACAATATTGCTGGGTGCAGACGGTGACGGAGTTCAGATGCAGGTAAAGTTTAATACGCTCTACAGCGAAACTGAAGCCGAACATAAGCTGCAAGAAATGTTGCCGACTTTTGGCTATGATGAAGCGACCATTGCGCGCGTTACTGAAATGGCACATTCGGATAAAGTGGTTCAAATCATTAAAGAACACCGTGCGGTCGTTGAGCAACAAATTCGTACCATTAAAATTCCCACAATAATTTTCAACGGTCGCCGTTACGACCGCGTGATATCAAGCGATACGCTTAAAAAACGTTAGTGCAATTGTTGGGGGTGAGCAAAAATATCCCGCGTAGCTCCTTGACCGTCCGAAGCTTAAGCAAAGGAGGTCCTTGACCGTCCGTAGCATTGCTGTGTCCCGCCGTAGTTTGATACGAAGTGGGAGCGAAGGAGGTCCTTGACCGTCCGAAGCTTAAGCGAAGGAGGTGAGTTTGACTCGGCGAAGTGGAATCACCATTACACATCCCGTCCCCTTGGGGCGTGGTCGCTGATTACTTTTAGTGATTTTGTATTTTATTATTTTTACACCATTTTGTGCGTACGCACAAAATGGTGTAAATTGCTGCTTGCGGAGCTCTGCCGAGCCGTCTTTCTCAACTCGCCCGTGGGCGAACTTAAGAGTCTAGGGCTTTCTATGGGGTCAATACCTTTTACAGTCGACCAAGATCAATCGTGTGATCAATGCGAATTTGTGCGACAAAGTCAGGAATGTGGCTCACAAGCACCATGGCGCCTTCATAACCATCAAGCGCTTTGGCAATAATCGGCAAATGGCGGAAATTTATATGGTTTGTCGGCTCGTCTAAAATAATGAGCCCTGGACGCATCAGGACGAGTCTTGCCAGAGCTAGAAGCCCTTTTTGTCCTTCAGACATGTAGCGAATTTCGTTACCAATAACTTTGCCATCAAGTAAAAATCCTGCTGCGGTGGAGCGAATAATATGTTCGTCTGGTTTTTCCATGGCGTTCGTTAAACATGCTAGTCCTGTTTGACTGAAGTCGAGCATAGAAAAATCTTGCGCGTAGTATCCAACACGTACACCCATACCAATTTTTGTACCCTTCGCTTCGCCAGCGGCGATTTGTTTCAGTAATGTTGTTTTGCCGATACCGTTCGGGCCAGCAAGCAGAAGGTGCGATCGACGGCGCAGGGTCAAGGCAACTTCTTTCATCACCAGTTTACCTTCTTTGACAATGCTAACCTTGTTTATATCAAGAATTGCTCCGTTAAAATCAAATGGAAATTCTTGAACCGGAATAGTGAAGTCACGAATAGTTTTGTCTTCACGGCGTGTCTCAACCATGTTTTCGGCGGCGTCTTCGGCGTTTTCGCGCATGCGCTTGGCAACAGAACGGAGTTTACCACCTTTATGTGCGAACACCTCTGCCTGCGCCATTTTCTTTTTAATCTGCTGCTCGGCTTGAGCATTTTGCATGAGTTCACGTTCAATCCGGCGGGCTATCTCATCAACAACGTTGGAGTAGTTGCCGTCATACTGCTCAGTTTTATGTGTATGCACGTCAAGATAAATGACACCGTCCGTAAAGGCGTTTAAGAAGTCTGCATCGTGTGAAATTACCATAACTGTTTTTTCGTACATGACAAGAAATATGGTGAGATGAGCAATCCCGTCTTGATCAAGATTATTGGTTGGTTCATCAAGCAGCAAAATATCGGGGTCTTGAATGAGCGCGTAGGCGAGCAATAGCCGTGCTTGCTCACCGCCGGAATGCTCGCGTACTTTTTTTGTGAGGTCGGTTTTTAAGTTTACAGCATCCAGAACGTCTGCAATGCGCTTGTCTAAGTTGTAAGGGACGTCAGTAAATGTTGCAGCAAAAAAATCACGCACCGTAAGATCTTTTTGTTCCTCTGCGACAACTTGCTTTGCAATGCCAACGGTGGCGTCTTGCGGCGTTAAATAAATTCGTCCCGACTGGGGTTTTTGTTCTCCAAGAATCAAAGAGAAGAGAGAAGTTTTGCCAGCACCATTTTGTCCCATGAGCGCAACTTTAGCGCCATTGCGCACGGAAAAACTGGCCTCATCCAGTATGGGCTTGGTTTTGCCGTAATTAAAAATAACTTCGTCGAAACGAAGAATAACGTTGTTTGCCATGTCTCGACATGCTAGGTGATTTTTGTGGTCTTGGCAATGGGTGGCTTTGAGAGAAGCAGATGCTTTTTCGTGGAGCAATTTACGATGCTTTTTTGTCAATATGATCAATAAGCCCGTCTTTCAGCCATAAAATTCTATCAACCCATTCGCGATCTTCAGGCTCGTGGCTGATCATTACAATAGTCTGACCAAGGTTTTTATTGAGATCTCGCAACAAGCGAAGAACCGTTTCGCTAGATGCGGTATCGAGATTTGCACATGGTTCGTCCGCTAGTAGTATGCGCGGTTTGTTAATGAGTGACCGTGCAATCGCCACACGTTGCTGTTCGCCGCCCGATAGTTCGCCCGGGTAATGATGTAAACGGTTGCTAAGTCCTACACGATCGAGTAGTTGCGAGGCCTCGTTATGAGCATCTTTACGTGACAGCCCTCCACGAACGCGCAGCGGCAAAGCAACGTTTTCGAGGGTTGTCAGTTCGGTCAAAATCGCATATTCTTGAAAAACGTAGCCAATGTTCATGAGTCGAAAAAGAGTTTTTTGGTGTTCGCTTAAAGCCATGACATCGTTGCCGCCAATCGTTAGCGATCCACTTGTGGGTATATCCAGAAGCGCGAGCTGATGCAGCAGTGTTGATTTTCCAGAACCACTTTTTCCCATGATAGCGACAAATTCTCCTTCGTTAATGGTGAACGTAACACCTCGCAACGCCAGTGTCGGTACTTTGCCTGGGTAAGTCCGCGTTAAGTTATTAACCTCTATCATCCCCATATAGCTTTAATAATGGATTGACGAATGGTAAACCAAACAGGAATAAAGCCAGCAATAAGACTTGCGGTAACAATTATTGCTACGCTTTTTAACATTTCTAACGGTTCGATAAGTAGTTTAACTTTGGCAAATCCCATATTTAGGGGATAGTGATCAAAATACGGACGTGCTACTCCATACATAATGAGCGCCGCCAAGAGTGATCCGACAAGTCCGTAAAAAAAAGTTTGCAGAATGAATGAATGAATGATAATTCTTTCACTGACACCGATGGCTTTCAGTATGCCAAGTTGGCGTTTTTTATTCACGACCTGGATAAAAATAACTATGAATATCGTCGTGCAAGCCACCACGAGACTTATGATCCCTGTTATGAAGTTGAGAATTTCAAAACTATTAGACATACCTGCTGTAAAGTTGGAAAAAGAACTCCATGGGCCAATTTTTAACTTGGCATATCCCAGAGTCCGTATCTGGTCGATTATTTTGTCTTCGTTACCCAGTTTTGGTAAACGCACCATAATTTCGTGAGCACTGTCAGTGATACCATGCACTGCTTCGAACTCTTTGCGGGTAACAAATGTCATAATATCAATGCCATCCATGCCCGTTTTAAAAATGCCGATGACTTTATAGTCCCGCACACGTTCATTGCCGTACGCTACACGTATTTTGCTTCCAACAGTGACGCCTCCGAGCGATATTTTTTCGAAAGACCCTAAACCACCTCCTGCGACTTCAGCGCCGATCAAAATACCATCGCGGTCACTTGGTTCCAAGTAGCGGCCAGCGATCATCGACTGTGCTATCTTTGTAACCTTTTCTTCGACCGGCGGATCAACCCCAACAACTTGATATTCACGCTTGGTTACATGGAGGTTATCTTTTTCAGGGTCAAAAGAGAATTGGGCACCAGTTTTATAGTGAGGCGCGACAGCGATAACCGATGAAATGCTCGCTATGTTGTTCACGATGCTATCGACGCTTGTTATGTACTGATGGTCGTCCTGTGGTTCAATGAGGATATTTGAAAAAAGATTATCAATGAGCTGTGCTTCGAGAGAACGAATCATTCCAGTAAAAAGTGACGCAGAAAAAACTAAGTTCGCAATTGAAAAACTAATAACGATAGGCGTTAATATCAAAACCGCTCGGTTTCCCTTTAGAATAGATTTACCAGCAAGAAAGGCCGATATTGAAAAGTTATTCCACATAGTTATGCTGAAAATCATGCAATGTATTGAAGTGTAATGTACATTGTTTTCATTTTCAATCAAAGCAAGGGATCAGTTGTCGCGAGGAGTTTTTAAGTCGAGCGTAACCGAGTGATCGGTGGTCAGTCGCTGTAGTGGTGAAGATGATGCAATTTCAAACAACATTTCGTTACGCACAAAGAGAAACACACGGGATGGTTGTAACTACAGCTGTACACGGGGGTCGTCTTTTGTTAACGTTTTCAAAATGAAATTTTATATTCTCCACCAGCAATGTTTATTTTAAAACCTTTTGGATCTGTCCATTCACTACCGTCATTATTGTTTTCTAAAAAATCGTTTAGTGAAGTTGCTTCTTCTCCAATAGGTTCGTCAATTAGGTCTATTTTATAGTTCGGAATGCGGGAAAGAACTGCTTCTATCACCTCAGTCACTGTTGTAGCCACTATTTCTATTTCTGTGGCACGTTCAGTCATACTAAATACGTTAATCAATAATTGAATGGGGGAAGGAGTGTCACTTTTCCTTCCCCGCGTTGAACCTGTAAGGGCAATAGTTTGTCTGGCAGAAACCAGACGGGGAGCCCTGGCGGTGCCCCTATTGCCCCAGGGATCTATTCAGAAAGTCGGGGACGAAAGTCATGGCAAATTACTCTGCCAAAGAATTTCGACCCTGTCTATAACGAACAGATCGATTGCAACCTACAGTATTTTAGGGTTTTTGTCGAGGGTAAAGAGCCGCTTAATTTTTTGAAAAATATTTTACTCAAGTTGTCATAATGCCCTTTTCTGATTCCGCTATCATTGAGTGATAGTGAATTCAGAAGAGGGGACGCGTTCCAAGTGCGTCCTCCTACCAGATACTTGCGCCTATCTAGTTGGCGCTCGGAGAGTTAACCGTTCCGAGTTCGGTTACGAGGTCTAGCGCATTGTTGCTGCCGCAGCGGCTGTGACGACTTCGATGCCACCCTTCCAAATCATTGAAAGGGCAACCCATCCGACCATGGCAAGGCCGACCCACGCTATCCACCGGTAGCGCTGGATCGTGTGCGCGAGAAACCCGGCGGCAGCTCCCATGAGAGCCACGGATAGGAGTAGCCCGAATGCGGTCATTTGAACGTGACCGTTGGCTATTCCCGAGACCGCGAGGACGTTGTCGATGCTCATCACTGTGTCCGCAATCCCTATTTGCAGCACGGCGTGTCGAAATGACTTGTACCTATATTTCGTACCGCCGTGGGTAGTACCGTGCCAGCACATCTCTTTGTACATTCCGTGTGCGAAGTACAAGAGGATAAATCCACCGGCTAAGGTTAACCCAACATATTGCATCAAGAACGACGCGAAAACGGCCAGCCCTACTCGCAGAGCTACCGCTAGTCCTGTGCCGAATACAAGGACACGACGTTGCTCAGTTAGCGGCACTGTCATTGCGATCATTGCTACTATCGCAGCATTGTCGGCTGCCATGATCACGTCGATCCCAATGATCTGAACAAAAGCCCAAACTGTTTCTAACACCCTTCTCCTCCTTTGCCCGATTTACCTCGGAGCCGGGGCTACAATCCTAAAATGAACGTTCCATTACCGCTTCTCTCCCAAAAAGCGGTTGGGAAATCGTTCTCCTCTGATTACTTTCGAGAGAAGAAATATCCCAACAGCTCTTCATTTCTTTTATAGCTTATTTGTTATCTTTTTAAGATAACGACCCAATGTAGCATGTTCATTCAAGTTTTACAAGGGTTATTCTACGATTGATTTTTCCAGTTTTTGTACTTTATCGTGCTTTTACGCCGCCGGCAATGATGCAAAAGAGCGTTTAAAGGAGGCGTAAAAGAATAGTGAGCGTTTCTTTATGTCTTTGCCAATTGGCAACTTTAGCCGCTATACTAATAATCTCTTTGTTTATCCGCTAGAGAGCCAAAATGATTTCAGAAATTGCTATCGTTTTTTTGTTGACTTTGCTCAATGGTTTTTTCTCCATGAGTGAAATTGCCTTTATTGCCGTACGGAAAACCCATCTAGCCGGTTTGGTTAAGAAAGGCAATCGACGCGCGCAGATCATTCAACAATTGTATCAAAAACCAGAGCGCATGTTTGCCACCATTCAAATAGGCATCTCTGTTATTACCATTGCCGCTTCGGCTTTTGCTGGTTCGAGTATCGCCCGTGAGTTGGCTAGTTTCCTTAGTAGGTTCGATATTCCTTTTGTTGCTGAACACGCTTACGCCATTAGTTTTACAACCGTTGTTGTTGTGGTTGCCTACGTTAACATCGTCATTGGGGAGTTGGTGCCGAAGTCTTTGGGGTTACGTTATGCGGAAACTTTAGCGCTTCTCGCTGCTTATCCTGTTTGGTGGTTATCAAAAATTAATGCGTTGCCGATTAAAGCATTGAACGTCTCTTCCAATTTACTTTTGAAATTATTTCACGACTCAACAACCTTCACTGAGACTAAACTTTCAGAAGAGGAAATCAGAGCACTTCTTTTAGAAAGCCGTCGCGCCGGTACCATTGAATCGCATGAACATAATATAATAGAAAACGTTTTTGACTTTTCTGACTTGAGCGTACGGCAAATTATGATACCGCGTACGCACATGGTTGCTTTTGATATTAACGAGCCCGCGCGAGATGTTGTTCATAAAGCCATTGAGTCGGGTTACTCAAGAGTACCAATCTACGAGGGAACCATGAACAACATCATTGGTATTCTTTATACGAAACGTTTGCTTCCAAAGTTTGAAAAGGGGATGCAAGGACTTCAGCTTCGTGAGTTTTTGTTACCGCCCTATTTTGTTCCAGGTACGATGAAAATTGGTCAGGTGCTGCAAAGAATTCAAAGAAAAAAAGCGCACATGGCATTGGTTGCCGACGAGCATGGAGAAATCGAGGGGCTGGTCACATTAGAGGACATTTTAGAGGAGATTGTTGGAGACATTACGGACGAAACTGACGAAGTAAGTGGGGCGATTAAACAGGAAGGGGACAAACTTCTTGTCGTTGGCGACGTTTCCATTATCGATTTTAACAAGCATCTTCAGTCTGAGCTGCCAGAAAATGAGGACTTTACAACCGTGTCAGGATTTATTCTCGATCGTCTTGGTCGGTTTCCTAAAATAGGGGACGTTGTAGAACATAAAGATATTCAACTGATTGTTAAAGAAACTACTTTGCGCACAGTGAAAGTGGCGGTGGTCGAACGGGTGAAAAAAAATTAATAACCTACCTCACTTTGCAAAACCTCTGTCTTTGATAAGTTTCAGTAAGGTTGTACCCGACTTTATCGATAAGCAACATTATCAAGGCGTAGCTCAATGCGATCCTGTCCTTTTTTAAGTTCGTCGATGTCCTTTTCAACCTTTTCAAAACCTTTATTGATCATTACAGCAAGGTCGTCGATAGTAACTTTGTTACTTTCCACAGGGGTATGAGATAACTAGAAATTTCATGGTAACACAAACTTCGTGTTGATAGCAATTTCAATTCACGTGAGCAAAACACCGCCGTCTACCACCACCTGCGACCCGGTCATGTAGCTCGAAAGATCAGTAGCCAAAAACAAGGCGACTTTCCCAATATCATCGGGTTCACCCATGCGCTTCATGGGAATTTTTTCTTTAAATTTTTTAAGGAGCGCTGTCATGCTGGGATTTACCGGCAAGCCGGCTCCTGTTCCTGGTGTGGTGATGCCTCCTGGGGCAATAGCGTTTACCTGGATGTTATACGGCGCAAACTCAAGTGCGGAATTTTTAGTAAAACCCCAGAGTCCATGTTTTGATGCGTCATAGGTCGCGAGACCGACAGATGATGGGTGAAGTGCGTCGACCGAAGTAATATTAATGATTTTTCCACCGTTGCTTTGTTTAATCATAATTTTTGCTGCGGCCTTAGTGAACAGAAAAACGCTTTGCAAGTTTACCTCGATTACTTTCTTAAAATCATCGAGCTTCATTTCTAATACAGGGATCGTCGGGTAGATGCCGGCATTGTTCACAAGGATGTCGATATGTCCATAAGTGGCAACAGTAAAGTTAACTGCCGCTTGAACATCTCGTTCGTGACTAACGTCGGTTTTTATAAAAGCAGCAATCCATCCGTTTGTTTGTAGCTCTTTGGTGCTTGCTTTGCCGGCCTTTTCGTTGTAGTCAGCAATGACCACATTCGCTCCCGCTTCAGCAAGACGTCGTGCAATGCCGAGACCAATTCCCATGGCGCCGCCAGTAACTATCGCGGTCTTGCCTGTAAGATTAATAAGTTTTTTCAGTGGTTGTAGTTTCATAGTGATAAATAAGTCTTTACTATTAAAGTTTTTGCAGAGTCTTTATGAAACAGCATGACCATTACTATAGCTATAACTTATTCTATTCATAGATAATCTTGCGGAACTTTTCGTCGTACGCAATTAAGGATGTAGAATCTCTTTCCTGAATTATCCTCTCGCGCTCGGCGTTGAATTGATGTACTAAGTCGTTAAATGCAGTAACCATCGTTGGGTCGTCGTCTTCCCTGTTTCCCAGAGCAAAGCCTTGTGCTGGTCCATGCGCCGCAAAATATTCTTGCCATGTCTTAACAGGGTCAAGTGCATGTTGTAGTTTATCGTCGTCTACCGGGTCCACTCCGTCTAGCATGAGTATAGCAAGCTTAATACCGGCGATTGCATTGTATACATCACGGTGAGGTTTCAGTGTTTCAACAAAACGTTGAAGGGCATCCTTCTTCGTTTGGTCAGATGGGTTTTTGTGTTCAGGCATATTTTAATTATGACATACCTGCCCACTTCGGCGAAGTATTAGAAACAGTTGAACTCCTTTACAGAGGTTTTTAAAAAAAGGAGAAACGGCGGCCGACTGGTTGGGTCGGTCGCCGTCTGTTCTCGCCATCGGTTGGACCCCTTTTAGGGTCCGTAGGCGGGCTGGACTAGATCCAGCCGTTTCTGGTGAGAAGTACCGCCACCTGCGTTCTGTTACTGCCGCCGACCTTGCGGAAGATGCGCTTGAGTTCGGACTTCACGGTTTCCTTGGAAACCATGAGGAGGGTCGCGATCTCGCTGTTCGTCCGTCCGTCGCGCACGAGGCGAAGAACCTGCAGCTCTCGCGCGGTCAGTCTCGGCTTCTGACGTTCAGGGTCCCGTTGCTCCCCTTCCTGCTGAGCGAAGAGCGCGGCCGCCCTCGTCCTGTTGCCGGCACCGAGCTTGCGGAAGATCCGCTTGAGCGCGGACCTGACCGCCTCTCGCCCCACCCCCAGATTGGAGGCGATTCTCGCGTTGGTGAGTCCTTCGCAGACCAGGAGAAGGACCTCCTTTTCGTGGTCGGTCAGTGACCGCCGTCTCGCTCGTGGTGCTGAAGCCTGCTGCGCACTCGATGTGGTCGTCATGTGTACACTCCTTGCAAAATAGTACCTCCCTGCGAGTAGAAGGTCCGGCGTGTACATTTTCATAAACCGTAAAACAAGTCAAGACAAAGCACCCTCTCTGAGGGTGTCAGTTCGAGGAGTTAAAAGAGGGGCAGAGACCCTTCGCGAAAGGTTTTAAACAAAAAAATTACTGTTTCCGAACTCGTTTTTTAAAAGAAGTGTAGGCACCTATGAACCGAGATTTTCTCCCACCGTCGGGCCACTCAACAATTTCCGTAAATTCACCGAGGTCGCGGTAGTAAACCGACCCGTCTTTTAGTGAAATATAAACAACGACCTTATTTCTTTCTTGTTCATTTGTTGCATTGGTGGCGACAAAAAGAACCCGGTACTTGTCACCTTTGTAGTGTTGGTAAATTCCTGGAGCTACTTCTAGGTCATGGGGCATATTTAAATTATAGTCCATCGAAAGAAAAACGCCCATTCATGCCTGTCGTTTCAAATTGTTTATGTAAATAACGAAGCGAGGGCGGTCACACATACCTGTTGGTAGTGCGACCGCCCTCGTTGTACTTGCCCTCCTAGAGCGTGGGGCACCATTCTGGTGGTGCCTCCATGACATCAAAACCGGCCTTGAGGCACTCCTTGTTGCTGAGATCCCTACATTGCCAGTTTCGCCTGAGTTTACAGTCGTCCCAGTCGCCACTGAGTGCCTCTCCGTAGTAGAGGCGGACGTACTCAGTGCGCCCGTTGCGGTTTCGTTGGCAGATGTCCGGTAGTTGCGTTGCTTTTGCTTCGTTCGCTCGGCACGTTATGACCAAAGCGGCCCAACGATCGAGTTCGCTCATCTCCGGACAATCCGGCCGCCGGTCCTCGAAGTCGTCGCCGAGTGCCACCACTGCCCGTTGACAGCTCATTCCGTCTAGAAGACTCGGCTCTAGAATGATGACCTCGGTCCAATGCCTGAAAAAAACCGCGATAACGGCTACCGCAACCACCACAAGTACAGCCACCACCACAGACCCTCTCGATGCTTCACTCTTCCTCATTTTTTCCTCTCCCACTTTCGCGTTTCGCGTTTCTGACTTGCAAGGCGATAAGTTTTGACACTATACAGAGTTGACTATAAATTGCAACCGCTGCTCTGCATGGTAATCGTGGATAAATCTGTTTCGGAGGGAGTACTGGTGGTCATAGACATTTTCCATACGAAGCTTCGGCCTTTCATTGACCGCAGTACAGTCGGAACATTCATACGTGGCCAGGGTTTTCAAAGTTTTTGACATATATCGAATACTGCGCCTCTCGGTGTAATTTTTTTAAAAGTGTTTCGTCAACTAAATATAAGCAAATTTAATGACTGCTATTTCTATGAAAAAAGTGATTTATCTCCGCATACTTGTCGTTTTAGTAGTTGCAGTAATGTTGGGCGCTGGTGTTTATTGGTTGCGCACGATGAGCAAACCGATTGCGGTAACAGGTGAAAACACCGCGACAGTACAGGACACTGAGTTTTTAGGCGGTGAACAAATTACGGCCCTTCAACAACCGACTGCAATAAAAAATGCTCGCGCGGGCGTGGCTTCATATGGCACAGATGATCTTGCTGTGAGCGCAAAGTTAGATTATGGCGAAGCAAAGCAAATCTATGATTACCGTTTTCAGATCACCAGTTGTAGTGCCATTACTGGTCTGCCCAGTTATGGGTCACTTAATGTAAAGCAAGGGGCTAGTGTTGTTTTAGAAAATCATGATTCTGTTCCCCATGTGTTGGCCATCGGCACGCACGCATACACAGTTTCCGGTGCTGGTTTCGTCGTTGTTACGGCCCCTGCCGCAGAAAAACCCGTTGGTTACCTTGTTACGTGTGACGGCAAGGGAGCCGGCAAGCTTTACGTGTACCCGTAAGCGCAGCACTCTCTATTACTCGTGGTTGATAAATGTGCTCGTCGGACCATCATTCTATTGAGAAAATTACATGGTAGAAAATACACAAACAAATTTTGTCTGTCGTTGTCATAGCTGTCGTTCAGAGTTATTCTCTTCGCGGTCGATTATTGGTGCGTTACGCGGTTCGAGCATCCGTGTTCTCGCCAGAATAAATCATCCTTACTTAAAAGTAAAAAGAATGAATTTAGATTATTCAAGCAACGAGGTCGTTTGTAAAAAATGTAACGCGCATCTCGGGCATGTTGTTGGTTCAGCCAGATCACAGCGTAAAGGATATCTCTATTCGCTTCATAGTCTTTGCCTCATTGTTCAGCGCCGGTACCAGGAGGAACGTTGATAGGGAAGACCGGTTTTAGCAAGCGACAACGTGCTTCGTGAATTTTTTGGGAGCGAGTGATTTCCTTCTGCGCTATGTTAACGTAAGTCAAAAATACTGCGCAGCACGCCGTTATCGGAGGATGGGGACAGATTTGTTTCTGATTGGTTATCTTGTTTGCTTGGTTCTTGCGATTCAGTATCTGTAGACGGTTTGCTTTCTGTGTTTGCGCGAGAATTGTTTTCTATTGTTGGCAAAGAAACAACATTTGCCCCTGTGCTAATTTGTAGTTCTACTGATCCGCCCTCGCTTCCCGTTTTGTTCTTTGAGCTTTCTGAAGTAGGGTCGTTATTCTTATCATTTTCAAGAATCTCTTTGTTGGTAACATCGGGATGCTTTTCCGTATTTTTTAGTTTTGAACGCAGACGTTTACTCGTGCGCATAAGTACAGATGCCTGTTTTGAGAAACTTTCAGCCATTTGAAACTTAACGTATGCTTTTCCGTACTCGTTTGTTGCGAACAATTGCTTTCCTTCAAGTCCCGCGTTGATGGCGGCATCAAGTGTTGTCTGTGCGTCAAGTACTGCTTGCGCATCAAGCTCGTCTTGTCGTTTTGTTAACAAAGATTTGGCAGCATCAATGGCGTCTTCAGACGACTTTTGTTGGCGGGTCGCGGTGCGTTTGAGTGCGTCGGAGTCCGTACGTTTTTCGATCTTTGCTGCCGTCTTTGCTGCAGCCGCTGCTACGTGTTCTGCTTGTTTGCGCATGGTTAAAATAAGTGCGTCCCTGGAGGTGTCATCTTGGTTTTCGTCTGGAGTATTGTCGCTGTTAATCCGAGCAAATACTTGTGCTTGAGCCGCCAGCGACGCAGCTGCTGAAGATTGAATGGTAACTGCTGTTGTTTGCTGGTCCTCTCTTTGAAGTTTTTTTGAAGCATCTTCGGTTTTTGTCACCTGCTCTGTAATCTGACGAGAAACAATAACAGAATTATTTTTATCAAGCCGACCTTGTTCGCTCAGTTCAGTGGCTTCGTTCATACGTCGTTCAAGTAGCAGAGACTGCCACTCAGCTTGCGCCTCCGTTGAAAGAGCAAGCAGCCCTCGTGCGGGTTCGGTTACGTTAATCTTTACAGGGTAGAGTATGTCGCCCGGTAAGGATTGTTCGGCAGCAGTTGCTGTGCTGGCACTAATCAGTACCAAAATCAGGAAAACTGCGCCCACGGGTCTCAGTAGGATAACTCTTGGCTGTAAGCTATTGAGTAGTTCCTTGAATCGCGTGAAAACCGTTGTTGATGGAATCGCGGGATGCTGGTTCATATAAGAAAGAATATTTTTGCGCATCGTGTCCCGCTCGTCAGTTGTTAAACGAACCTCAGTACTCACCTGGTGTAGGCGAGCGGCTTCAATCGGTATTTCATGCTGTGGTTCGTTTTTCATAGTTGGTTGTTATCGTTTGGCAAATGCTCTTCGGAAGTAACGGTTCGCAGTTTTTCAATACCTCTATGAATGTGGACCGATACGGTGTTAACTGGTGTGTCTGTTATTTCAGCAATTTCTTGTGGGCTAAGTCTGTCAATGTAGCGAAGGTGTACAGCCATGCGATACGGTTCTGGAACAGTAGCAAGGTGTTGAACTATGAGACTAATCTCTGCCCCTTGTTCTATGGAATTTCCACCGTCTCCTGTTGGATCAAACCCCTGCTCTCTGAGTTCGTCGAGCGACACGGTCGTATGTTTTCGTGAATCATCGATGATTAGGTTTCGGGCGGTGCGGTAGAGGAAAGCGCGCAAGTTATCAATTGTCTTACCTTGTTCGGTTTGGTAGTGCCAGGTTTTCAAGAAGGCCTCTTGTGTGAGTTCTTTGGCACGTTCCCTGTTGAAGACTCGAAAGTAACAAAAACGAAATATAGCGTCATTGTATAACTCATAGGCATCGGTAAACCTACGTTCGAGAGTTTCTTTTCCACGTTCGTGGTCATCTTTGGCCATCGAAGTATAAGACGGGGTTTCTTCCATATTCTTACAAAAAGAGAAGGGGGTGTATGTAGTAGATCAATAAGACAAGCTCTTCTGGGTTATTCTAGTCGTCATTTGTTTGGTATTCAACCTCATGAGTGGTGTTGGATGAGACAACACGAAAGAATAGACTAAGTCATCCGTCTGCTATTACGTATGACAATTTTAGTCATTAATCAATTATTAACGGTATGAGTAAGTTTAATCGAATTGTTACAAGTTTGGTTTTGTCGGTTGCCGTCCTCGCGCCAGGCGTGACGCTTGCCTCGAACGTCGATTTTCGCGGCAACACCAGTTCGGACATAAGAGGAGAGGAGAGAGGGGTCGGTCTTGGTTTTTTCACCAAGGTCTGGAGTCATGATCGCGGTGACACCGAGAATCCGTCAGAACAGAAGCGCATGGCTGTCGTAACTGGGACGATTACGGCAGTAAGCAGCACTGGTTTCTCCATGAAAACTAAAGACGGAGAAACAATGACCGTTCTGACGACAAATGCCGAGTTACGTCGTGCATTCGGAAGTGTCATTGTGTTGGCCGACCTTGCCGTTAATGACAATGTTTGGGTTAAGGGCGCACAATCAGCAAGCACCATTACCGCAAAGGTTGTCTATGACTTACCCGCGAACACGCATCCGGCTATTGCACGGGGTACGGTTACGGCAATAAGCGGCAATACGCTTACGGTGGCCATGGAACACCTGGGCATTCCAACAAAGGTGACCGTGACTACTGACGCCGGCACGAGCTTCTATGAGAACAAAGACAAGCAGGCATCTGGATCTTTTGCTGACATCACCGTGGGGGCAAAAGTTGCGGTAAAAGGACTTTGGGATGAAGTGCGCAATCTCTTGGAAGCAATTCAAGTACGCATACGGTAGAACTCCGCACGCATCTATTCATCTGCTCGTTGTACAAGTACGTACCTTAACAGAACACAGCGCGACCAACAGGGTCGCGCTGTGTTTTTGTTTGTTGTTTTAATAAGAATAGAGAGGCGTTTTATTCCGCTGTTAACTTCGCTAACCTCGTTCGTTCTTCGTCGTAATATTGCTTGATATTTCTCTCGGCTTCTTGAAGAGCTCTGACGCCTTTTTGGGGATATAATTTTTTAATCGCTCCTGCAAAACGCTTCCAAGCTGGCACACGTGAACCAGTTGGGTTGTCGGTTGTATAGTTTTCACTATAAGCTTCATACACTAATTCCTGAGATACACCATAACTATAAAGTTCTTGCAAAACACTGCGTTCTAGTCCGTACGACCCATCTGTTTTGCCCTGTATATGCATCGAAATTGATTCGGTTACTGCTTCATTAAGCCACCGAAACAATTTCTCCGGTATATCTTTCGTGCGATTGTAAAAAACGAGTCCAAGACGTTGATATTTAACTTTATCACCATCCTCTTGTTGTCGTAAGATTACTGTTCGGCCAGAAATTGTCGCATGAACAAGCTCGTGAAACGTGGCATCTTTTTCGTCTTTCTCGTCAAGATCTGATGCAATTCTAAATTCACCATAGCTCGCGTTATAGTCCCCATTGGCTTCTCCTAAGTGGGTCTCCAGCTTATCGACAAGCACCCCCTTGGTCTCTGACAACCTTCTATCAACCTCCTCTATAGTAATAGGTAGGTATCCAGATTCGATAGCGGCTAAAACTTCCTGCCTAAACTCGCTTAGAACTTCTGGCAATCTTTCGTTGAAGTTTCTATCCTTTTCTTCGAATAGCTCAATGTGTTTTCTAAGCATTGCTTCAAAGACATTGTTTGTAAATCCAACTGTAAGAAATATGTTCGCCAATCTATAAGGTATTTCTTTAGTATCTAGCTCACTGAGACCAGCCATCATAACTATTTCTGGAGAAGTTGCCATCTCTTGAAAAAAACCAAAAAAGTCATCAAACCGATTCTTGTCCTTGCATACCCTTAGAAGAGTATCTTTCGCGCCTTGTAACAAGGCATCAACACGGTCTTCCGCTTTTTTTGTTTCACTCAAATCTCTTTTTTCTTCCTCCGTTTTTCCTTCTATGGGAGTACTTAAAGTATTTATAAGCCCCCTTTGAATATCAACTGCAAAAAGTATCACACCGCCGAATGCTTTCCACCTTTGCGAGCCTTGTGACTGCAATTTCTCTAAATTTGATTGGTATTCTTTGTCGGACTCAGAAATATGAGTTACAGGGAGTCTACGCTCCGTTTCAGGATGTGCCGATGACTGTTCGCGATTTTTCATAAAATAATTATACCTTATTTGAAGAAAACGCCCCTCATGGGGCGTTTTTCCGTCTACCGGTTAGGGAGTCAAGTGGGGGCGACCCTCATTGCGCGACCGTTAAAGCTGGGCGACAAGAAAGCTATGAAGGACAAATGGGTCGTAATTTAAATTAATGTGCTTCGCCATGCGAAGCTCCGGCATCTGATAGGTTGCTGTATCAAGGTACTTCGCCGTGCGAAGCCCCGGTCTTTCATAGGTTCCAACAAGGTCGGAACCGACGCTATTGTTATTGGTTAGTAAAAGTTTGTTCAATTCAAAATTTTTTCTTCAATACAAAAAGAATACCTTGAGACTAGTTTCTTTTTATGTAACTTTCGGCTTCCTTTTAATGATTCTCTCTAAATTCATGGATAGCTGATTTGCAAAATGCCTATAACGTTCTAAGGATGCTTCGGGAATGGATGCAAAAACGGTGTCGTAATCTTCAACTCTTGCACCACGAAGATGGCTTTCCAAATCACCTAGACTTTGCAGGACGAGACTCATAGCCTCCTCGTCATCTAATGGGATACTTTCGACAAAATCTTGACCATCGGGTCCAATAGTTACTCGTTTTGCCCCCCTTTCAGGATCGAAATAGGGTTTTCTTTTTTCCATAAAACAAACCAATAAAATCGTAAGTCTTTATAATATAGCACTTTTCGACCAACTAGTCAGAAAGCTCTCGAGGCAGACCCTTCTTCATACTAAGTTTCGAAGAACAAGTGGTTCGGGGTAAATAGAACCCTGGAAGGAGTTATGTTTCATTTACAGTTCAAAAAAGTTTATGAAGCTAGATGTATGGTATATAAATCTCACTAAGGAAGAAGGCCCGGGGTTATAAAGCTCCGGGCCTTCAGGGTTTCGCTCAGTCAAGGAAGAACTCCATGCTCGTTACTTCCACGGTACCCCAACGTGGAATTGGCGAAGCTGGTTGGTACTGCGCCACGATAGCTAGACGAGCCAGTGATGCGCCGAGTTGACCCGTTCCCGGCGGTCCAACCATTTGTCGGATTCGCAGTATGCCGAACCCGAGCTCCTCAAGCGCTTCAATCAGTGTCGCGGGCATGCAGTCGTTCATCTGCATAATGCCGTTGCCGTGTTGGTCACGCAGCACCATTGGTGTCGGATGAACGATCAGGTACACCAGACGTGGGCCGTTAGGGCGTAGCACTCTGACAATGCTATGCAGTGCCGGTCGCCAGTTCAGCGTTACCCACTGCAATGCGTTGTTGCAGATGACGTAATCGATGCAGCCATCCCGGACGGTTTGAAGCGTCAGCATATCATCAACTGCACACGAAACGCTTGCGGTTGTCGCACGTTGCCGCTTGAGACGTCGCAAGAGCTGCTGTTGGAACTCGATCATCTTTTCAGCGTAGTCGATGCAGCGAATTTTGAATTGACAGGATGGCCAGAGCAGCGCGGCGGCCTCGGCCAAGAACGTCTCATAGATCCCGGGGCCTGAGCCAAGGCTGAGCACATTCATTCGAGAACCTTGCTCGTTCGATTGAAGGAACTGCAGCAGTGTCTGCATTGTCGCCGCATAGGTGCGGACACTTTCGAAGACGGACCAGAAGCTGGCTTGGCTGTTCCATCTGGATCGGAGATATTCAGCCGGAGTCACGATCCTTTTTTCGTCGATTGCTCCCTCCTTCAAGCTGGCGACCACCGAAGACGTGGTTGTGCCGAGACCTGCGTTCACGGCGGACAGGAACGGCATAAAAAGCTCGCCTGTCAGTGCCGCTGCTATGGCTATTCGCCTTCGCTCCTCGTCAATGCCGTCTTCCAGAGTGCCGGGAAAAATCTCATCGGAAATCAAGACCACTTCCTTGCTCGCGCTCATTTTTTCTTTTCCTCCCGATTGTCTTGTAAGAGTTGGGTGTTCCATATGGCTGCCTGAACCAAACAGAATTCCCAACCCTCAATTTGTTAAGGAGCATTACATCCTGCCAAGAAATGACTAGTTCGTCAATTTTGTGAAAGATTTGACAATTACGCTTAAATAGTGTATAGTTTTTTGTTTGCTCTTTTCATACCGGGGCGAATATTTCTGGCTACCGATTTGGTTTCGGCCGCTAGATTGATTCGTCTCGTACAAATTTACGCAGAGAAGGAAGAAGGAGAGAACCTCATGCAAGGATTGAGCTATACGTGGGATTTCACGACGGTCTTTAGTTTCGTCAACCTCTGGTGGGGAGGAGTTCTTGTGACTCTCCAGCTGAGCGCCCTCGTCATTGTTGGGGGTACTTTGCTGGGCGTTGTGGCGGTTTTCGGCCTCAAAAGTCGCAACGTGGTGGTGCGTTTCGTCACTAGAGTGTTCGTGGATGTCTTTCGGGCCATTCCGGCACTTGTGCTGATGGGAACCATGTACTTTTGTCTCCCCATGATCACTGGTGTTAGAATCGACTCGTTTCAGACGGCAGTTCTGGCACTGACGTTGAATCTCTGCCCATTCGCCGCAGAGTGCATACGAGCAGGGGTCGAATCCGTTCCAGCGTCACAGTACGAAACAGCTAGCGTACTCGGGCTGTCCCGCTGGCAAACCAACCGTTACATCGTGCTGCCGCAGGCGATGCGCCGCATCCTGCCTTCGTTCATGGGTCAATGTGTGACGAGCTTAAAGCTGACCTCGCTAGCTGCCACAATCGGCGTGACCGAAATTTGGCATGCAACGAGTTCAGTGATAAGTGCGACATCGTTGCCTCTCGAGGCGCGGCTTGTTGGCGCGGGTCTTTACACTGCAATCATACTTCCACCCCTATGGATCTCGCTGTGGTTTGAGAGCTACTTCCACGTGCGGGGCCTTGGGCTGAACCAGGAGAGATGACATGATCGAAGTTCAAGATCTCTGTAAGGTCTGGCCGGGTGGAACTGTGGCACTGAACACGGTTTCGTTCAAGGCCGAGCCCGGTACCATTACCGCGATTATAGGGCCGAGCGGTAGCGGCAAGTCAACCCTCTTGCGGGTTGTGTGTGGCGTCGAATCGTACAAAAGCGGTTCCATCGTTAACACACAAGGAAAGGTAGGTCTTGTGTTTCAGGACGGGACTCTGTGGCCGCACCTGACCCTGGAAAAGAACGTAAGCCTGCCGCTTCAACTCGTCGAAGGATGGACTAGAGAGCAGGCTGCGGACCGTGCTCGACAGGTGCTCAAATCGTGGGGGCTTGGTAACCGGGTGAATGCGTACCCTGCCGAGCTCTCTGGTGGAGAGCAACGTCGCGGCGCACTGGCGCGGGCGTGGGTGATGGAGCCGCAAGTGCTTTGTCTCGACGAGGTAACGAGCGGCCTGGATCCCGAGGCCGTTGGAGCGATCTGGCGGGCAGTCCTCGATTGGAAAGAGGGTAGCAAGCCCGTCATTCTCATGACTACCCACAACCTCGACTTGGCTCAGTGCGCAGACCAAGTTCTTCTACTCGATGGAGGGCGAGTCGTTGAACAAGGAACCTCGGCTGATTTTTTCAGTGCTCCTAAGGAGGAACGCACCAAGGCGTTCTTGCGAGCGGGGACGACTTTGCCTCATTGATTCTCTTCGTAACAAGGAGGAAGCGAAGAGAACGACGAACGCCCGGGAGGTTGCGAAAGCAGCTGACCCGGGCGTTGTCATTTATACTAATGTTTGAAGTCGCATTCTAAATAAAAGTACTCTCAGCCCGCAAGGAGATTAGCGTTTTTGTTGACCGGCACGCTCTGGCATTCTGTTTGGTGAAATTTCAAGGGGTTGTTCGAGAGATTGTTTATGGAGACACCGAGGCAGACCCTTCTTCACATAAAGTTTCGAAGGGCGAGTGGTCGGGGTAAACGGAATAAATGGAACGTTGGAAGGGAATTTATGCCGTGTTTGATTTGCAGTTCAAAAGTACTTCGACGAAGTCGATCGACGCCTTCAGAATATAAAAATGAATTTAGTAAGTTTTTGGACAAATTATTGACCAAATTGATAAAAACGGAATAAGATACAGCCCTCCTTAACAAAGGTGAAAGCATCTATTCCAACAAGGAGGATGGAATGAAGACGTAGAAACCGACATAAGAATAGAAGACTAGTTGAACAACCACAGCCCCGCAATAGTGCGGGTGAACGACGCTAGAAAGAGGGCAGAGAGATGAGGAAACTATTCACGTGCGATTGGTACGGCTCAGTCGTGCAGGTCATTTTTGATTCTGGCAGGATGAACACGTTGTCATCCGCCGCCATCACAGAACTCGGCGAAGTAGTCGCAGAGATCGAAGCGGTCAGTAAAGATCGAGAACTCGTTGGCGTTCTCCTTACCGGGAACTCCTACGGTCTTGGCGCCGGTGCAGACATCGGCGAACTCATGACTGCGACCAAGGCGGAACTCGCTGGATTTGTGGATCGTGGACACCAGGTTCTGAACGCCATCGCCAGCAGTTCCGTTCCGTGGCTCGCGGTAGTCGACGGCGTATGCCTTGGCGGCATCTACGAGCTCGCGCTCGCCTGTGCCGGCATCCTCGCTACAGGGCGGTCCACCTTCGGGTTCCCAGAGATCAATCTCAACATCTTCCCGGGACTCGGCGGCACGCAGCGCATGCCACGCAGGAGTGGACTCGTGAATGCCGAAGATCCCGTCAAGGGAGACGCGGGGTTCACTGCAGTGCTCACTGGCAAGATGTTCAAGGCCGAAGCGGCTGCAAAGATTCGCATGATCGACGTGGTGGTTCCCGACGGCGAGGACATCGTGCAGTTCGCTACGAAGTACTTCGTGTACGTCGTGGAGAAAATGGATCAGCCGGGTCCCGCTGACCTCGCAAATGCTGAAGCGCAGAAACCCATGGTGCTGCCGATGGTCAAGAAGGCAACCATGGGCCGTCCGAACCCTCGTGCACCGTACGTGGCGCTCGATGTCATGTGCGCCGGAGCAGGCCTGCCGCTCGATCAAGCGCTTCGGCTGGAACGTGATGCGTTTCTCGAAGTCGCGACGTCAGCGGAAGGCCGTGCAGGTATGCGGTTCTTCTTCGCCAAGCAACTGGCGGAGAAGCTACCTAAGGATCTGCCGAAGCCGGAGGCGGTGTACGCTGTCGGTATCGCTGGCATCGACGGTCTCATGGGTAACGCCATCGCGTTCCTCGCCCTTGAGGCAAGAAAACGTGTTGTGGGGTTCGTCCCGCAAGCAGCACTCGACGCCATGGGTCTGACGCTCGATGACGCCGTCAAAGTGGTTCGTGCAAAGCTTCGTGCGAAGTACGAACCGCTCCGTAAGCGTGGCAAGTGCACCGAGGACGAAGTGGAAACGGCGATCTCGAAGCCGCTCATCACGACCGACATCACGGCGCTCCGCACCTGTGATCTCGTCATCGAAGCGCTGGCTGAACGGCGCGGAGTCAAGGAAGCATTCATGCGGGAACTCGCGCAGGTGGGATTCTCTGGTATCGTCGCCTCGAATTCCTCGTCGATGGGTCCGGCCATCCTGGCCGGAGCATTCGTCAAGGACGGCGGTGACGCTTCCAAACTCCTGGGGCTTCACTTCTTCAGCCCGGCCGAGCACCCGTCTCGGTTGCTCGTGGAGGTCGTGGTCGGCAAGGAAACGAGCGCACAGTCGATGGCGACGGCGCACGGATTCGTCCGCGCCATCGGCAAGACGCCGCTCATCGTGCAGGATGGTTCGACTGGCTTCGTCGTGAATGCCGGTCTCGCCGCCTACATGCTGGCTGCTGAGCAGCTCTACTTGGAAGGTACGCCAATTCCGGAGATTGACGCGGCCATGCGGGCAACCGTGTTTCCAATGGGGCCGTTTCAGCTTGCCGACTTCGCCGGCGTCGACGTGGCGGCTGGGATGTTCGACGAGATGATAGCAGCCGGTGACCACCACGGGCTTGCGCCACTCGTCTGTACGCTCAGGAACACTGGGAACCTCGGCGTAAAGACGGGTATTGGGTACTACGTGTACCAAGACGGCAAACCCGTAGATCTCAACTCTGGACTCGCCGGCTTTGTGTGCGGCGAACGGGTTGCAACGCAAGAGGAGATCGTCGAGCGCTGCTGTCGGGCGCTCTATGACAAGGCGCGCGAGCTCGTCGCGCGTGACATCGTCAGATCGGCAGAGGAGTGCGACCTCGGGTTCGTGCTCGGTATCGGCTTTGCGATGCATTTGGGTGGACCGTTGTTCTACGGTCAACAACACGGCTGGGGGGAGTAAAGAGGAACTCCCCAGCTTCTAAGCAACATGAGCTCGGACGGATCATCATAGGATCTGTCCGAGCTCATTGCATTGCATTTCTGATTTGGTGGAGGTGGAATTTCTTTCGAAAAAAGGAAGAGTGTTTTCTTTCGGGGTTCTGCCCTCCAAGTATTCGGGCAGTGTGGGGGGCAAAACACGGACTCGGCTTTGCCAAAACTATTTTCTTTAGTATAAGTTAAGCCCTTTTATTTTGTACTAGCCCATAACTTATGCACAAAACGATTGCTACGCTCGCAATAATAAATGAAACATTTGTAAATCCTGCAACATCAAGCGCAATGCCAAGCATCAACGGTGCGGCTAACTCACCGAGCGTAGCGACACTCTCAAACGCACTACCGCGCTGTCCGTAAGTTTCCGCTGGACCAAGCGTGGTAACTAGAATTTTTTGGATGACAGCAAAAAGTTCAAGCAGTACTCCAAGCGAAAAACTAGCGATAAGTTTGAAAGCGTACTGCGGAAAAATCGCTAGTCCTATCATAATCACAGCGACACCGAGCAAGCCAATGGCAATGAGATGATATTTATTCTGTTTGTCAGCGAGTTTTCCGAACGTATATCCAAACAAAGTTGGTATCGCCGCAATTACTATGAGCAAAACCACCATCGCCGGTTTTGCGCCACCGATATACGCGTCAATGGGAATAAAAAACCACATTAACGCTTCAGTAATTCCTGTAAAAATAACGAGTGCGCCAAGTAACCACAAATGATTATTCCAACTTTTCCATTCTGAAAATGCTTTGCGATACGAAGAAACAAGAGAGGTTCGAGTTTCGTTGCCGTTGCGTGATATATCCTTTGGCGCGCGAAGCGCGACAAAAAGCGCAATAATAGCCGCCGGAGAGTTTGCAAGAAGTAAATAGTGAATAGGAACGAATGAGACAAGATACATTCCAATGAGTGCGGCAATTATCCAACCGAAATTCGACCACGTTTCGATGTACCCGAATGAGGAGCCAAGATTTTTGTGATTAGTTAGACGACGATAATAGGTACTGGTACCGATATTCTCCATGCCCCACAAAGCACCGTTTAATCCTCTTGCGATGATAATAAAAATTGCCGCGCCAAAAAAACCCGCAAGGAAATAACTTACCCCTACGAGAGGGTATAAAAATAAGGCAACGATAATGAGATACTTTGCCGAAGTCCTGTCTGCCCACGCGCCGATAATCGGCAAAGCGAGTAATGTTGCAATTTCGTATGTTGAGCGAAACAAGCCAGCTTCGGCAAAAGTGCTTGAAAAAGAGAAAATGAAAATCGGAATCAGTGCCTCGCCAAAACCCCACCCAACCCATCGGATAGTTCTTGCCCAAGCCATAATCTTTACGCCGCGCGGCAAAGATACATCTTTTGGAATATGTGAAATATGTTGTTTTTTCGCTAGTTCCATAAAATTCAGGACTTTATCAACAAAACCTGTGTCGCTTCCATTGGTAAAAGTTTTTCCGGTTTGTCAGCCATGAATTCATCGAAGGCAATCCAAACACCTTCGCATTGTCCATAATCATGAGAAAGAATTCTACCGCCGGGCAACATTTTTGGATAGAAAAATTTAAGGGCTTCCTTGGTGACACTATAAAGATCAACATCGAGATGAACGAATGAAAATTTTATGTCCTGAATCGCGTTTGCAGTATCAGGAAAAGTGCCGGGATAAATCTCAACCGATGGATATTTGGAAAGACGTTCTTTCACGTTTTTCTCACTTGCAATAAACATACCCTTTTTGAACCTGCCGTCAGTTGTTCCGATTTGATCCGGTAATCCTTCAAAAGTATCAAAAAGATAAAAGGGGGTTTGACCTTTTGTTTCGCATATTACTTTCGCAGATGCTCCGCGAAAAACTCCAACTTCGGCAAACGCGCCCCCATGGCTATTCATAACACGCGATTGCTCCCAAATGTTCAGAAGTTCTCCTGGACTAAAAAGGACGGGTTTCCTTCCGCTAAAAAGACTTGCAAATATAGACCCTTCTTCCTCCTTGTAAATTCCGCTGACTAAATCAAACGCTTTTTTTTCAAGCGGATTGCGTTTATAATATTTCAACTTGCCCAGTTCAATGCGGGACATAATTCGTTTTATAAACATTCCTGAACGAGTATTTGAAATTTGGTTATCAATTCCTGGCATAAAATTATTCTATATTTTGAAAGCAATTTTCTCAACAGCGGAACAATTCGTCATATTTTGGCCACGTAAAATTGCGATTGTGCGCTTGCGCAATTCTTCCATTGAGGAAGGTTGGAGCCGAAATGGGATAGAGAAAAATAAACGAGAATCATAAAAAAGGTTGGCGTCAAAAAAATCAAGCGCATCTTCCGATACGTTTAATCCGAAAGCTTGAGAAATATGCAATGGATTAATTTTGTCTGAGTTTTTTGACATGTATTTAGTACTGAACAAAAGGAAGTTTATGCCTTTACTTTAAAAAACAAAAGCCCCTCGCGGGGCTTTTGAGTTGTCTGCCGAACTATTCAGGTCTTGAACTCAAATGGGACATACGGGTCCATTTGGATGGAATGTACTTAGTTGGGCGGGGTGGGATGCTTCGCCAAGTCAGACTTGGCTTCGCTTGTAGAACCCACTCACTTCGTTCGTTTTAAAACCCCTCGGTTTTAATATTTCCTCTGCGGGAAACTCCCGTTCACTAGCCTGTCCGCCTCTGGCGGAACCCTTTCCCCGGGTTCTCCGCCAAAGTCGGATCCGCCTCTGGCGGAAAATCAGCAATGAAGTTGCAGTTGTTATCTCTCAATGCAAAAAATCTCCACCCCAAACGGGGTCGAGATTTTTTGGTTGACCGGCACGCCCCGTTACCCTGTTTAGCGAACTTTCAAGGGGTTGTTCGAGAGCTTATTTAGGATATCGTTGGGGTAGGTGGGTCAGAGTAGTAAATTGAACAAATGGAAAATAGAAACAAAGGTAGACATAACTTCAAAGTTTTTGATGCTCTTTGGCTATGCCATTAAAAAGTTTTAAATCATATTCCAATTGATTGAACTGCGCGTAAAGGTGCAGTTGGCTATTTCTGAGTTACCAAAAAGTAAAGTTTGAGTCTCGTCAATTTTTGACTCTATATTTTTATACCAAAAATGAAGGCATAGCTTGGCTATGCCAGTATTGGTTTTTGATAGTTCTAAAATTTTCTCGTATCTAACCCACACAATGAGTTTATCGTCAGTTAGTTCTATGCGTGCCGCACTTTCGCTCAAGATTAAACGATTTGAAAGCAATAGTAACCGAGGCCTAAAATCTTCTAACATAACTACGTTAATATAATTGCGACCATTTTCTTGATAAAGGTAAATAATTTTTTGTTTATTCAATGTAATGTAACTCTCGGTGTCGCGGTATAAGTTGTTACCTAAATAAAATTGTCCTAGGTCGGAATCTAAATTATGAGTGGTTTCATGGCTCAATTTGCACTCACGATGCCACTTTTGAAGTAAACGCTGTTGGGTATTGTTTAAAATTTTAGGTAACTGTCTATGGCAATTCGGACACAACAGAATCAAGTTATCCGCTGTGTTTGGCCCACCTTCAGAAAAGGCATATATATGATGCCTATCGGTTACAATATCAGTGCTACAGCATTCACAACGATTACTAGATCTCTTGGCTAAGTCTCTTTGTGTAGCTGATGTTATATGGCGAGTTCTCTCAATTATACATTTATAGTTAGTTTATCTACCATCATATTATAGCAACAAATATACAAAACGCCTTTGACAAAGCGTTTTGTAGTCTACCGGCTAAGGGAAAATCCAAATGGAGGCAGACGAGTCGTAATTTAAATTAAGGTATTTCGTTTCACGAAGCTAATGACCCTTGATAGGTTCCGACCGGATCGGAACCGACGTTATCGTTGTTGGTTGGGGGGGGGGGTGGTGGGATGCTTCGCCAAGTCAGACTTGGCTTCGCTTGTAGAACCCTCGTCGCTTCCGCTCCTCTCTGACACCTTGCGGTTTCAGTACTTCCACTGCGGAGAACCTCCCGGTTCTCCGACCCTTTCCCCGGGTTCAAATCCCACCTCGAACAAAAATATTCCCCAGCCCATAAAGGGCTGAGGAATATTTGGTTGGGGGGGTGGGATTTGAACCCACGACCTCGAGGTTATGGGCCTCGCGAGCTGCCAGACTGCTCTACCCCCCGACAATAACTTACTATGACGTTATAGCAAGTATGGAGTATAGAGGGATGAGTCGTTCGAGTCAAGGCATATTTTATAACTTTCTTACGGGTCTAAGAAAAGTTTTAATAAAAGAGTAGTTTTAATTTTGTACCATAGTTCGAACTATGGTACAAAATTATTAGTTAAGATTTTTCATCAAGAATTAAAATGTAAAGAGTGTTTAGAAAGTAACTCAACTTTAACCTCGCCCCGTCTGGCGGGGCTGTAGGTTGTCTATTTCATTTTATTTCTTCACAAACTCATAACGTCCTCGGGCTACGCCCTCGAGACTGTTTGTTACTCTTTTGCTTGTCCAAAAGACTAACGAGAAAATGACCCCCTGAGGACTCGGCTGTGGGCTTGCTTCGTGCAGCAGGCTGCTGACCATGAACTCGTCACCCGCTATAACGGTCTCCTCAGACAGCATGGTCATTAAATGCAGCCTGCTTTCCTCGCAAGCTCTGACGCCGATCCTATGGGATATGGGATTTTTACTCAGCTTTGACAAACCCCATTGCCGACCGCAGAGAGCGATTGAGTGCGTTTGCTAAACCCCTGGTGTCCGGTCGTGGCAATGATGACGAGTCAGGACGAAAAAACAAGAGCATGTTTGAGCCGAACTGTTTAAGTGAGGCGAGTTTGCTCTTGTTCGTCCTGACGAGGATGGAATGCCCGACCGGAGCACTGAGGGTGTCATTCTTTTGGTGACTTTTCTTAGACAAGTAAGAAAAGCCACAACCCGCAAGACCCCGCAGGGGTCGGGGTTTACTGAGTGATGCAGTAAAATCGTCAAAGAAAGATCAACGAGACGGGACCGGGGACGTTGATTTTTTCAAGAATAGAAAAACCAAGGTTTCAATTTACTGCACAATAACAACTGACCTTGCAGGTTTGATTGTTCCGCTTGCGTGATCCCAGTCTACCATTGCTGATTGCAGGGTCGTAAAAGCATAAGAATAATTTTGTCCAAATTTTGTGCCTGAGTCGTTCGTCACGAGACGCGTTGGCGTGTACCCGCGCACCAGAAGCATATGGTAGAGCGGCCCAGGTTGTTTGTAGTGTGGGTTATCAATGAGCCGTCCATTTACTGGAATAATGACAAGTTTATTTTTCGCAATCGTTTGCTTTATATCTTCCTCAGACATATTTTGTACGACCGTAGCTTTACGGTGGTATACCTCGCGGATCATTTCCGCCGTTTCTTCAACCGTGGTGTCCAACGAATAGCCAAAGTGCTGCAACTGCCAATTCGTGAGTTCTGTAATGCTTTGCTCAACGACTTGCGGCGGTAAGGTGGATCTGGTGTCTCCTGAAAAATATGCGGCCGCCATGATGGCGCTTGCTTCTTCACACCCTTCATTATGCAGTTCATCCCAATTCGCGGTCGGCGCTTGCGGCGTGAAGGGGACGAGTAAAAGTTTCGTTGGCGGGTATGCTTCGTCCTTAGTTACCGTGGTGTTTACCGGCTCATCGTTTTTTACCAAATCGCTCTCTTTCGCGGTCCTTTCGGCGGTAGGACTTGTAGCGGTTGAGGTTTGCTCGCGCGCCAGCTTAGCGTCGTTTAAACGAACAGTGGGTTTCGTGTTTTGCGTGCGCCAAATAGTGTAGGTAAATGCCGACAGTGCAAGCAAAATGATAACAAGAGAAATATTTTGTTTCTTCATACGTCATATATAAGTGTAGCGCATCACGGCAGCGATTGGTATTTTTAGTAACGATCTGTATGCAGCGTATGCATTTTGTATATCGCACTTTACTGAGTGCTGCATCCTTGTTACACTTATGTTCACAATGATGTTTCGACCGGTTTTCTACAAAGAAATTACATCGACAAAAAATAACTGGCGGCTTTTATTTGCTCTGGTTGTTTTTTGTGTTGTAGCGTTTTCGAACCCGCGGTCAATTTTTGCTGCAGATACGTTTCTTGATGGTTCTCTTTGGCGCGCAAGCGGAGAAAATACTATTTACGCAATTCAAAAAAATCATAAGCGCCACATTACAAGTCCGTCGGTTCTTTCTTCTTATGGTTGGAGTTTTGCCGATGTGTATATTGCGAAGGACGCCACTGCCTTACAGAACTTGCCGAATGTACGCGTCGTGAAGACCAGCGAATCACCAACCGTTTACGATGTCTCGAGCGGGTACCGGGTGGCTATTGTTTCAGAGAATAATTTTTTGGCAGCCGGGTATCGTTGGGACGAAGTTGTTCTCATTAATGAAACCGAGTTAAATACTTACCCATTGCCTGTTTTGTCCGTTCCTGCTGAGCCTGTTGCGGGTAGTACCAAACCAGTCGTTTCCACTATAGCTGCAGAACAAGAACTGCCGCTCATTGTTAAAAAGATTGTCGAAGCGAGAGCACTCCTCCACACTGCACCACTACTCTATCCGCAAGAAAAGCGTATTGCATGGACGCGTTCGCTAACGAAGGGCGAGAGTGGGGCGGACGTGAAGTTGCTCCAGGAAACACTGCAGCGTTTGGGTTATTTTTCAAAAAACACTACAGCAAATGGCACATTCGGTCCGGCCACTTACGCTTCCGTTGTTGCTTTTCAGAAAGCTGAGGGGCTTGATCCCGTAGGTATTGTTGGTAAGCAAACGCAGGCAGCGCTTGACCGACATGGTGTCAGCGTATCAAGCGGCGGAAAAATTGTTCGTAGCTGGCAAGATACCGTTCCTGCTGACCGTGATGTTCTTTTGGCGGTGTGGAATGAGAAGAAAAATGAACTGAAGACCGTTCGCGTAACTCTTGTAACCAATGGCGCGTCACGAGCGACACCAAAAGTCATTTCAAAAACCCCGGGGTTCACTGTTGCGTATGATGGAGGAAACGGCGTCAACGTGCAGTATGAAGTTTTGGCTCCAGCAGGGTATCAAGTGCTGGCAAATCGTTTTCCTATTTTTGATGTGGCTCCTGGAAAAACTGGAACGTTCCCTCCAGCAGAAGAAATTTATGTGCCGTACAATGCGTCTTTTCTCGACGATGCAATCGTAGCTTCGGGTCGCGCGTATCTCGACAAGGTCGTTGAACTAGCACTCAATGACCTTCGAACAAAACAGATTCCCTCGGTTTCCGGTAAGGGACTGGTCGCGGATCTCGTTGATCCTGGTGTTTTAAAAACAATCGCACTCATAGAGCACATTGACACGAGTGAGTTCGTGACTACCAGCGATAAGAGCAGGGTGGTTAATAAAGTATTTGCTATTTTGGCAACCAACCGGGAAGACAGCTACCGTTTTGCCGGATCATCCGCTGGTGCACTTGGTCTAGCGCAGTTTATTAAAAAAACATACGCCAGTATGGTAAGCCGTTATCCGGCCGCACACCTCGTGCCCGATTTTCAAAAGGGGATGCGCGACCATGTCAACGCGTTTAAAGCCATGGCGCTCTACACCGACTTGAACCAAACGACGCTTGAGAGTTATGCAGCATCGAGCATCACCAATGATCCGGTGTTACTTTCAACGACCATGAAAGAAGTGTTGGCAGCTGCCTACAATGGCGGCGCTACGCGCATACGTACCGCCATTAAGAAGTTCGGAAACGATTGGCAGATTGCTTCAAGTAGTGCGTATGGTCTCCGAGCAGAGACGAAATCTTATTTAAAAAAGTTCCGCGCTGTAAACGAGTGGCTCACCGTGTCGTAGTGTTCAACATCGGTCTTTCTTGAACCCGAAAGTATAGCGGACTAGCTTGCTTAACTGGGTGTATAATGAGTGCATCGTTTTTAAGACCCGAAGCTGCTTGCTAGGAGGGAGTTTGCATGAACGACATTGAGCCAGGAAGCGCTGTTCGACTTCTGCGGAGTGGCTACGGATCTGCTTGCTTCAGAGATGTAGGCGAAGTTCGATCACAAGAACCAGGACGACTGTTCGACACCGAGGTGACTTTTAGGTTTGGATGGTTTGGGTGCTTTCTTGAAGTCACTATGTGGGTTCTTGGTGATGACCTGGAGGTCATCAACTGAACATCCGTAGAAAACGGTGAGGGGCGGCACCGAACAACCCGCCCCCTAATTATTGCTAAAGTAGCGAACTCGGAGTGCTTTAAGTAATACGCTTAATGGGAATTGCTTTCTTGAGGTAACGTTGTAAGACCGTATAGTATTACTTGTATTTGCCAGAAGAGAAAATACTAAATTTTTGACAAATTTTTTTTAAATATATTAATATGTACCGTAAACTTCTATTTTTACAAACCGTAATTCTTGCTGGTGGTGTTTTTGTTTCGTGGAATGCAACATTGTCGCAGTTTCGCCAGTTTTATGATACGTACGGGACGTTACTTCGTTTCAACGATTGCGCAATTCCAAACCCGTTACTCACCGCTTGCTTCTATGGCGCGCTGGCATTCCTCTGTGCTTTTGGCTGGTCGTTATGGTTGTCGTTAAAGGATGACGTATCAGTTAGTGAACGGTATCTTAAATACTTTTTGTTATTCGGTGTTGTTTTTGCGCTCTCTGTGCTTGGTTACGAAACTCTCGAATACTATAAACTGTTCAGTTTTGGCGGCAACATTATCACCTGCTCGCCGGGTACACCACCCTATAGGACCCCGTGCTTCTATGGCATGTTATTATTTTTGGCGTCGTACATAATAGCTTTTGCTGCCACGAAAAACTCCCGCAGTCAGAGTGCTTAGAGACGGGAGTTACGTGCTATACTTGAGATCCAAGATTCGTTCTTTTCTATACGCTCTATTTTATCTATTGTTATAACCTTTAACGCTATGTTTGCATTACAGCAGTACGGTGATTTTGCTTTTTTGTTTCTACGTATCGTGGTTGGCGCCATTTTTATCGTCCATGGAATATCGAAGTGGGAGATGTGGAAAATGCAACCGTCAGAGCAGATGCCCTCGAGCTTACTCACCAAGATGCGCATTCTTTCTATTGCCGAATCGCTCGGTGGCCTTGCTGTACTTTTCGGATTTTTGACGCAGTTCGCTGCATTTGGCCTCGCCATCATTATGCTCGGAGCAATGGATTTTAAAATACGTACACTCAAGCGGTCATTTGTTGACAATGCAGGAGGATGGGAACTTGATCTTATTTTGTTTGCCTCTTTGATTGCACTGGTTGTCTTTGGTAGCGGTGTACTCGCAATTGACGCCCTGTTGCTTTTTGTTTAGTTGGTCCTGAACTAACAAAAAAATCCCTGTTGGTACAGGGATTTTTTATGGTCAATTTTTTAAAAACTGCTGAGCAAGTAAAATAATTGAAAATATTGCCAGCATCAAAAGCACAATCGTACCGCTCGGTGAAAGGTTAAGCGCAAAAGCAATCACAATGCCGAGGATCGTCGCAACAATTGAGATGCATTCTGCAATGATGAGCGTTGCTTTGTAGCTACGTTTTAGTTGGAGAGCCGCCACTACCGGAATAACCATGAGCGCTGAAACGAGTAAGATACCGACGATAGGGATAGCGAGGGCAATAGTTATTGCAGCGATGGTAACAAAGATAAAGTTGAGCGCGCGTGTCGGTAATCCACTGACCGCCGCCGCTTCTTCGTCGAAGGCAACGTAGATGAGCTCCTTGTAGAGCGCGATGAGCACCACAGCAACAATAATGCCGAGCGTGGCAATAATGGTTACATCAACTGCTTTTACCGTAAGGATGCTACCAAAGAGGTAGGTAAAGAGATTCGCGTTAAAACCGCTGCCGAGACTAATGAGTACTGTGGCGAGTGCCAAGCTTCCTGATAAAAATAAGGAAAGTGCTGCGTCGCCGTAAACACGCTTTTTTGCTCGCAGACGTTCGAGCGAAGTAGCGGCGAGTATGGAAGCGGCAATTGCCGTGAAAAGAGGATTGATACCAAAGAGGAGACCCAGGGCAACGCCGGCAAAAGAAACATGCGAAAGCGTGTCCGCCATTAATGCGTAGCGCCGCAGCACCAGAAACATGCCAATCATGGGAGCAATGGCGGCAATGATAATTCCCGCCTCGAACGCCCGTATGACGAAACCATAGTGAAAAAGATTAATGATCATGGACGATGAATTTAATATCTTTGCCGTAAAGCTCTTTAATGTATTGGCTGGCATTGAATTCTTTTGGTGGTAAATGGCAGATCAGTCGCCCATTGATGCAAGCAATTTCTGTTGTTTGGCTCGCGACCACATCAATATCATGCGAAACCAGAACGAGCGTTAGTGAGTAGGTTTCGTTTAATGTTTTGAGTAGTCGGTAGAACTCTTCTTGTGCAGCTGCGTCTACCCCAACTGTTGGCTCATCAAGAAAGAGCACTTCTGGTTCACTCGCCAGTGCCCGTGCAATAAAAATCCGTTGTTGCTGTCCAGAAGACAGCTCGCCAATGAGACGGTTTTTGTAGGAAAGCATGTTCACTTGTTCCAGGGCGCTCGCTACTTTTGCATAGTCGGCTTTGTTGAGGCGTTTCCCGATACCACGTCGACCTGTTCTGCCCATAGCCACGACCTCGTGCACGGTTGCTGGAAATCGGTCGTCGAAGTTAATAGCTTTTTGCGGGACGTAACCGATTTTCCACCAGTCGTGGAACTCACCAATAGGAACACCAAACAATTTTATGCTCCCCAGTTGTACGGGCAGAATACCAAGCATAATTTTTAGCAAAGTAGTCTTACCGCTGCCGTTTGGTCCAATGATACCAAGATAATCGCCGCGGTGAACGGGAAGAGTGATATGCTCAAGCACCAACGTCGCACCATAGCTGTAGGAGACATCGTTTACCTCGATGATGTTTTCTTTATGGTCTACATGCATTCGAGTGCGGTTCTTAAGTTTGTGAGGTTTTGGGTCATTTCACTAAAGTAGGTTTTGCCAGATGTCATCTCTTGTTGAGTTAGTCCTTCAAGCGGATTCAACGGGAGAATAGTCGCCCCTATTTCTTCCGCAATGGTTTGTGAAAGTTTCGGGCTTGCGAGGGATTCAAAAAATACATAGTGAATGTTTTCAGACTTTGCCAGAGCAGCAACCGATGCCAGTTCTTGGGGTGATGGTTCGGCGTCGGGGGAGAGGCCGGCAATACTTATTTGTTTCAAACCATAAGCGTCTGCTAAGTAGCTGAATGCATCGTGCGAGGTTATGAAATTCTTTTTTTGGCACTGTGAAAGTCCGGTTGTAAAACTGTTGTCGAGTTCGGTTAGTTGCTTTTGTAAATAAGTTTCGTTATTCCTGTAGTCAATAGCGTTTGTCGAGTCTTCGGCAACCAGTGCATCAGCGATGCGTTGAATCATTTCTTTTGCGATGCGTGGACTCAACCAAACATGCGGATCAACGGTCGTTAGTTTTTTCCCTGTTGTAAAGTTCGGCGTCGCAAAGTCTTTGCTGGCAACTAAAAGTGAACCATTGGCAGACAACTCGTCTCGCATACTTGGCAGCCAGGGTTCAACAATGCCATTCACAACAACGAGGTCGGCACCTGAAATTTTCGCAACGTCAGAAGCAGTAGGTTCGTAGTCATGGGGCTCAGCCCCTGCTGGTGTGATATTAGTAATGTCTGCGTGTTCACCGGCAAGAACGGTCGTAAAAAAGTAAAGCGGATAGAACGAAGTAACAATTTTTAGCTTGTCGTTTTTCGTTGTAGTGTTGAATGCGGCAAATTGTTCTTGGCTGTTTACAAAAAGAGCAATGAGTATCATCAGGATAGTGAGGCCAATAGTTATCAGAAGAACCCGTGTTTTCATAGGGAGTTAAGCAATTTGCTAGATGCAATTTTTTTGCATATACTCATGATAGCAGGCAACCCTATGCTGTCAATCGGGAGATTATTTGTGCTTTAGCCATAATGGGAGCAGTAATGACCACGAGTGCTAGAAAAAAAGCGTTGCAGCAGGGCGCTCCCTTTCGAGACGCCTTGCGTTCTGTTGGTGAGCGCGTGACACCAGCGCGCTTGGCCCTTCTGCGTGTTCTCAAGCGTACGCGCCGTCCTATGAGTATTCAGGCAATTATGCGCGACCTGGAACCGCTCGGCGCAGATCAGGTTACTGCTTATCGTTCGCTGCATGCGCTTGAGCAAAAAGGCCTTATTCGCCAAGTTGACTTGCGGCATGGGCACGCACACTATGAACTTGCCGGTTCAGATCATCATCATCTTGTCTGCCTACGATGTGGAGCGGTAGAAGATTTTACTGGGTGCGGTGTGGATGCAATGGCACGGCGTGCTTTGAAGCAATCGCGCCAGTTTGCCCGTATTACCCAGCACGCTGTTGAGCTTTTTGGCTACTGTAAACGTTGCGAAAAAAAATAACATGCAAAACGTACCTTTCTTTCTGTTGGCGTTGCGAGCTTTATTAACAAAGTTACGCGCCACCTATCGTTCTACCAAGAAACGTCGTCGGTCGAATGTGCTGAAGTGAAAATGATGCTTAATTATTTTCAAGCTATTTTTCTGGGTGTCGTTGAGGGCATTACCGAGTTTCTGCCCATCTCTTCAACGGCGCATCTCATTTTGGCGTCCTCTGTTCTTAATATTTCTCAGAGCGCATTTCAGAAAAGTTTTGAAATTATTATTCAGCTTGGCGCTATTTTTGCCGTTGTGGCGTTGTACTGGCGCACCTTGTTTGACCTTGAGCTCATTAAGCGTTTGGTCGTTTCTTTTATTCCGACGGGCATTATTGGTCTCGCGCTTTACTCACTAGTAAAGAGAGTGCTCCTTGGTAACATGAGCGTGGTCATTTGGTCGCTTTTTCTCGGTGGAGTATTTTTGCTTGCTTTCGAGCGGCTACACGGCGAAAAAGCAACGAACGGTTTTTTGGGGGACAATGAACTTTCGCGCCTTTCCTATAAGAACTGCCTCCTCATTGGTCTTGCTCAGTCGTTTGCCATTATTCCTGGCGTGTCACGCTCTGCCGCAACAGTTGTTGGCGGGTTACTCCTTGGCATGAAGCGCACCGCAATTGTAGAGTTTTCGTTTCTCTTGGCAGTGCCAACCATGGCGGCAGCAACATCAATCGATATTCTGAAAAACTATCAATCTTTTTCGCTGCATGACGCCGCTTTGTTGCTGGTCGGTTTTATTGTTTCGTTTTTTGTGGCTTTGGCAAGCATTCGATTACTGCTCGGATATGTGCGGCAGCATGATTTCAAAATATTTGGCATCTACCGCATTTTTGTCGCTTTCTTTTTTTTCGTTTTTCGTATATAGTATAAACAGTGGCTGATGTTCAATGATTAAATTTATCTATAAAAAACTGTGTTTACTCGGCGCGACCGTACTTATGCTCGGTGGCGTTCTTGTATTTGGCGCATCGCACATTTCATGCGGAGTGAGTTTTTCTGTTCCTGCGGTTAACGCTTCAACTCAGCAACTCACCAGCATTTTAGCGAGTGACAATTTTTCAAAGTTTACCCATTCGCCTTTTGGTAAGTCTATGGAGCCGGTGAATTTTATTGTCGTTGGCTCCAGTACAGAACTAGATGATACGTTTAGAGATATTGGCTGGTCAAAGGCGGCACCGCTTAAAGAAAAAACGGCTTTGAAGCTGGCCTATGCAGCACTCCTTCGCCGCAACGATGCTACTGCACCCGTGACACCTTCTTGCTATAGCGGTAGGCGCCAGGAGGTTTCTTATGAAATGCCAACAGACGGAGTTCGTCAGCGCCACCATGTACGCTTTTGGCGCACAGGGTACACGGTTAATCACCAACCAGTTTGGGTTGGTGCTGCTAGTTTCGACGAAGATATCAAATATTTAATTACGCATCGTATTGCTCCGAACATCGACGACGAGCGCAATTTTATCCGTCAAGCACTCCTGAACAATATTGACGTTAGCAGTATTCATAGCTTGTCTCTCGTGAGTCCGCTCACGGGGAAGAACCAAGGCGGGGATCACTTTTATACGGATGGTAAGGCGTATCTTGTTTGGTTGCTACCTGACGCTTAGGGGTTTTGATTTACGTCGCATTTATGAAACGTAATCCTGTTATCGTTGGACTTGCCTCAGCGGTAGCCGTTACGGTTTACGTCGGTTTAGTTGCTTCGCTGTTATTTAATGGTGAGCAACTGTTTGGCAGTGGTCGCTCCTTCGTCATACCGTTTACCATGCTTTTGCTTTTTGTTCTCTCAGCTGCTGTGGTTGGCAGTTTAGTACTGGGTCGTCCGGTCTATCTCTATTTTGAAGGACAGAAAAAAGAAGGTATAGCGCTCCTTATCAGCACCATAATTTGGCTCTTTGTTTTTACTTTTACAGCATTGCTTGTAAATTTTGTAATCAATTAGTTTGTTGGTTCGTCTGTTGTATCAGTATCAATAAGTTCACGAGCGATTGAGGTAACGAACGAAACTTTGATGGGCTTGTATCTACGAGAGCGAGAGACTACAATGAACGTGTAGAAGGCATTGATTTTTAAACGAATGTATGGATTCACATTTGATAAAATCTGGTGAGCGACATCAGGAAGTGCCCGTCATAAAGTCTGGTGAGAGAAGCCAGGAAATGTTTGAGGTGTCGGCGCATTATTACGGCGACACTGTGCGCCGTCTTTTTGTTACTGCTGCAGTTGTTATTGTGGTAACGACACCGTTTGTCTCCTCTTTTCTTCCTGTTCCCGTTCTCATTGCCGCGCTTGGGGCACTGGCTATCGTTATTGTTGCTGGTCTCACTAACCCGCGTGAGCGTTGGTCGGCGGCTCTGAATCTGGTGACCGCGACGGTTGGTTCCATTGTCTTTCAGTACCAAGCAGCAATTGATTATTTAGTAGCAGCGGGCAACGCTCCCAAATTATTTATGTTCACTGTCGATGAAGTGCTTGCCGTTATTTTCATGGTGGCGGTGTACTACAGCAGCAAAACATTTCGTGTTAAGTTTATCGCTTAGTAAGCGTACGTTACCATGGACAGTTCTCAGCCGTTAGTCGAGGCATTGGCGCAGACTATTGTCGGAGAGGTGCGTGATGATGAGGCGACACTGCAAGCTTTCAGTACAGACAATAGTCTTTTTTCGGTGCGACCATCGGTTGCAGTTTTTCCACGAGATGCACGTGACGTCGAAAAACTGGTGTCGTTAGTATCCGAGCGTCGAAAAACTGGCGAACACATATCATTGACCGGTCGCTCGGCGGGTACTGACATGTCCGGCGGGCCGCTCACTGAATCGATCGTGGTCAGTTTTACTGAACACTTTAGTCGTATTGGTACCGTTGGTGATGGTTACGCTGAGGTTGAGCCGGGGGTGTACTATCGCGATTTTGAACGCGCTACCTTAGCCAAGGGGTTGCTGTTGCCTTGCTATACGGCATCACGCGATTTGTGTACCGTAGGCGGAATGGTGGCGAACAATTCGGGCGGTGAGCGCAGCCTTGCCTACGGTAAAACCGCCGATTACGTGGAGTCTTTGCAAGTTGTTTTGGCAGACGGTTCCGAGCACACGCTTCGTCGATTGTCCATGAGCGAGCTCGCAGTTGAGAAGCAGGAGCCGGGTTTTATGGGTAACATCTATCGGCAGATGCATAAACTCGTTGTCGATAATAGCGACCTGCTGGCAAAAGCCAAGCCGCGCGTTAGTAAAAATTCTGCCGGCTATGCACTTTGGGATATTTTCGACAAACAACGCGATACTTTTGACTTAACGCGCCTCTTTGTTGGCGCACAGGGTACGCTTGGTCTAACGACGGATATACGCTTTCGTCTGGTTCGTCCTAAGGCGCATCGGCGCATGCTCGTCATCTCGTTGAAAGACCTTGCGCACCTCCCGGAAGTCACTGCGCGTATTTTGCGCTATCAGCCAGAAACTTTTGAGTCCTATGATGATCATACGTTTACTATTGCCCTGAAGTATCTGCCTTCTATTTTGCGCCGGGCACTGAGCGGGAATTTATTGCTTGCTGGCTTACGTTTACTGCCAGCCGCTTGGTCAATTGCTTTTGGTGGCGTGCCCGCCCTAGTGCTTTTAGCGGAGTTCACCTCAGACGATGCTCTTAAAGCGGCAGAGCAAGTGGCCGCAGCAGAGAAGAGTCTTGGTGACTTACCCGTGCGCACTCGCGTTACCTCTTCTGCTGCCGAAGCCAATGCTTTTCTAACCATTCGTCGTGAAAGTTTTAGTTTACTTAGGCAGCATGTGCGCGGCATGCGAACAGCACCTTTTATTGATGACTTTGTTGTTCCGCCAGCGGTGCTTCATGATTTTTTTCCAGAGCTTTATGCTATCCTGAACGCATCGCATCTTACCTACACAGTTGCCGGACATATTGGCGACGGTAATTTTCACATTATTCCGCTCATGCCGCTCCATGACCCAAACCTTGCTCGTATTATTCCTGAAATAGCGGATAAGGTGTATTCATTGGTGCTGCGTTATGGCGGGTCCATTACCGGGGAACATAATGACGGT
>JBAZXG010000001.1:0-136097 GCA_041660005.1 Patescibacteria group bacterium | reverse complement strand
CTTATTCGTACGCCATACCTCATGCAACAATTTGGCAGTGAAGTGTGCGGATTATTCAAAGAAACAAAAGAGCTTTTTGATCCGAATAATATATTTAATCCGGGCAAGAAAGTGAACGGCTCACTTGTCTATGCTCTCCAGCACTTATCCTGAGCGCGCAGCCTTTACTTAAAACTATTCATTTCATTAAACAGTATGCGCCATAATACATTCGATCGTTTGTTTTTTTCTTGGGTGGTGTTCGCGACCGGTTTGACGTGCGTTTCACTGCTGGCTTACACCATTGGTCAGCAGGTGTTACGCATGAATGCCAATGATCCGCAAGTCGAGATTGTTGAAGAGGTGGTGGAGGTATTAAAGAGCGGTGTCTCTCCAGAAAACATTTTACCGAATCAATCGGTAGATATTGCAAATCGTTTGGCTGTTTTTGTCATGATCGTTGACAAGCAAGGTACGTCGCTTGCTTCCACTGCTTCGCTTGACGGCAAGACACTTTCTGTTCCTGTTGGCGTGCTCGCTGCTGCTACGCAGAAAGGGGAGAATCGGGTAACGTGGCAGCCGAAGGTTGGTGTTAGAAGCGCCGTCGTTGTTCGCCCGTATGAAGGTGGTGGCAAGAGCGGGTATGTTGTTGCGGGCCGTTCCTTAAGAGAAGTGGAACGGAGAGCTGGCGAGCTCAGCATGCTTGCACTCCTTGCCTGGGGTCTTAGTTTGGTAGCCGTTGCCGCTGCTTTGGTGGTACAAGATTTCGCTGCAAAAAATTGGAGAGTGAAGCAATAGAGGGACTCTCAATGAATGGTTCGGAGCAGGGTTGCTGTTTCGCAGAAGTGCTTATTTCATGCTCGTAAGGACTGCTTTTATTAGCGTGAGCGCGACATCGACGAGAGCTTGCTCGAGCACGTCATTGGCATTACGATAAGAGCAGTGAATCAAGTCTTTTAATAATTAATAGTAACTACTATGCGCGGTTATGTAGCAAACATCGAATCTGCGGCTATGGAGAATGCTGATTTTCGTCGGGTGCTCTATACAGCCAAGCATTGTCAGTTGGTTCTTATGTCACTGGCACCCCTGGAAGATATTGGCGAAGAAGTGCACACCTTGGATCAGTTTTTGCGCGTTGAGTCCGGAATAGGCGAGGCGATTCTTGACGGCGTTCATCATTCGATTAGTAACGGCTCAGCAATTATTGTTCCGGCGGGTACACGCCACAATATTATAAATACTTCTAACGATGCACCGATGAAGCTTTATACGCTTTATGCGCCGCCCGAACATCGAGATGGCGTTGTGCGCGTGAGCAAGGCAAGCGCTGCAGCAGAAGAAGAGCATTTTGATGGACGCACAACTGAATAGCAAAATGTTTGTGGAGTACTTTATCCTACTCAAGCGTTTTGTTAGCGTAGCTTTGTTTTTATAAAGTATGCAGTTTTCTCTTGAGACAGTCATGTCCTGGCTGCTGGTCTATCGCTATCTTGTGCTATTTCCTTTGGTGATGGTTGAAGGGCCGATTGTTACCGTGCTCGCTGGTTTCATTGCTTCACTTGGGTATATCAATTTTTGGTTAGCGTACGCAGTCGTGACGGTTGGCGATCTTGTTGGCGACTGCGTTTATTATGTTATTGGTCGTTGGGGTCGCGGTCGGTTTATCGATCGTTGGGGTCGGTTTATTGGCATCACCAAGGATCGCATAGCAACGCTCGACCAGCACTTTGATGCACATACGGGAAAAACGTTACTTGCAGGGAAAGTCATGCATGCGGTGGGCGGCGCCATACTGGTTGCCGCAGGAGTTGCCCGAGTGCCGTTTTTGCAATTCATTTGGTATAACCTTTTGGGGACGCTGCCGAAGTCCTTACTTTTAATTGTGGTTGGCTATTATTTTGGTAAAGCGTACGCTTCTATTGATAGTTACTTAAACTATGTAGGCGTAGCTATTATGATTCTTGTTGTTTTTGTCCTGCTGTTTTATTTTTTATTGCATCGGTTGTTCCGTCGCCGTAGTGTCTAGGGGACTGTCCGGCGACTGTTTCCACCAAACTCATTATTATGGATCCAGACTTTTTGCAAAAAAAGTTTATCGCAACCGACGCGGGCAAAATTTATTACTTTATTGATGATACGTTCCCGAACCGTCCTTGGGTGGTGTTCTTGCATGGTTTATCAGCGAATCATACGACGTGGTCTGGTGTTGTCGCATTGCTCAGAGCTCAGCAATACAACTGCCTCATGGTTGACATGCGCGGTCATGGGTACTCCGATAAAACTCGACGTCGTTCCCTCTATACCTTTCCCCGTTTTACGAGTGATCTCAGGCAAATTGTTGAGCATGAACGCATTAAGCACTTTATCCTCGTTGGCTACTCATTTGGCGGCTGCGTAGCCCTTGATTACGCCTTGCATTACCCGTCGTCTTTAAGCGGACTCATGCTCATTAGTGCAAATTACATTAATCCAATCGTTGAGCGCGGTTTCTCGGTGGTGGCTCGTCTGCTAACGACTTTCTTGAACGGAGTCGCTTACCTTATGCTCTGGCAAAAGCGACGGCGTTATTTTTATTACCAATATCAGAAAACAGCACTGCGAGGTTATTGGTACTCTGTGTATGAAGGGTTAAAGAGCATGCCGATTTCTGTAAATTTGTGGTTGATGGCGCTCATGAGTACGCTGGACTTCAGCGGAGAACTAAAACAACTTTATTTTCCAACAACTGTTGTTCGTGCAGAGCATGACCCCTTTTTTAGCGTGAGCGAAGCAAAAACAATGGCGACGCGCCTTGGCGCTGAGGTGGTTACCATTGTGCATCCAAATCATTTTTTGGCATCCCATGCGCAAGACAAAGTTTCTGGCATTATTCTTGAATTTTTAACGGACGTATGCGCATAGCGCTTTTTAGCGATACTTTTTTCCCGCAGGTAAATGGTGTGGCTACGGTTGTCGCCACTTCAGCGCGCGATCTTATAAAGCGTGGTCATGAGGTCTGCGTTGTAACGAATTCGTCACCAAACAGCATGATGGTGCGGTCGACCAAAACGAAAGACGGCTATCAGCTGATTACGGTGCCCTCAGTACGTTTTCCTCTCTATCCCGGAGAGCGTCTTGCTATTCCTCTTGGTATGACGGTCTACCAAATGAAAAAATTTCGCCCGCAAATTATCCATGCGCATACCCCATTTTCTGTTGGGCTGGAGGCGCTCTACCTCTCTCGTGTTTTTCGCGTGCCACTCATTGGGACGCATCATACCTTTCACGATCATTATTTGCGCCATTTGCGTCTTGATTTTGATTGGGCAAAGTGGCTTTCTTGGAAGTATATCGTGGGTTTCTATAATCGTTGTCACTATGTGCTCAGTCAAAGTAAGGCGCTGGCTGAAGCCTTAGAGGAGCATGGCCTTATGAAGCCAATTACTATATTACCGAACGCCGTCGATGCTTCATTTTTTTCTCCGGCAGACGTACCTCGACGCGTTGCCTTGCGATCCTCGTTACAGTTGTCTGGGCCGGTTTTTGTGTACGTGGGCCGGTTAAGTTATGAAAAAAATGTTGCCGCTGTTTTGGAAGCGGTTGCGCTTGCTCAAAAGAAACTTCAGCGCATTACTTTACTTGTGGTTGGTGACGGCCCAGAACGTGAATCTTTGGAGGCGCTGACAAAAGCACGGGGCATAGCTGATTCGGTTCGTTTCCTTGGCATGAAGAGCAGTAAGGAAATAGTTGAAATTTTACAGGTGTCTGATGGTTTTATTACCGCCAGCTGCAGTGAAAATATGCCCATGACCATTCTTGAGGCCATGGCGGTTGGACTACCCATTGTCGGCGTGCGGGCGCTCGGCGTGCCAGAGCTTGTTAAGGAAAAAGAAAACGGATTTTTGGCTGAACCTGGCGACACCAAAGCACTTGCTGCGGCGCTCGTGACCTTGGCAGAAGAGAGCGAGTTGCAAGAGCGCTACGGTAAATCTTCTCGTCAGTTGGCGCTTCAGTACGATCCGGAAAAATTGCTGTTGCAGCTTGAAACTATCTACAAGCAAGCACTGAACGACTAGCTATGAAGATTTGTCTCTATCTTGAGTATCGCACCCTATTCAAGGGTCGGCTTTTTAAAAATATTGGCACTGGACTTTTAAGTTCTTATCGCAACCAAAAAGAAATGCTGTTGCAGCTTGGTATTCCTTTTAGTGAGTCCTCGCACCTTGATGGTGATATATTGCAAATTAATACGCCGTGGGTACGGTCGCTTTTTTTAATGAAACGTGCGCGACGGCTGGGGATACCGGTAATTGTTTGGGCGCATGTGACCGCCGAAGATGCGCGCGAAGTATTTCGTTTTTCTGGCTACGGTGTTGGATTACTCAAGCGCTACCTTACCTACGCTTATGGTTTGGCAGATGTGGTGCTTTGCCCGACCGTTTATACGCGAGAGCTACTTATTGGCTATGGACTAGCACCAGAAAAATTGCAGGTGCAATCAAACGCCGTTGTCGCTCTACACTACAAACGTGACGAAATGAAACGTGCCCGTGGTCGGAGGCGTTACGCGATTACGCATGAGATTGCAGTGGGTACGGTTGGTTTGGTTGTTCCGCGTAAAGGCATTGATACCTTTCTTTTCTTAGCAAATCATTTTCCATCGCTTTCTTTTGTTTGGTTTGGTAAACAGTATTCAACACTGCTCACGCCGGCACTACCAAAAAATTTACCACAGAACGTTTGTTTTACTGGTTACGTTCCTGATGTGCAAGAAGCGTTTTCAATTTTAGATATTTTTGTTTTTCCTTCTCGTGAGGAAAACGAAGGCATGGCAATCCTCGAAGCGGCAGCTGCAGGTTTACCGATACTCGTTCGGGATATTCCCGTCTACGAAGGGTGGCTCGAGCATGGCAGTAACTGCTTGAAAGCGAAGAGTGATGAAGATTTTGCGCGAGAGCTCGAGCGTCTGAAGAATGACCCTCATCTTCGTCGGGAGCTTGGGGAACGTGCAGAGCAATTAGCCGCATCGCTTGATATTTCAAAAGTTTCCGAGCAAATGCTTAAGCGCTACAAACAGTCACTGTCGATTGCCTAAGGGAGGTTGAAAGAATTTCACTGTTTTAGTGTAATAATAGATGGCCCTATGTCGAGTCCTACTGATGAGGAAATAGCGTTCAAGGTCCAGCAAGGAGATACGGAAGCGTTTGGCATACTGGTAGAACGTTACGAACAGAAGATGTTACGTTATGCCAGCAAGTTTCTCTTTGGGCGCGAGGACAGCGAAGACGTCGTTCAAGACGTTTTTTTAAAGGCGTATGCAAACATTCAAGGATTTAATACCAATCGTCGTTTTTCTCCCTGGCTCTATCGCATCGCCCATAATGAATTTATAAATACTCTCCATAAGCATGCGCGTCTTCCTGTTCCTTTTTTTGATCCAGACACGCTTTTCCCGCATCCCTTATCAAACGAATCAGCCGATCGAGCCATCCATGAAAAAGAATTACGAGCGGCCCTTGATGACTCACTGGGTAAATTAGATGAAAAGTATCGTGAACCTTTGGTGCTGTACTTTTTTGAAGACTTGAGTTACCAAGAGATTGCTGAAGTTATGCAGATTCCGATTTCGACTGTAGGCGTTCGTATTAGCCGCGGTAAGCAGCAACTATTACAGCGTTCACCTGATTTACAACACACATATGGCTCACAATTCTGAACATAAAAATTTGCGCGACCTCGTGCTACAAAAAATTCGCTTGGGCGAAGTCGCCATGCGGCCGCGCTGGCATTTTGTATTAAAGAGTGCGCTTTTGATGACTGGCGTCGTGCTTTTGGTGCTGACCATTCTTTTTGTCATCAGTCTTGGTTTCTTCGTCCTGCACTTGAGTGGCGTATGGTTCGTACCAGCGTTTGGTTGGGGCGGGTTAGGCGTCTTCCTTCGATCTTTGCCTTGGCTACTCATCGGCACTGCGCTTCTTTTTATTGGACTTCTTGAGGCACTTGTTCGACGCTATCCACTTGCCTACCGTCGTCCACTGCTCTACTCAGCCATTAGTGTTATGGTATTAGTTTTTCTTGGTGGTTTTCTTGTAGCACTGACACCGCTCCATCATCGACTGCTACTCAGCGCCGAACGAAATGAGCTTCCGTTCGCTGGGCCACTTTACCGTGGCTTTGGCGGACAGCGTTTTTCCGATGTACATAAAGGTATCGTTACTGAGGTCGCTGACGAAAATTTTGATATACAAACACGTCGAGGATCAGTCATTCACGTCACCGTCACTTCGGATACTCGTTTCCCTTTTGGTTTAGCAGTACAGCCAGGAGACAACGTTGTTGTATTCGGTGAGCTTTTTGAAAACACCATTCAAGCCCTTGGCATTGGTCGTGTTGATAGTGATGACTTGCCAGCAATGCCAAGACCGCGGCATATTGGTCCGCCTCTGTTTTTTCCTGGTGTTCCGAGTCAATAAGAAATAAATGGTATTAATCCCTTGATTCTAACGTCGCTCGGAAATGCACTTTGCTATGTGCGCTTCGCTCGAAGACCCGGTAATAAACAATTTGTTTTGCAGTAGTAGTGTATGCGGGTTGAGGGAGCCAAGAACCTGTTCAAGATCTTCCCCCAACCTTAAGATGCTATGTTTTTGGCTGCAAAACTTCGTCTCGCACTTACCGTAACAACATTACGCTTCGCACTCCGTCTCGTTTTTCGCTCAAAAACCTGCATTTTCAGGACGGGTACCGCGAGATCTTGAACAGGCTCTACGGGCAAATTGAGAGCACGACAGGATACTCCTCAACCCGTACCAGTTAGTTAAAGTTTTGAAAGAAAATTCAACGCACTGCGGTAGTAGTTAGTGCATAAGCAGGCATAGGTTCGATTTACTATCATAATAAAATACCAACTATGAAGAAAAAATATATTGCGTACGCGCTCGTACCACTTTTCGGATTTGGTTTTTTGGGAGCGACCCTTGCATCAGCCCATGGTTCATTCGGTGGCCTTGGTTTTGGTTCATTCGCTCAATCCCCGCAAGATTTTGCTACCAATCAAACAGCTCGTTTTGAAGCAGAAGCAAGTCTCCTCGGTGTGAGCGTTGACGTTATCAAGCAGGGTTGGGCTGAAGGTAAAACACTTCAAGACATTGCTACAGCTGCGGGTATTACTTCTGATCAACTGCGTCAGCGTGTGGCAACAGCAGCACAGGATCGGGCTAAGGCAAGTTTACAAGCGCTTGTTGACAAGGGAGTTATAACGCAGGCTCAGGCAGATCAGCGCTTAAAGTTTATGCAGGACCAAGCGTCAAAGGCGCCGCAAAACGGTAAGGGTAGATTCATGCACGGTTCTCACCGCGGCGGTTTCCATTTCTAGTTTATTCATCCGCGTGCCGGTCGACACGCAGGAAGCTTAAGGCGCTCCGCTCTGGTTCGCACAGAGCGGAGGCCCTAGGTTTTCACTTAATGCACGCTTATGCCCCACAAGGTCGCTGCCCTCATTTCGCACGTAAGGGCTCATAAACTTCGGACTGCATTCGTGGGTCTTGTAATTCTCGGCGGTGCTTACGTCGCCTACGGGAAATTAAAACCAACTACCACCACAACGAGCTATGTGACGAGTCCGGCGAGTAAGGGAACCCTGGTTGTCTCCGTGACGGGGACGGGACAGGTCTCAAGCTCTAACCAGGTTGACGTGAAGCCCCTGGTTTCTGGCGCAGTGACACAATTAAAAATTAAAAACGGGGACATTGTGATGCAAAATGCATTGTTGGCATCTATCGATGCCGGGGATGCGGTAAAAGCGGTTCGCGACGCGGAGGTGAATCTGCAAAGTGCAATGCTCTCACTACAGAAATTGAAGCAACCGGCTGATTCGCTCTCTCTTTTGCAAGCCCAGGGTTCACTCACGAGCGCAGAGGATGCATTAGCCAAATTGAAGCTGAACCAGGCAACCGACTATACGACGACACAACAGGATAAACAAAAAGCCAGCGATGATCTCATGAAAGGTTACGAAGACACATTTACCGCTGTGTCGGACACCTTTCTTGATCTTCCTTCCATTATGAGCGGACTAGAAGATGTGATGCGTGGCGAAGGTATCTCTACGGCCGACACGACGTTATCAGCCGGCACTCAAAATGGCAGCAGTCTCATCAATACCCTCACGTACAATGATCGTTTGCAACTTCAGCCGCTTCTTGATACCGCTGATGCGGCGTACGGTACCGCTCGCCTTGCCTACGACGCAAATTTAATCACGTATAAAAACACCAGTCGTTTTTCTTCGCGGGCAGATATTGAAAAGCTGCTCACTGAAACGGTTGAGACAACAAAACTGATTGCCGAGGCGACCAAAAGAGAGACCACCGTACTCGACAGTTGGGTTGATTTGCGTACGCTTCGCAATGCCACTGATTACGCCAAAACGGTGACTAAAGTAGCAACGTATCGGAGCAGTCTTTTGACGTACAACAGTCAGGTCAATAGCCATCTTTCAACGTTGCTGACGAACCAGCGATCATTGCAAAATAACAAAGAAGCACTCGAAAGCGCAGCGCGCGATTTGTCGACCATGGATACCAACAACCCGCGAGATCTAGTGGCGGCAGAGCAGGCAGTAAAGGAAAAAGAAGGGTCACTCACCAACCTCAAAGCTGGCGCTACCGACTTAGACATAGCGGCCTCGGAACTTTCGGTAACACAACGCAGGAATGCCTTGAATGACGCGCGCGAAAAGTTAGCAGATTACACAATTCGCTCACCGCTCGACGGCACGGTGGCTAATGTTGATGTCCAACTTCATGGTCAAGCATCTCCCTCGGCGGTCATCGCTACCATTGTTGGTAAACAGCAGATTGCTGAAATTTCTTTGAACGAAGTTGATGCGGCAAAAATTGCAATCGGGCAAAAAGCGACGCTCACATTCGATGCTGTTGATGGCCTAACTATTGCTGGTATCGTGGTTGAAATCGACACCATTGGTACGGTCAGCCAAGGTGTGGTTTCGTACAATGTAAAAATTGCTTTTGACACGGACGACGATCGCGTGAAATCAGGCATGAGCGTTTCCGCAGGAGTCATCACTGACGTCAGGCAGGATGTTATCCTCGTTCCTTCCTCTGCAATTAAATCGCAAGGAGACCAGTTTTACGTTGAGGAACTGACAAATGGTGTGCCAGTACGTATTCAAGTAACAACCGGACTTTCTAATGACACCATGACGGAAGTTGCAAGTGGTGTTAACGAAGGAGACGAGATAGTCACGCAAACAATTACTTCGGCTGCGGCGCCAACTTCTTCGTCGAGCGCTTTGGGTGGATTAAGTCTCCCTGGCGTTACTGGTGGGGGTACTCGCGGTGGGGCAGTTGGTCGCTAGCGTTTACGTATGATCGTTTGTCGTGATCTGACAAAGGTTTACCGAAATGGTGACGAGGAAACATCAGTCTTGAAAAGCGTTTCTTTTAATATTGAAGCGGGGGAATTTGTTGCCATCATGGGTCCCTCTGGTTCTGGTAAATCGACCCTCATGCATATTTTAGGTGCGCTCGATACACCGACGAGCGGCAGTTATACACTCGACGGTCAAGACGTAGCAACATTGAACGATAATGAACTTGCCGATATTCGTAATAAGAAAATCGGTTTTGTTTTTCAAGCGTTTAATTTATTGCCGCGCGCGACCGTACTCAGAAATGTTGCTCTCCCTTTAACATATGCTGGCGTCCGGCGCGATGAACGAGAGGCAGTAGCGCGCCGTTCACTTCTTGCCGTTGGTATGGAGGAAGAACGCTTCAATCATTTATCCAACCAGCTCTCTGGTGGACAGATGCAGCGCGTTGCCATTGCGAGAGCCCTCGTGAATAATCCGTCTATTATTTTGGCGGATGAGCCGACTGGCAATCTTGATACGCAGACCGGCAATATTGTACTCGCTACGTTTCAGACGTTGAATCAACAAGGAAAGACAATTATTTTAATTACTCACGAACCTGATGTTGCAGAGCATGCTAATCGGGTTATTCATATTCGCGATGGGCTTATTGTTAAAGAGGATCGACGATAAAATTATATGATGCGCTTCAGCGACACACTTGAAGAAACGTACGCGGCCATTACCGTAAACAAAGTTCGGTCTAGTTTAACTATTCTCGGTATTGTCATAGGAATCGGTTCAGTTATTGCCATGGTCGCCATTGGTCAGGGGGCACAGGGCTCCATTCAGTCGAGTATTCAGTCTATTGGTTCAAATTTAATTTTAGTGACACCAGGCGCCTCTCGAGGTGTTGGTACGCAGGTCAGTAGCGGTAGAGGAAACGCCGAGACGCTAACACAAGCCGATGCCGATGCTATCGCGAGCGAAATAACGCTGGCGAAAGCTGTAGCGCCTGAAAACACAAAGCGCTTTCAGGTAACCGCCAAAGGAACAAATACCAACACGTCGGTAATTGGCACCGTGCCCGCCTACCAAAGTGTCCGCAACGTTGCAACCGCTAGCGGATCGTTTATTAGCGAGCAGCAAGTGCGTAGCGCCTCAAAAGTTGCAGTACTTGGACCGACAGCAGCGAGCGATCTTTTTGGTGAGGGAAGTAGCCCGCTTGGGGAACATATACGTATTAATAAAATCGATTTTATTATTTCTGGTGTGACCCAAGCGAAAGGTGGAACCGGGTTCAATAATCCAGATGATGCTATTTATGTGCCGCTAACGACAGCGCAGCGTTACTTAGCAAACAACTTATATGTGACAACGATTAGCGTAGAAGCGACAGATCCGGAGTCAATGACTGCTTTGCAGCAGGAGGTTACCCAGTTGCTACTTGCTCGTCATCATATCACTGACCCAACATTGGCTGATTTCCAGGCGCTTAACCAATCAGATATCGTGGCGACGGCGTCAAGCGTAACTTCTATTTTTACTATTCTCTTGTCTTCTATCGCTGGTATTTCTTTGTTGGTCGGTGGTATTGGCATTATGAATATGATGCTGACTACCGTGACCGAGCGTACAAGAGAGATTGGTCTCAGAAAAGCTATAGGCGCATATCGTACTGACATTAATACGCAGTTTCTTGTCGAGGCAATCATGTTGACCCTCATCGGCGGGGTACTCGGCATTGGTCTTGGATGGCTCCTTGCGAGTGGCGTCACAAAATTTATGGGCATCGCCACATCAATTTCACTGAGCTCGGTTGTCTTGGCTGTTGGGGTGTCTGCAGGGATTGGCATTGTCTTCGGTTATTATCCTGCCCGTCGTGCGTCAAAACTTAGTCCAATCGAAGCATTACGTTACGAATAATTTATTTATGAGATGGTTATGAATCAGAAAAATATACTCGTTGTTAGTTTTATCGTAGTTTTGGTCGGTGGAGTATCGTTTTATGGAGGTATGCGATACCAAAAGAGCAAGGTATTGGTACGCGGTGTTGGGGCTTTTGGAGAACTACCAGGAGGAGGAATCGGCATGAGAGGACAAGGTCAGTTTGCCGGTGCGGGCGCTCCCAATAGTGGGCTCACCAGCGGTCAAGTGTTGAGTAAAGATGACAAAAGCATAACACTGAAACTTCAGGACGGCAGTTCAAAAATCGTTCTCTACTCTTCAAGTACTTCCATCAATAAGGCTGCGGCAGGAACACCGGACGATATTGTGGTTGGTGGTCAGCTGGGTATAAATGGCACAACCAACAGTGATGGCTCCTTGACAGCGCAGAATATTCAGATACGATCAATGAATAGTAGTTCACCTCAAGCTCGCTAATTTATTACTTCTCTATATTATTTATGAGTAGTTCGATGAAAAGTATCTTAATTATTCTTGGGGTCGTTGTGTTGACTGGTGTAGGGTACGCGTACTATCAAGGAGTGCAGCACCCTTCGGCTACAACGAGTGAAGCGGGGACGGACAGCATCAATGGTGGCGAACCGCGCGGTATGGCCGTTGTTAATGGCGACACCAACAAAGACTATACGCCAGGTGCAGATAACTCGACCGGTGGTTCACTTGGAAACGTAGAGGATACCAACGCACAAAACACAAATACACAAGCTGGCGACACTGCAACAGCGAGAGGGGACGCGGCAAGTGTTAAGACGTTTAATTTAACGGCAAAGAACTTCTCTTTCTCGCCGTCTGAGATAAGAGTCAAGAAAGGGGACACCGTAAAAGTAGTCATGAACTCAGTGAACGGGTTCCATGATTTTGTTGTTGACGCATTTAATGCTAAAACTGATCGCGTCTCAGACGGACAGACAGCAGAAGTACAGTTTGTCGCTGATAAGACCGGTACGTTTGACTTCTACTGTTCGGTTGGCAACCACCGAGCCATGGGGATGGTTGGCAAGTTAATTGTTGAATAATTATTATTCGCAACTTCATGAGCAGCATTTTCTTCCACCCGCTTGTTGTCCATTTTCCCATCGCACTCCTTACGGTATACAGCGTTATGGAGCTCGTGCGCTGGCGTCACTTAACAGCGCTTCCATTTTGGCACGGGACGAAAGCGGTGCTGGTCATTCTGGGAAGTCTTGCTACGTTTGTTGCCCTAGAGTCAGGTGAAGAAGCAGCGGAAGCATTCAGCGGTGGCGCCGCGTTGCGTCGTGTTATTGTTCTTCATTCCACCTGGGCGAACGTTACGGCGTGGATTTACGGAATTATTGCGGTACTTTATTTGTTGACGCTCCTGCAAGAGCATGGGTATCTCGCTGCTTTCCTTGAACGCTTACGTGGTCGCTACCAAACTGCTTCCGAGATACTTCGCAAAGTTGCCGCTTTTGCTACTAGAGTAAGTCGAGGTCTGTGGATGGTGCCGCTGTCATTAGCTGGTCTCATCGCGGTAACGATTACCGGAGCTTTGGGTGGCAGCATGGTATATGGTCCAACCGCAGATCCAGTCATTGCTTTCGTTTATAACTTGTTTGGACTTTAGGTTACATTGTCGGTTAAAAAAAGACAGCCCCATAGCGGGGCTGTCTTTTTTCTAAGAAGCAGTTTACTCTAACTATCATTAAAACGATTACATGCCTAAACCTTGGAAAACAAGACAGCCGAGCAGAGAAGAAGCTGCACCCCTAGAGCAAGAGAAAGCCGTTGATCCGGTTGAAATTGCCTTGCTCGCCGCCGAGGTTAGTAGTGATGTACCCTTCTTAGATTTACATGGTGTCAGAGCAGAGGATGCTCGCCGTGAGCTTCAAACTTTTCTTCAACATGAATGCGCCATAGGAACCTCAGCGGTACGCATTGTGCATGGTAAAGGTACCGGTGTATTAGAAAAGGTTGTGCTTCAATTTCTTGCCGAAGCGAAAAGAGAGGGGATTGTTAAGGATTATCGTTCCCCTATAGATAATCGAAGGAAAGGTTCGGTTGTGGTTGTGGCGCTTGAGGTTTAGCGTTTGTATGGTTTTAGAAGTTGAACATCTTGTAAAAACATTCGGCGCGTTTCGCGCTGTTGACGATATTTCTTTCTCAGTTGCCGAAGGAGAAATTCTTGGTTTTCTTGGGCCGAACGGCGCCGGAAAAACAACTACGCTCCATCTTATTCTCGATCTTGTTACTCCGACGAGTGGTGCTATTATCATTCTCGGACGACCCCTCAAGACGGAGCGCTCAGCCGCGCTTCAAGATGTTGGCTTTTCTTCGCCGTATGTTTCTCTTCCGTATCGGTTGACGGTGCTTGAAAATCTCAAAGTTTTTGCCCACCTCTTTGGCGTGGAGCGACCAACCGAGCGCATTGATTATCTGCTCAAACTATTTCAAATAGAAGACTTAAAAAAGCAAGCAGTAGCGCAATTGTCTTCCGGGCAAGTTACTCGGGTTGGTTTATGTAAGGCATTTTTGAATAGTCCAAAGCTGCTGCTCTTAGACGAAGCCACGGCGTCACTCGATCCGCAAATTGCCCACGAAGTGCGCGAGGTGTTGCTGACAGCGCAGCGAGAAGAGGGAGTGAGTATTCTCTACACATCGCACAATATGGCAGAGGTTGAGAAGATGTGTCCACGCGTCATCTTCTTAAACCATGGCCGCATTGTGGCTGAAGGTTCTCCGGTTGATATTACGCGAGCAATCCTTAAAGAAGAGCGAGAAGAGCCGGCATTGGAAGAGGTTTTTTTCCACATGATGCGCCAACCAAACGTATGAAACTTCACCGTATATTAGCCGTTGTTCGCCGCCACCTTTACGACATGCGCCGCAACCTTGATCGCGTTAATGATAGTTTCTTTTGGCCGATTCTTGATGTGCTCATCTGGGGGCTCTTTACTGTTTATTTGAGCGATCGCCTGGAGCAAGGGTTTACCTTTGTTAATTTTTTGCTGGGTGCCATTATTCTCTGGGGCGTTTTCTATTCGTTCCAGCGCGATCTCGCTATGGGTTTTTTGGAAGAGCTTTGGTCCAGAAATTTAATCAATCTTTTTTCGACGCCGCTCACCATTTGGGAGTACATTAGCGGGCTTCTCTTGGTGAACCTTCTTAAAACCGCGTTTGGCTTTTTTGTTGCTGCAACAATAGCCGGACTACTCTATCACTTCAATGTTTTTTCGTTGTCAGTGTACTTTTTGCCGTTCGTGTTGATTCTTTTTGTATTCAGTTTGTCTATTGGGTTTTTGATTACTGGGTTTATTTTTCGCTACACCACGCGTGTGCAGACCGTGGCTTGGAGTTTCGCAGGCGTACTCCAGCCACTTTCCTGCGTCATGTATCCACTCAGCACCTTGCCAATGTGGTTACAGCGTGTTGCCTGGTTTTTCCCGACGACGCACGTCTTTGAAGCTATGCGCCAACTCTTGGCGGGTGGAGGATTTTCAATGGAACATTTTTGGTGGGGATTATTGTTGTCGGTTGGCTATTTAACGTTGTCTATAGTGTTTTTTAAGATCATTTTTGAAATCACTCGAGCGCGTGGGCTTTTGGCAAAATTGGCATAATAACCTTCACGAGAGGGGTCTCGTTTCTTGTTTGACTTCCGGGAATTATAAGTGTTAGCTATAAGTATCTTTTGGTCTCTAACAATTGCATAGGTAGCAGGGGAGTGAAAAGTCATGCGACGACATTATTTCGCGACAGAGATGCCGCTCAAGAGCGTTTATCTGGGTGGGGACTTCGACGAGTCCGGTGTGCGTATCCCGCCTCCTGGGATGCAGGGTAAAGCGGAACCCGCTGACCGTCGACTTCAGCTGACCCCGTCGAGCATTTTTTATCCGGCTTTGTACCGGACAGCGAGCGACGCTTTCGGGGGATGGCGGACAGCGACCGAGGCTTTCAGGGGATACGTTGAGATGCCCCTCCCGGCCGAAACGGGTGATCACTGCACGGCTCTACGACTCGAGCTAGGAAAACAGCGGGCGACCGCGGGGATTCTGAACGGAGTCTGTCTTCCATGGGCCATCCCACAGGTGCAGCTTCGAGATCACGGTGAGTGGATGGAAACGATGTTCCAGGGGGTCGCCCATGCGTACTCCTTGCGGTTTCCAAGCCGGTCAGTGTATCGGTACTTTCCCATGCTGGGGTCCCAAGTCTCTCTCGCGCCTGAAAGTCGACTCGAGCTGTTGTTCGAGCGGCTTACGTGTGGGCCAGTCTTCGGCCTGTACTTCCCGGAAGCCCTGAGAGGGTATTCAGTGCTCGCGCAACGTGAGCAGATGGCAACGCTGTCGGAGGGCTTCGTGCTCTCGGGACCGGATGCGATCTTCGCCATGTTGACGCATGCGGCGACACTCTTCCGGGACTTCAAGACACCCGGCTACACATTGCCGGGGTACCAGCTGGAGGGTGCTGACCCGCTGCTGGTACGTGAAGAGTCGCGTGGCCTTGTCATCGACACAGTCGATGCGGCCACAGCTAGTGGGGGAACCTCGGGAGGGCTTTCCTACGTCGGCTTTTAATTTCTTGTTTGCGGTTTCGGTCTTTTTCAAACAAGACCGCCGTATGACAAACAACAACGAGGGCGCGACACTACATCGCGCCCTCGTTCCTCGTTTGCAAATAATTACTAAGGTGGGCTTGCTTGTTAGTAGTTTTGGTTTTTTATTTTTGTCCCCAATACCTCGTCGGCTTGCCGCGAGGTTACCGTTGCAGAAGACAAAAATATCCCTCGTAGCTCCTTGACCCGCCGTAGCCCTAGGTGAAGGAGGTCCTTGACCGGCCGTAGCATTGCTGTGTCACGCCGTAGTTTGATACGAAGTGGGAGCGAAGGAGGTTCTTGACCGTCCGTAGCCTAGGCGAAGGAGGTTAGCGAAGTGGGATCACCATTACATACCCCGTCCCCTCTGGGGCGGGGTAATGTATTCTGAGGCAAGCACATGTACTAGTACATGGAAACAAGGGGGTTGAAGGAGCAGTGGGGATAAACTACTCCTTCTCGGACAGTTGGTTGCGGTTGGTAGGCGGCGTCGGTCATTTGGCCGGCGCATTGTACAGGACGGAAATCTCTCCCGAAAGTACGAGATGGGAGTGCCCCTCCCTTCTCACCTGGAACTCAAACGTCAATCTGGTTCCGAAAGCGTCGAGATTGGCTACGGCAAGAAATCGGCTTCGGGAGTGGATGGTGGTGTCTACCGGTACTACGCCGAGCACACTGAACGTGCCGTGAATGGTTCGCTGAACGGTCGCATTGGTGATATCGAAGCCGGGATCGAACCCTGACCGGTATGCCGCGGAGACGATGAGTGAGGTTGGCGCAATGATGTCGCCGAACGGTCCCTCGCTCCGTGAACGTTCCCTATTGGTGTGAATCCAGTGGTCCTCACCGCTTACCGCCACGAATGCTTGGATCATTGTCTCAGTGACTCTGATTCCGTCGCCCCATGGTGTAAACGATCCACCGACCTTGTCCCTTAGGGCACTGAAGTTGTCAAAACGAATCTGCTCCCTTCCTTTTTCTATTTGTGCGGCTGTTGTCAAGTTGCACTCTCCTTATCCCCATTTGTCTTTGTCCTTGACCGCAGGTTAAAGGATTCAATGGGGGATGTCAAAAGGGACAGCTAATAATTCAAAAATCAAAAGGCAAAACTGCAAGTCAAAAACTTCCGCCAATTGCGGATCCACTTACGGTGGAAAAACTATAGCAGATACGTTTCTCTTTTTCGCTCAACAAATTTAACGTCCTCGATCCTGTCAGACGGGACCTCGAGACTGATTGTTACCTTTTTGTCCCGACGCCATTCTTAATAAAATCTATTGAATCGGGGTCCCGACTTTACGTCGGGACTTGTCCAAGAAAGTAGACGGAAAGTCCTTCGGAGAACGATCCGCCTTCGGCGGAAATGACACCCTAAGGATTCGGCTGTGGCATGACTGCACTCCGAGAACCGATGGTCGTAAACTCGTCGTTAGCACTCCTCAAACAGCACGACCATTATTTCAGTTCTCTCCGCTCGTCACTACCTACGTCGATCCTATGGGTTGTTGGTCGGGTATAAAATCAATCTACCGAGGGGCAGTTATTAATACATTACCGTTGACAAAACTGTTCTCTTGGTGTATATTTGCACGTTTCTCTGATGACACCGACTCCTTCGGGAGAGGACTACAGAATAGGGAAATAAAAGGAGGACCATATGGAATGGACCACTCTGGAGGCGCGGGTTTGCGGGGCGACCGGCAAGCCATACGTCCAGTTGGAGACCGTCCAGGGCGCCGAGCTTCTGCTTGGTGGCGGCGAGGGAGGAGTGGATCGTGAGACCCCGAGCACCCGTTTCTGCCTGAACATCGCTGCAAAAGCGTTTGTTCCAGGAGAGGATGGGTTCGCTCAGGACATCGACGTCCAACTCTGGATCACGCCCACTCAGATCGCTCAGCTCGTGAAACAGTATTTCTCTATGATGCTGTGGCACACCAAACCGGTGTACCGACAGCTCTTGGAGAGGCTGCTTCGCAAGCGGTGGTCTGTGATGACGAGTTGCGGTTATAAGCTGCGACTCGACGGCTCCGATCGTTTGGAGCCGTATCACAAGACCGGCATCTGAGTCCGCAACCGTGCGTGTCCGGCCGACACGAGCAACCCAGGCATCTTCGGATGTCTGGGTTGATGCTTTATAGATTTTATGAAACTTTTTATTTTAAAAAGTTATTATGAGTTAGCAACGTAGAACGACTTTCTACTATTCAAGAAACAAACACTCTTCTTTATATTTTAAAATCCATTCATTCTTATTAGAAATAGAGATGGGGCGCCTTTTTTGTGGCGCCCCATCACCTGGCTTACTGGCCAGGTCCGGTTGCGGATTGTTCGCTTCTTCTCGGTGGTTACCGGAACTCGGCAACCAGTTGGCACCACCTCTCCGTTGGTATCTCGGCGGAGATCTGGTACCCCAGCATGCGCGCCAGCTGACGAGCCTGCTCGCCCGACAGACAGTAGCGAAGCGCTTCGGTAAGCTCCCCATCTTCACGAGCGCAGATAGCCTGTGCTCGGTCCTTGTTGCTCCACCAGCGCCAGGACGAAGCCGACGGGTTGACGATCCCGAGCCGCTGCTCAATATCTGCCAGTTTGTCGTCTGACAAGCTGGCAATCACGGTTACCCGCCCACCACCATCGATGGGAACGTTGGCATGCAGCTGCCGCAGAGTGTGAGCACCCTCGCGAACTTGAGCGCTCGCCTTAGTCATTGCGGTGATCCGTGCCTCCATCGCTTGGCTCAGCAGCCGTCCGCGAGCGACCTCGAGCGCCAACTGCATAAGCTCTCGTTCTTTCTTGTTGAGGTCTTCCTGAACTTTGTTGGCTCGGCGCGAAAGTCTACTGAAGTCCGGGTCGGTTACCGCCGGAACCGGCAGCACGAAGCTGATGACGGGTATTGCTACCTCTTCAGTTTTTTCTGGCAGCGTCCAGGCCGGTGCATGGATGTTCCAGTGGGCGTCCCGATCCCGATCGACCCTGAGAGCAGCGTAGGCGCCGCGAACCGTTCGCTGTGCCTCATACTTCGCCACTAGGGCCTCGAAAGAAAATGGTGGTTGGCCATTGACTGGCGCCCACGGCTTTTTGAGGCCGTCGAGAACGCATTTCGCGTCTTTTTCGTGCCCTTCGGTACATTCGACGCGGATGTACTGGTGGTCACCGAACGACCCAACCAGCACCCGCCCTCGAGTGGCCATCAGTACCAAGAAGGCCAGGACGTCGCCTCCGAGTACCGGGAATCTTTCACCCATCTGGGTGTCGATTTCTGTCTTCTGACTCTGCTCTGTCATGGAATTGCCTCCTGTGTTCGTAGCCATGATTCTTGTCCCGCTCCTTCGTCGCTATCTTTATTCAAGACGGACGCCCAAAGTGCCGATTAAATTGGCAATTTAAGTGTCCGTCCGAATTTATTATTAAAGAACAACGGGGCTATCTTGCCTCAAAAAGTCCAAAAAAGCAATCATGGTCGTTGTCACGTTTGAGGTCATGATTTTGGCACAAAGGTGTTTTTTTGTTGTTTTTTAGTTAACAAAGTTAAGGTAACCAACGATTGATGAATTTTAGAGTCATATATTTCCATGTACTAGTCCCTCGACATGCCTCGGGATGAATACACGGAAGCTGCTGACACTTCTGGGCTTGTGCATAAGTCGTGTTGCAGAATTTTTTAGATTGGACTAATTTAATAATAATGGAGGGTAAAAGTAAAATAAAAATAGCAGCGAGAAGCGGTTATGGCGCAGCATTTGTTGCTGCGGCTTTTTTGTTTGGGATACTTTCGTTAGCTCAACCAACTTTAGCAGTGGGGCCGAATCCGACTTACCTTGACCACGATACAACTTGGAGCCCTCAAGATGGTGTGCATACTATTTTTAATCAATTCGTTATTAACCCGGGTGTTACTTTGACGGTTGAGCCAGGAACAATTATTAAAGCGTCGGCGTGGGGTCAGATTAAAGTAGAAGGGAAGCTCATTGCAGCAGGAACAACCGACAGTCCAGTTATTTTCACATCATACAAAGACGATACGGTTGGCGGAGATACCAATAATGATGGTAACGCAACGACACCCCATGGTTACGATTGGTCAGATTTGTTTTTTGCACCAGGCAGTACGGGGGAGATAAGTCATACTATAGTGCGTTATAGTGGCGGATCACGCTATGAAGAGGATAGGCCTGGACAGATTTACGCAGTACAGGCAAACATATCGATCAAAGATTCGCACATTGTAGATGGTATTTACTCAGGGGCTGGAATTATTCTGTATGGATCTGTTGCGACGCTTGAGCGGAATGAAATTGCACAGAATCAGGACGAGCAAGGTAATGTATTGGCTGGTTGGGGAGTCATCATCGAAGGAGGAGAAGGGCATATTATTGATAATACATTTCATCAAAACGGTGCTGCTGCAATCGCCCTCTTATCAAATACAGAATTTGGAGCTGTTTCTGTTGAGCTCCGTGGCAATAGTTTTTTTGACAATGGTCTGTACTATGCCTATTTTAATAACAAAAGAGCGGGAGTAATTTGTGATGCTGTAGATTTATATAATCTGGACGGCAATTGGTGGGGAGATGTGTCTGGTCCATACGCTCAAAGTAATCCTGAAGGTAAAGGACAAGATGTTAGCACGTGCACTACGACCTCCATGACCTGGTTCTCTCGACCACCTGAAGCGCCGTCATTCAATAAACGCCCCGTGCTTCTTCTGCCCGGCATTGCAGGGAGTGAGCTTAAAAAGGGAAACAATAAAATTTGGCTGGACGTTGCCTCTTTGCTCGTTGATCTAACGGACAGTTTTCTTGATGTTCTGGCTATGCACCCTGACGGGACGCCAACTGATCCCGAAATTCAGCCGGGTGATGTTATTCGTACCATCAATAATGGTGTTCCGTTCATTGCTTATGATTATTTTAGTGGCCTCATTAACGAACTCAAAGCGAATGGCTATACGGAAAATATAAATCTTTTTATTATGCCCTATGATTGGCGGCAAAATATCGGTACTCCTAGTGCTCAGTTGGTTAAAAAAATTTCTGCCATTAAAGAGCAAACACACAGTGATGTCGTCGATGTGGTTGCTCATAGCATGGGCGGAGTAGTTGCAGATTATTACACGAATACTCATCCGCATGATAACAGTATTGCCAAGCTCATTTTTATCGGTACTCCTCACCTCGGGGCGCCAAAAGCACTCAAAGATTTACTGTGGGGTGATGACTTTAACATGTCCGCGATTATCAATCCCAGTAAAATAAAGCAGTTAGGTGAAAACATGTACTCCCTTTATAATTTACTTCCCGGTCAGAGGTATTTTAAAACGAACGGAGGTTACTATTATGACCTCACTGTAAATAGCCAGCCAAAGATTCTGAACTTTATTGATATGTACAACGAACTGGGCGACAAAGGGCTAAATCAAGAAGCAGCGCAAACGGCAAATGCTTATCCTTTTGCACCCGTTGGTTCGTTTAAGGATTCTCATATCGACGCTTACAACATTGCCGGCTGTGACTCACCGACCATCACTGGAATCGTTGAGCGAGCAAGTGATGAATATTACCTGCGTATCGGCGCGGGAGATAAAACCGTTCCTTTGGTGAGTAGTGATTTTGTCGCTCCGCTTGTCAAACAAAGCTATTATGTGCGCAATGCAGATCACGGGAAAATGGCGAGTACGACCTCGGTCCGCAGTCTCGTTGCGAGTCTACTGACTTCGGGCGAGCCGGGTGTTGCCGATATACCGCCGGGTATTACCCTGACGAGCGCCGGATGCAGACTTAACGGTAAGTTTATATCCGTCCATAGTCCGGTTACGCTGGATATCTACGACAGCGCCGGTAATCATGCAGGTTTAACTACTAACGGGCTTGTGGAGAATATGATCCCTGGCGTTTATTATGAAACCATTGGACATAATAAATTTGCCTTTCTACCAGAAGAACCGTTCACTGTGTCGCTTACCGGTACCGACACCGGCACATTCGATCTTTCGGTCAGTACCTACGACGGCACCATAACAAAAGACGTTTCGTACCAGCGGGTACCCGTCCAAGTTGGTAGCCGCGCGGAACTTGTGGTGACGCCTTTGAGCGCTGACACTGCAATGTCGTATGATTTCAGCGGAAACGGAGAGTTTGAAATCTATGCCGCGTCAGCAGTTGCCGGAAGTTCGCCAGCATATGACTTCGTTGCACCGCTAACTTCAGCAACACTAACCGGAGATTCGGTTGTTCCTGACTGGTTTCGCAGTCCGGCTACTCTTGTGCTTCACGCGACTGATGCTGATTCCGGTGTCGCAGTAACCGAGTATCGTCTTGATACTGAGACAACATGGCAGCGCTACGAGCAGCCCTTAGTGGTTATGACCGAAGGGCCACATCATATTGCATATCGGTCGATCGACTTAGTGGGTAATCAGGAGCCAGAGCAGGACCTTGATTTTTCTATTGACCAAACATTCCCAGATGTTCGCGTGTGGTTCGACGGGACCGATGAAAACCCGGTCGTTGTGGGGAGTGACCAGATATCAACCGCTCAGGTTACACAAACGAATAACGCCTATACGGTAAGCGACGACGCAGGTAATACGGTTACATTGGTTTTTGAAGTTAAAAACAAAAAAAGCGCTGGCAAGGCTGAACTCACCGGTGTCCGTTATGGTGACACTTCGATTTTAAAAAGGTCGATTGTCTTCACCTATAGCGTAGCGTATGATAAGAGCAGTACGCTTAAAAAGTTTATGCAGAAAATCGTTATCCCTGAGGAACTAGCGGTTAAGAGTACATACACTGGGAAAACAAACGAAAGTATCTTCATGGTTAAGCCCTATAAGGAAAAGACAGAGAAAATAGTTTACGGCGGATTAAATACTATTCATTTATTAATTAGTAAGGGTGAGTTTATTTATGAAAAAGATTAGTATGTTAAAAGTTCTAAGAGCACTACTTTTTTTGCTGGTCGGTTTCTTGTTAAGCTATCTGTTCTTAAGCATAAGTGAAGCTAAGAAAATTACATCAGTTGGTTGGGGGACACTTTTTTACGCAAACTGGCTCTATCCTTTTTATCTTCTGTTGGGGTTCTTGTTATCTGCTACAATTTTTCGTTTTGGACGACGTACCTATTTAGGAGTTTTTCTGGGATTCATCGTCGTTTTTTTATTGTTCACCTACTTGACACAAGGTCAAATATTTCATAATTGGCGACCATACGGGGTCGACGCCTATTAGTACTACTTGATTTTCTCTTATTCACTGATTATTTATATATTTCCATGTACTAGTACGTGGAAACGTAAGCATAAAAGGTATGAGCCAGTGCTTTACCGTTGGTCGCTTCAAATGAAAAACAGATACCACGCTTGCGGTTAGCAAAGAATACAAAGAGCCGCAAAAGAAAATTGAGTATGACGGTTCACAGTACATACGATTGTTAATTAGTAAAAAAGAAATTAGTTATGCATTTAATTAGTATTAAATCACTACTGCGCTCTTTGGGGATTCTATTTTTGGGTTTACTGATCTCTTACATCATTCTTGGTGTTAGTGAGTTTTATAAAGTCACATCGATTGGGTTGGGCACTCGTTACTGGGCAAATTGGCTCTACCCTTTTTATTTATTGTTAGGTTTTTTGCTTTCAGCATTATGCTTTCGGTCAACCAAAAGAACGTATGTAGTAATTTTTTGTGGTTTCGTTGTATTTTTTCTTATTTTTATCTTTCTCTCCCAAGGTCAAATATTTGATAACTGGAAACCGTTTGGGGTTGACGCTTACTAATGTTGTTTGATCGTTATTAGTTGGCAATGAAGACTTTTGAATTTTTCGTTCTTGGTCTACTTATTTTATATTTGTTATTAAGCCTAAGTGAGAATACGGGAGTTACTCACATGAATTTTGTTCCCCTTGGCGGCGCTTCCTGGGCATTATGGCTTTACCCATTATACTTTTTCGTTTCCTTTTTTATTTCAGCTTCAGTATTCCGCGCCAATAGGTGGGTCTATGTAGTGATTTTTATCGGGTTTGTTATCCTTTTTATTTTTTGGTTTTATGCACTACAGGGTCACCTATTCGATAATTGGAGACCGTTTGGTGTTGATGCCTATTAGTATTACGTGATCGTTAGTCGTCAGCAAAGGTGAGTTTACTTATGAAAAAGATTAGTATATTAAAAGTTATAAGAGCACTACTTTTTTGGCTGGTCGGTTTTTTGTTAAGCTATCTGTTTTTAGGCATAAGTGAATTCAAAAAAATTACATCAATTGGCGCTGGAACTTTTTTCTGGGCAAACTGGCTATATCCCTTTTATTTACTTTTGGGGTTCTTGCTCTCGGCTGTGATTTTTCGTTTTGGAAGACGTACCTATTTAGGAGTTGTTTTGGGATTCATCGTTGTTTTTTTACTGTTTTTTTATTTGACGCAGGGTCAAATATTTTTCAACTGGAAACCGTTCGGGGTCGACGCCTATTAGTACTACCTGATTTTCTCTTATTCACAGATTATTTATATATTTCCATGTACTAGTACGTGGAAACGTAAGCATAAAAGGTATGAGCCAGTGCTTTACCGTTGGTCGCTTCAATGGTAAAACAGACACTACACTCGTGGTTAGCAAAGAATATGAAGAGCCGCAAAAGAAAATTGAGTACAATGGCTCACAATATATACAATTATTAATTAGCAAAGGAGAAATTAGTTATGCGATCAATTAGCTTTAGATCAGCAATGCGAAAATTCGTTCTTATTGTTATAGGTTTAGTCATTAGTTATCTCTTGATAACATTAAGCGAAGAATCTAGATTAACTCGATTTAATTTGTCGTTATTTGGCGGGCCTTCATGGGCACTTTGGTTATATCCTTTTTACCTTTTGTTTGGTTTTTTGATTTCAGCATTCTGCTTTCGGTCAACCAAAAGAACGTATGTAATAATTTTTTGTGGTTTCGTTGTATTTTTTCTTATCCTTACTTTTCTCTCTCAAGGACAAATATTTGACAATTGGAGACCGTTCGGGGTTGATGCGTACTAGCGTTGTTTTATTGTTTTGTTAACTAACTGCTTGATAAATTTCCATGTACTAGTACATGGAAACGGCTGTGGCGGGGTCTTTTGTGGGTGAGTATTGGCCTTGAATGTTTGATGCAGTGAAAAGACTTTAACCGTCAGGGCTTGCATTTATTCGGGTTTTCTAGTAAAGTCTTCAGGCGCCGTGCAGTAACTAGCGCGGTCTTTTTATTTCCGAGTGACGCAGGCAACAAAGGAGTAATACTATTTTTATGGCAGGAATTCGCAACATCGCAATTATCGCTCACGTCGACCACGGGAAATCCACGCTGGTCGATGCTTTGCTGAAACAATCTGGTACTGAGCTTGGCAAATTTGCCAGCCAGGAGCTCATCATGGACAGTAACGAAATTGAAAAAGAGCGTGGCATTACCATTTTTGCGAAGAATGCCGCTGTTGTTTTTGAAGGCACAAAAATTAACATTATCGACACTCCGGGTCACGCGGACTTCGGCGGGGAAGTAGAGCGCGTGCTCAATATGGCAGACGGTTCTCTTTTGCTAGTCGACGCGCAGGAAGGACCAATGCCACAGACGCGGTTTGTTTTGAAAAAAGCACTTCAAGCCAAGCACAAAATTATCGTGGTTATTAATAAAATTGATAAACCTAACGCTCGCGTTAATTACGCGCTCGATCAGGTGATCGAACTGTTTATGGAATTTGGAGCGTCTGACGAACAGCTTAATTTTCCGATCATTTATGCTTCTGGAAAACTTGGGCTTGCAGGGTTAGAGGCGGATATAAATGAAATGAAAGATGTTTCGCCGCTTTTCCACACAATCATAAAACATATTCCAGAACCGAAAGTTGACGCGTCGGCACCACTTCAGATGATGGTGGTATCCACTATTTACGACAGTTACCTCGGCAGAACTGCCCTTGGCCGCGTGACGCGAGGCACCATCACAAACGGCAGTGTCATTTCGCATTTACGACGCGATGGTACTGAAGTCAAAAGTAAGGTTGCAGCACTCATGACGCACGTCGGGTTAAACCGTGTGGTTATTGAGAATGTTTATGCGGGCGACATTGCGCTTGTTGCTGGTATACCGGATGTGAACATTGGCGACACCATCGCGAGCGCCGAAGCTCCCGAAGCATTGCCACCCATTGCCATTGAAAAACCGACAGTGCGCATGACGTTTAGCGTGAACACCTCTCCTTTTGCGGGTGAGGATGGACAGTATTGCACCTCACGCAATTTGCGAGAACGATTGACGAAAGAACTCGATAACGATGTTGCGCTTAAGGTTGACCCCGGGCAGTCGGCAGATGAGTTTGTGGTGAGCGGACGCGGCGAGCTCCACCTGGCAATTCTCATTGAAAAAATGCGTCGTGAAGATTATGAATTGCAGGTATCGCGCCCTGAGGTTATTTATAAAGAAGAAAACGGCAAAGTGTTAGAGCCCACCGAGGACGTCTGGATTGACGTACCAGACGCATACTCCGGCATGGTTATTAAAAAAATGGCAATGCGTAAAGCAGAAATGAAAAACATGCACGTTGACAACAACGAGGCGCACTTGCATTTCTTCATTCCGACGCGCGGTCTCATCGGTTTTCGTAATGAATTTATTATCGAGACCAAAGGCCTCGGCATTTTAAACTCGCTCTTCGCCGGGTACTTTCCGAAAGCAGCAGACATTGACGCCAATCCGCACGGGTCGCTCATTGCCCACGAACCAGGAGAGACCACTTCGTATGCGTTACTCAAAGTGCAAGAACGCGGTGAACTCTTCGTTGGTCCAGCGGTTCAGGTATATGAAGGTCAAGTGGTGGGGCAAAACGCGAAAGCTGAAGATATGGTGGTGAACGTTTGCAAAGCAAAAGCCCTCACGAACTTCCGTGCCAACAAAGACATTACGACCTCTGACCTTGCTCCGCCACGAGAGATGACGATTGAACTTGCACTTGAATATATTGGCGACGACGAACTCGTTGAAGTAACGCCGCACAGTATTCGCCTCAGAAAACGCATTCTCCGAAACGTGCTTAGAGAAAAAAGGTAATTCATGGTGCGAGGAGTTCGTTTAATTGAGTGTTTTGTGCTATACTCCTCCAGCTGTTTGATATAACACGTCGCTAGAAAATTTATGACAGAAAAGAATAGTACAGAAAAGGATAGTTTTTTTGGCCTCGGCATAGCTCCGAAGCTTTTAGAGGTGCTCGAAAAAGCATCGTATACCGTACCAACACCGATTCAACGCCAATCCATTCCGCTGGCTATACAGGGGAAAGACATGATCGGTATTGCTCAAACGGGCACCGGTAAAACGTTGGCTTTTGGGATACCGCTACTCCAGCGTTTGGCAGAAGTGAAAGGGCGAGGGTTGATCATGTTGCCAACGCGTGAACTGGCGCTGCAGGTAGAAGAAACATTGCAAAAAATCGGGCGGCCTATTGGGCTCAGAACTGCCGTGCTCATTGGCGGTATGCCGATTGGTGGTCAGCAGCGGAGCTTGGCAAAGAAGCCCCACGTCATTGTCGCGACCCCGGGACGACTCATTGATCACCTTGAACACGGTTCAGTGAAATTAAATGATATTCGGGTGCTGGTGCTCGACGAAGCCGATCGCATGCTCGATATGGGCTTTATGCCGCAGATTCAGCGCATTCTTAAAGTCCTGCCAAAAGATCGGCAAACAATGCTTTTTTCCGCGACGATGCCAGACCAGATTGTTCGATTGGTAAAGTCCTATATGCAACTTCCGGTGCGTGTGGAAATTGCTCGTCCTGGTTCAACTGCAGACCACGTAACGCACGAGCTGTTTGTGGTGAGGCGCGACGATAAGTTGCGACTTCTGGAAAAACTTTTTTCCGAGTACCACGGGACGGTGCTCGTTTTCTCGCGCACTAAACATGCGGTGAGCAGAATAACGCGTGACATTCGCGGCATGGGTGTACGCGTTGCTGAAATACACTCCAATCGCAGTCTGGCTCAGCGGCGTGAAGCGCTCGAGGGGTTCAAGCGAGGGAAGTATCGGGTACTCATCGCCACCGATATTGCCGCACGCGGCATTGATGTAACGAATATTGAACTCGTGGTTAATTTTGATCTTCCTGAAAACCCTGAAGATTACGTGCACCGCATTGGCCGAACCGGTCGTGCCGGACTTCGCGGTCACGCCATATCGTTTGCTACGCCAGACCAAGGGTCGAACGTGAGAGACATTGAGCGACTTATTCGCCTGGTGCTGCCGATATCAAAATTACCTGAGTTACCGCCGGCACGAAAATCAAGTAGTGAATTTGAAAGTAGCGATCGACCGTCACGTTTTTCAAGACCCAGCTCAGGTGGATTCGGCAATAAACCTCGTCGACGACCCCCGTACCAATCATCGCGTTTTGGGAAATCGAGCGGCAAGCGCTAACTACATTACTGTCCATCCTCATGAAAAGTTCATGGGGCGTGAAATGATGTCCGTATGTCGGTAAAAAAACATCATCGTAGAGTGCATCAATTTTTTAAACGACTCGGACCCGGCTTTATTACCGGTGCGTCAGACGATGATCCTTCTGGTATTGCGACCTATGCGCAGACGGGAGCGCAGTTTGGCTACGGGCAACTGTGGACTGCTTTTTTCTCTACGCCGTTCATGGTTGCTATGCAAGAAATGAGCGGACGGATTGGCCTCGTGACCGGAAAGGGTCTCGCTGGCGTATTGCGGGAACATTTTTCTCGGCCACTTTTGTACGGGTCTGTAGTGCTGCTCCTTATTGCCAACGTTATCAACATCGGCGCAGACCTCGGCGCCATGGCTGCCTCTATAAAATTGTTAGTTGGTTTCCCTTTCCTTTTTTGGTTGCTCGTTTCAGTTGCAGTGACGGTTGGACTCGAAATTTTTGTGCCTTATCGTAGTTATGCGCGTTATTTAAAATATCTTACACTCTCATTACTCGCATACGTTATCACTGGCATTTTAGTAACGCGTTCATGGGGTAGTGTTTTGAATGCCACCTTCATTCCTCATTTTTCTTTGAACCGAGACTATCTTTTAAATATTGTGGCGCTTTTAGGAACGACCATTTCACCCTACCTCTTTTTTTGGCAGGCGAACGAAGAGGTTGAAGAAGAAATTTTGCATGGCACATTTCGCGTACACAGCCAGCCAAAAATTACTTTTGAGGATGTTCGCTCCGTCGGGTTTGACACAGTCTTCGGTATGTTGTTTTCAAATATCATCATGTTTTTTATTATTTTAACTACTGCTTCAACGCTCGGCCTTCACGGCGTAATGCATGTTGATAGCGCTGCTGCGGCTGCTGAAGCATTGCGCCCGTTGGCCGGCCAGTTTACGTACTTACTTTTTGCTCTCGGGATTGTCGGCACCGGTTTATTGGCCGTGCCTGTACTTGCCGGTTCGGCGTCCTATGCGGTTGCGGAAACTTTTGGTTGGCGTACCGGCCTTTACCGCCGATTTCGCCAGGCGCATGGTTTTTATGGCGTCATTGCGCTTGCTACAGTAGTCGGTCTTCTCGTTAATTTTTTACCAGTTACCCCGTTTGAAATGCTTTACTATGCTGCCGTGGTAAACGGCGTACTGGCGCCACCACTCATGGTTGTTATTTTGGCGATCGCAAATAGCAAAAGCATCATGGGTGAGTATACGAATTCGCGCGTTTCAAATATTTTTGGTGTTGTTATAACGCTTCTGATGTCTGCTGCGGCCATCTTATTATTTTTGGCTTAGCGTTTCTCTAGCGGAGCGTGTGAGCAAGAACGGGGATTGCCAAGTGCTTCCGCACGGATTCTCCTTTGAGGCGAGTGCGTTTTCTGAGTGGTAAGTCACCACGATCCAGTACATGCTGCGGGACTTGGTGGGCAGGGTTACTGCCAAGAAGACGCACCGTATGTTTTCCAAATCTTTCAGCCAAGAGATCAACGGCAGCGTAAACACGTTCTAATTTTTCTAATCGCAGCGGAGGTTCAAATAATGACGTCTGTACGCGGTTGTCTGCTGTGAGGTGCGTCAACACCACGCCGGTTGCCCGATACATGGTATGCGGCTCATAAATTTCTCGAAAAAGTTCATCAGCTACCCTGAGTAGATCTTGCGGATAGGCGGATGCCCGGGAGAGTACACCCTCAACGGCCCTGGTAGCGAAGTCTCGATGTTTTAAATAAACCACAAGACGGCTTGCTACCAGTCGATGACGACGTGCTTTAATGCAAGCGTTCTCTATATTTTTTAAGAGTTGCGCGTGAAGAAAAAAGGGATCGCTCGAGGTAGGAGTAAATGTTTTTGTTTTACTAATACTTTGGTATACCGTTTTTTCTTCTGGTGTTAACGCTAGGACACTCACACCATTAAGTTCCTGCCACAGTTCAACATGCGGTTTTGTGAAACGTTGGGCCACAGTTTCACTTGTTTGATTTGCAAACTGCAGCGCCGTTCGTATGCCGAGTTGTGTGCAGTAGGCGGTTGTTTTTGGGCCGATGCCCCATACCTGTTCTATGGGAGTTTCACGCAGGTATTGTTTGGTGTCGTTTGCTGGAATGGCAGTAAGTCCGCCTGGTTTTTTGTGCTTTGATCCTAATTTAGCAAGAACCTTTGTGACACTGAGGCCGACTGAAACACTAATGCCGAGCTCCTGTACGATAGTTTTTTGCATCATGCGTGCGATTTCCACATAGCCCATGCCGAGCGGTCGGGCAAGACCGGTGAGGTCGGCGAACCCTTCGTCGATGCCATATTCTTCAACGGCTGAGGTAAAGCGTCGCATGATAGCAAACATGCGTTTTGAAAAGAGCGAATAAGTTTCGTAGTCTGACGGAACAATAATGGCTTCGGGGCAGCGTTTCTTTATTTCCCAAAGTGGAACGCCGCGGGTAATTCCTCGGGCTTTCGCTTCGTAACTCGCGGCGGAAACAATGCCGCGTTCTTTGCCGGTGATGACGGGCTTGCCACGATATTCGGGATGAACCGCTTGTTCGCAGCTGGCAAAGAAGGCGTCACCATCGATATGGATAATTGCTCTCGGCCATTCTTGCATCGTGTACATAGTTATTTGTATTTACGAATGACCGAAGTAACAACGCCGGCAATGGTTAGGTCTTGCTGCGGGACGATTGTTGGGTAGAGTTTGTTGCCCGCACGCAGCACCACGCGGGTTCCTCGTTTTTCAAAAAATTTCATTGTCCATTCATTGTCGACTTCAGCAATAACAATGTCTCCAACTCTGGGTGTTCGGCCGCGGTCGATGAGCACATAGTCGCCAGGGCGGATGCCCGCCTCGAGCATGGAGTTACCAGAAACTTTCAGCATAAAACTTGCCTCTTTGTTGCCGACCAGCCAGTCGTCGAGCGATAGGGTATCGATATTTTCTTCCTCAGCTGGAGAAGGGAAGCCGGCTCGTACTTCACCAAGAAGACGAATAGGCAACAGTGCCGGCCCGGGCAACAGCCGACCGGTGCGGTCGCGGCGTATAACACCCTTGGAGGCCCAGTGGTTGACCCAGTAGGTGATAGCGTTCGGCGATCGATACCTGAAGAGTGTCGCGGCTTCGCGGTAGCTCGGCATGCGTTGGTGTTCAGTGTAAAAACGACGAAGTTCGATGCTGGCGTTTTGTTTTTTTTGTTTGCCTTTTTTCCTTCCCATAACTTTTTCATTTTATTGTACATTCGTACAACAGTCAAGAGGCGGCGTTTAGGGAAGGGGAGAGCAGGGTATTTACTCCTCAAGAAATGAAGGAGTAGGGAACCGGCCCCTTAGGGAGTATTGCTTCGTCGTTGTTGGTAAAAAGTTAGAGCTGCCGCACAAGGTAAGTTTGAGGATGCATTATGGATGTTTACGCGGAACAGCGAACTTGATTGCAATTTTACTACGCAGGCGTACACTTAAATTCTATGATTCTCAGCCCAAGAAAAACGACGTGGTTATGGTGGCTCATCGCCCCTGTGATGTTGGTCGTTGGGTTATTACTGGTCTTTTTGCTCGGTGTTTTATATGAACAGCAACAGCAAAAAGCAGTTTCAAAAAATACTGCTCTGGAAGCCACAAGCAAAACGGCGAACAACTTGATTGTTGTTACGAGTCCGGTGAAGGATGCAGTTGTAGCTAGTCCGCTCGTTATTACGGGTTCTGCGCGCGGTCCATGGTATTTTGAGGCCAGCTTTCCCGTGCGGTTGCTCGGAAGCGATGGCAGCGTGCTTGGTTCTGGTGTCGCGCAAGCAGAGGGTGATTGGATGACCGAAAATTTTGTTCCTTTTACCGCAATCTTAACATTCATTCCTCCCCAAACAGGAACGGGTGTACTCGTTTTACAAAAAGATAACCCGTCGGGGATTCCAGGGCATGATGACGCTCTCTATATTCCCGTTCGGTTCACACCTTTTAGTCAAAAATAACATCATTCGTTTATCTACCGCACTTTATTCAGACTCTGCTATACTTAATTCATTAGGTAGTTAATAAAATTTTATGAATAGTAAAATACGCGATGCGTTAGGGGTTGTCCTTATTCTTTCACTTTTGGCTGTGTCAGTGGGCGTTATCGGCTACGTCAAGACGTATAGCCGGGTTTCTGAGCCGACGTCCTTTAGGAGCTTCTCAGTAAACGCAACCGGTAAGGCGGTGGCGGTGCCAGATGTTGCGAAGTTTACTTTTAGTGTGATTACTGAAGGAGGAAAAGATGTTGCGGATCTTCAGAAAAAAAATACCGAAAAGACCAACGCGACTATTAGTTATCTTAAAGAGCAAGGACTCGATGCTAAAGATATTCGAACTTCAGGTTATAATATTTATCCGCGCTACCAATATTATCCCTGTAACGGCGTCGGCCCGTGTAAAGCACCGGACATCACCGGTTATTCGGTTAGCCAATCAGTAGAAGTTAAGGTTCGTGACTTCAGCAAAGCGGGAACAGTGCTCTCAGGCGTGGTGAGCAAGGGTGCGAACAGCGTTTCAGATTTGAATTTCACTACTGACGACCCAACGGCCGTACAAGACGAGGCGCGCGCTGAAGCCATTCAGAAAGCAAAAGTGAAGGCCGAGTCGATTGCCAAGGCTGGCGGCTTCCGGATTGGGCGGCTTCTCTCTATAGACGAGTCAAACGGTGGTAATACGCCGCAACCATACGCGTATGGCATGGGTGGTGGAGTTGGGGGCGGAGGCGCTGATAAAGTTGCAGCAGCACCAACCATTGAACCAGGAACACAAGACGTGAACGTTACGGTTAATTTGCAGTACGAGATTAAATAATAGAGTTTAACCAAAAGACCCCGCCAGTTGGCGGGGTCTTTTGGTTCTGTAAGAAGTTAAATAGTAAAGGGGGGGTGGCGGGCCAACAACGAGATCATCGCTGTGGCCCGCCGCGCAAGATCCCGCGTGAGCGGGTTCAGTGGAGGGTACGAACCCTCCGATGCTCGCTCCACATGGCAAGCTTTTTCGCTCCAGGGAGCAACGAAAAAATGGTCATGAACAGTGGCCATTCGAACAGGTCATACGGCATGTTGCCGGAAACCTCTATCCACCAGTGTCCATGCGTACGCTTGTAGGTCGCTACGAGCGTTCCACTTCTCATCCTCTTCACCTCCTTCGGCTCGGATGCCAGCATAGTGTTAGTATTGGCGTTTTTTGTCAACTATAATACGCTGGCAATTTAAGGAAATCAGTGCTACACTTTCGTAAACTAACTTGACTATGCAATTCAGAAAGGTTCTGCAAAAAAGACCTGGCGTCAGGATACAATATATTATCTCGATGCCTTTTATTTATGCCATGATTGTGCCGGTGGTATTTCTCGATATTGCCGTTGAGATTTATCAGCGGGTCTGTTTTCCTTTGTATGGTCTTCCGGTTTTAAGTCGCGTCAACTATATTCGCCTCGATCGGCAAAAGTTGAGCTACTTGCGTCCTCTTGAAAAATTTAATTGTACCTACTGCGGTTACGTCAACGGCGTTTTCCGTTTTGCCTCCGCCATTGCGGCAGAGACCGAAAAATATTGGTGCGGAATTATGCACAAAAAGTACAAGGGTTTTTTAACGCCAAAATACCAGGAGGAGTTTTTACCCTACGGGGACAAAAAATCATTTGAACGTTTTCTTAAAGACTAAGTGCGTAGGTCGTTGGTTTATGTTTGCCAGCGCGTGACTCTGCGCGTTTATGGATAAGTGTCAGCAGTTTGTCTACGGGTCGGGCTAGAATGGCCATTTCTCCACGAACGGCGATTGGTCGCTCGATGAGCTCGGGGTGCTCTTGCATCAGCGTGACGAGATCAGCGTCGGAGAGGTGTTTTTGATCGAGCCGTAGTTCCCGATAAAGCGGTTCGCGTTTTCGAAGAATATCACGGGGGTGCATTTTTAGTTTATCAAGTAGCTGCCAAATTTCGTTACGCGTCATGCGTTTTTCGTGGTAGTTCACCGTAACGTAGTTTGCGCCATTTTGTAAAAGCAGTACCTGCGCAGCCCGACAGGTGGTGCAGCCCTTTTTTTGAAAAAGCGTAATGATGTCATTACGGTCGGCTAAAAAGTTGTTTAAATTATTTGTTGGCATTGCTGGAGTATAGCAGAGCGACGACGTTCTATCGAGTGCTGCTCAAAACGTTAGTAGCCCGCCGGTGCGTGTGCGCCGGCGGGCTACTTCGACGTAGGTCTGGTGGTTGACGAGTTCTAATCGAACTCGTCAATGAGTCCGGAGTCTGCTAGTTTCTTCAGGCGCTCTTCGTAGGGCGCCCACCGTGACCCTTCGACCTCGAGGAGTTTGAGCCCGATGGCTGATTTGCTCCTCTTGCACCCCTTTCTGCTCTTGTCTCGGCACGCGTCGAACGCGTCGCCAATCGCAAAAAGGAAGTTTCTCTTGACTTTCCTCCACGGCGCGACCTGCGCCGCGGACGCAATTGCAACCCCTCCGTTGGGCTCGCTCGATGGCGGAGTTCCGCAACCGACCACCGAAAGAGCCAAAACACAAGCCGCTACCGCTACCTTCGCCCTCATCGCGTTTCCACTCCTTTCGGCTTTTGGCCGACGTGATGACATTAATGTCGGAAAGTGTGAACCTGCTGTAGGTAGTCGTCAAGTACCCATAAGTTTTTTATTTTCTTAAGCGCTCAAGAAAATGAACCAAAAGAATTTTTAGAAAAAATACTCATTAACCTCGCCCCGTCAGACGGGGCTGTAGGTTGTCTATTTCTTTGTTCGGGCAAAGAAATAGACGAAAGAAAACCCGCCCTGTGCCGACACTGTTGTCGGCGAACGTTCCTCAGTGCAGGTGGCGACGATGAACTTGCTAATGCTTCGAACAGCATCGTCGCTTAATCACCTGCATTTCGTCCGTTCGCCTTCCTCGGTCGGCAATGGGGTTTGAGCAAAATTGGCGCAGAATCCCATAGGATCGGCGTCGGTGATGACCAGTGGAGAGAACCGAAGTAATGGTCGTGCTGTTTGAGGAGTGCTAACGACGAGTTCACGACCATCGGTTCTCGGAGTGCAGTCATACCTCAGCCGAGTCCTCAGGGTGTCGTTCTTTCCGTCTACTTTCTTGGACAAGCAAGAAAGTAGACATTTGCCCTGACTTTACAAACAGGATTGATTGTGCTACTCTGTGTTCGATCGTCGTAAGGGTTCTCGAGCGGAGTTTGATATCTTATCTAAACAGCCGGGCGAGAAAGTAGGTCGTCTTACTACGCATAATTAAGATACTAAACTTTGAACGAGAATGGCTAAGCGACTGTTTGTCGGAGGCCTTCCGTACAGCACTACAGAAGACGAACTTAAAGAGGCGTTTTCTGGTTCTGGTACGGTTGTTTCCGCCACAATAATTAATGATCGCATGACCGGCCGCTCCAAGGGTTTTGGTTTCGTCGAAATGTCTAATGACGACGAGGCTGACGCCGCTGTTTCAGCAATGAACGGCAAGGAGCTCGGTGGTCGTACGATTACTGTCAATGAAGCGCGCCCGATGGGCGACCGCTCCAGGTAGATTTTTTCTACTGACCAAAAAACCCCGGCATATCGCCGGGGTTTTTTGTTATTAAAATTAGTAATGGTATAGTAATCGTACTATGTTTTTTACTGTTCATGCCTCAGTAGGTGCTGTTCTTGCTGATACCGTTGGCGACGAATCACTTGGGTTTACGAGTGGCTTCTTGTCGCATTTTTTTCTTGACGCCGTACCGCATGGTGATGAAGCCATCGGGAAATTTTTTTCTGACGGAAAACATAATGGATGGCTGGCAGTACTTTTGTTGATCGATCTAACAACTGCGTTTGCTGTCCTTACGTTGTTTTGGATGAATGGCTTCATTCGTAATCCCGTAGCTGCCTATGCTGGTGCCCTCGGTGCAGTACTGCCCGATATACTGAGCGGCGTAACGGTAGTATCACGTAATAAACTGTGGCCGAGCTTCACCAATTTGCACAATAGTGTGCACCGTTTGTTTGGTCAGGAATTTTCAATTTCTTCGGGCTACGTTATTCAGATTGCGGTATTTGCCAGCGTGTGGCTGGCTGCGCGGCTTTAGCGAAAACGAAGCTGAGGTCGAGCAATTGCGTCTTGCCCTTTGGGAGCGATGAGAGCAAGGTTCAGCCGATCGTTTCTAAAAATTTCTTGCGCCAGTGCCTGCACCTCGCGAGCTGTTACGCGGTCAATCTTTTTCAGGAAGACATCAATGGATTCAGCTTTTTTGTAGAGGAGTGCCTGGTTTCCAACGAAAGAGGCGACCGCACTAGACGACTCAAGACCAATCAATGATTTTCCTTTGATGTACTCCTTTGCCTTAAGCAGTTCCTGCGCGCCGACGGGTTCGCGCTTCGTCAGTTCGTACTCTTTCATAATGGTCGTTACCGCCTCAGCTAGTTTATTATTTGGTACGCCGGCGTTTGTTACCAGGTATCCGGTATCGGTATAGTGCTGCGGACTTGTAGAAACGTAATAGGCAAGACCCTGCTCTTCGCGCAGAGACGTAAAGAGGCGAGAGCTCATGTTTCCACCAAGAATGGTGGCGAGGAGCGCAGCCGCGTAACGCCGTTTGTCATAGGTCGTAACTGCACGCACACCGAGCATGAGGTGTGATTGATCGGTTGCTTTAACGTGTAGTTTGATCCCGGGTCTTGTTTGACGCTCGCGTACTCGCGGCTTATCTGGCGCTTGGCCGCGCTTAAGTTCGTTGAATGCACGTTCAATGATTCTTTTTGCTTTGGCACTTGCTACGTTACCAGCGACCACAATTGTGGTCGCGCTGCCAACGTAGCGCCGGTTTAGGTAGTTCATAAGATCGCGGCGCGTCACACCAGCGACGGTTGCCCGGGTGCCGCCAATGTCCCAACCAGCGGGCTGGTCGCCATAGAGGAGTGCTTCGAATACGTCGTCAATGTAGGAGGTTGGTGTGTCATAGTACATGGCCAGTTCTTGATGAATGACACCTTTTTCTCTTTCAATTTCCGCTGCATCAAATGTTGAGTGGAGGAGCATATCCGCCACCCAATCGACAGCAGTGGCAAGATGCCGAGCGTCTACCTTGGCGTAGTAGCCCGTGCGTTCCTTGTCGGTAAAGGCGTTGTATTCGCCGCCGACATTATCAAGCACTTCAGCAACTGCCCGAGGTGTGGGTCGTTTTTTTGTTCCTTTAAAAAACATGTGCTCCAAAAAGTGTGAGAGCCCATTAGTTCGTTTTGTTTCATACTTTGATCCAGCGCGAACGAGCACAAGTACGGTCACGGTTTCGGTACTGGGCAAAGGAACGACATACATGTTGACGCCATTTTTCAGTTTTTGCGCTTGGTACATAATTAGTTCGCTAGTTGTTTGGTAAGGTAAGCGGTAAGTTCGCTAATGGCGATGCGTTCCTGTTGCATACTGTCGCGGTGACGAACGGTAACGCATTTGTCTTCGATACTTTCAAAGTCGACCGTAACACAAAAAGGTGTGCCGATTTCATCTTGCCGGCGATAGCGGCGGCCAATTGATTGCGTTTCATCATAGTCGCAAACAAAACGGGAGCCAAGCTTTTGCAGCACGTCTTTGGCAATTGTTTGCAGCGCTTCTTTCTTTGAAAGCGGAAGAATGGCGACTTTAACAGGGGAAAGCCAAAAAGGAAATTTCATGACGACGCGTTTTTCTGTTTTTCCGTCTGCTGTTGGCGCCTCTTCTTCGGTGTAGGCAGACGAAAGAACTGCCAGTACTGTGCGGTCAACGCCCCAGGTTGGTTCAATAACGTGCGGCACAAATTTGTCGCTCGTGTCTTCGGGGTTGGTGTAGCTTAAGTCTTCGCCGCTCGCCTGCATGTGCGCTTTTAGGTCATAGTCGCCGCGATAGGAAAGACCATAGAGTTCTTTTCTGCCGAATGGAAAATCGTATTCGAGGTCAGCGGTGCGTTTTGAATAGTGCGCCCGTTCTTCGGCCGCGTGTTCGCGAACGTGAACGTGCTTGACTGCAATGCCGAGGTCGGTAAGCCATTGCTGCATGTCGGCGAGCCACGTTTCAAAGTGTGCATTCCATTCTTCTTCGCGAACGAAGTATTCAATTTCCATTTGCTCGAATTCGCGGGTGCGGAAAATGAAGTTGCCCGGCGTAATTTCATTGCGGAATGCTTTGCCGATTTGCGCGATACCAAACGGAATGCGGCGGCGCGTGGTGGTGAGCACTTGCTTGAAGTTGACGAACATTGCTTGCGCCGTCTCTGGGCGGAGATACACGGTGTTTGCCTGTTCTTCTGCTGGTCCCAAAAACGTTTTTAGCATGAGGTTAAATATCTTTGCTTCGGCTAGTTCGTTTCCTTTGGGACTTTTAAGTTTACGGCTTTCGGCAGCAGCACGCATTTCTTGAAAACTCATGCCGGTTACGTCAATGCCGTTTTCTTCGAGTAAGTGGTCAAGGCGGTAGCGTTCGTGCGTGAGCTTGTCTTCAACAAGCGGATCGGTGAAGTGTGCCAGGTGCCCGCTCGCTTCCCATACCTTTGGGTTCATGAGAATCGCCGCATCAATGCCAACGATATCTTGGCGACTTTGCACAAATCGCCGCCACCATTCCTGTTTGATGTTATTTTTAAGTTCAACACCGAGCGGGCCGTAGTCCCAGGCGTTTGCTAGTCCGCCGTAGAGTTCTGAACCCGGAAATATAAAACCGCGCTGTTTTGTTAAACTAATAAGTTCTTCAATGCTGTTAGTCATAAAGTGAATATTAGACAGTCGTGGAGCGCATAGATTTGCGTGTTTCTTTGTTGAGCACTTCTTTCATGACAACGCTTACGGCTGTTGCGACAGGGATTGCTAGGAACGCTCCGGTGATGCCGCCGATTTTTGCGCCGACAAAGAAAACAGTGATGGAGAGGATAGGGGAGAGACCGACCGCTCGTTCCATTATTTTTGGCGTGAGCACGTTGTTTTCAAAGAGTTGAATGCCGTAGTAGGCGATAGCAATGACAATAGCAAGGGTTGGTGAAATCGCTGAGGCCAAAAGAACGGCCGGTACTGCTCCGATAATCGGGCCCAGGTAGGGAATAAATTCTGCGATGCCGGCAAAGAGTGCCAGCAGTAGTGCATAGTGCATTTGGAAGATGGTCAAGACCGCATAGACCAATAAACCAACGAGCGCCATAATGATGAGCTGTGCGCGGAGCCATCGGCCAATTTTATCCTGCAAGCGTAAGTATAAACTGGCAAGGTACTGCTGGTAGGCGCTTGGAAAAATCGCTACCGTGCGATCGATTGCTTTTTCGTCGACAACCAGATAAAGCGTCATGACGAGCACCATGAAAAAAGAAAAAATGCCGCCAAAAATAGTAACGAGCGTGGTGAGTACGCCTTGCGTTGCAGACGTGAGTGCGCTAGAAATTTGCGGAAACGCCTGTTCGGGCGCAAAGGTGTTTACTCCTGGCGCAACATTGCCGAGCCAGACAATAAACCGTCCGTAGAGATCAGGAAAAGCTTCGGTGAGTGTTTTTGCTTCTTCTATCACTGGTGGCACAATGAGTACAATCGCGGAGCTCAGAACCGCAAAGAGGATAGCATAAATACCAAGCATGCTTACTGATCGCGGGAGGTGATATTTTTGCAACGCATCAACCCACGGTCGCACGGCTGCCGCTAAAAAAACAGAAGCCAAAACGAGAAGAAGAATGTCCGCCGTTACGTAGACAAGCCATACGATAAGTATGGCTGCCCCGACCTTAAAGATGGTGGCGGTTGAAATGGTTATAGTTTGGCTGGTGGTGTTTGGACTAGCCATAGTGTTAGCAGTTTATACGTGGGCTTAGTATACTGGAAATGATTATAAACCTCAAAAAGATTATCTGCCTGTTGCACAGCAAAAAAGAATAGATAACCGTCAGGCGCGTTATCGTTTTACCATTTTGGAAACATGGGAGGCCGGTATTGAACTTACCGGTCCTGAGGTAAAATCATTGAAGGCCGGACAAGGGGACTTGAAAGGTGCTTATGTTCGGGTACGTTCTGGCGCATCGTCGGGTGGTCATCGTCAGGTTCTGGCCGAGCTTATCAATGCTTATATTCCGCCGTACATGAAGGCTGGGCCGTTGCCGGACTACAATCCGCGGCGCACACGGCGACTGCTTTTGCATCGTGGTGAAATAGGCAAACTTTTGGGTCTTTTAGAAACAAAAGGCTTGACACTGGTGCCTTTATCCGTGTATACTCGCAACCACCTCGTCAAACTCACTCTTGGGCTTGCTCGGGGTAAATCTGCGGTTGATAAACGCGAAGTAATAAAGAAACGCGATCTCGACCGAAGTGTACGTGAGCGCATGATGCGCCGCGTGCGTTAAGCATCTGGGGATGCTTTGGATTCGACGGAAAGTTCCTTCCGAAAAAGCAGGTGGAGCGTGAGATAGCTCCTAAATCTCTCTCAAACAGATACATGCCACTTCATTGGCTCGCAAGGTTCAGAACGCTTTTGCGTCGCTGAGCTTTGTACCCGTTCTCGCCTAATAAAACCGAGAACCATCCCTGCTCTCTCGCCGAATGAGAGCGTCCGGGGTGCCATATTATTCGGCGCTCAAGGTGGTGGCTTTCCGACACTGCCACTGAGTATTACCGGAAATCAACTCGTCGCGTCGTCGTCGGACTTCGACGAGCATAGAATTGAACGGCGACTATACCTGTAGTCTTTCTCGGGTTCCACTTTTCACACAGGGGTTCGATTCCCCTCATCTCCACCACTTCGCCCCTCGTTATACTCGGGGCTACGCGGTGCACAGCACCAGCCTTCGCTCTTCGAGCTACGGCTGGCAAGCCATCCTTGTTCTGTGAGCTACGGCTGGCAAGCCACTTTCGTTCTATAAGCGACGGTTGGCACAGACGAATTTATTTATTTTATTTCTTTCCCTTGCGTAGAACCTATCGACCGCGTGAAGTAAAATCAGCTGCTCTGGTCTACCGAGTCAATCGGCAGATTAATGTACCTGAAGTTCGGTTGATTGGAGAAAATGACGAGAACATCGGCGTAGTTACAACAGCAGAAGCTTTTGAACGTGCAGAGCAAGCAGGGCTTGATCTCGTAGAAGTTTCACCGCTGGCGAAGCCACCGGTTGCAAAAATCATTGACTTCAGTCAATTTAAGTATCAGCGTGATAAAGAATTGCAAAAGGCAAAGGCGCGGCAGAAGAAACAGGAAACCAAGGGGGTGCGACTTTCAACGCGCATCGGTACGCACGACCGCGATCTCCGGATTTCTCAAGCCAGTAAGTTTCTTGATGATGGGCACAAGCTCAAAGTTGAGTTGCAGCTTCGGGGGCGAGAGCACCAGCATAAAGATTTAGCCGCCGAAGTGATTGAGCAATTCCTTCGCGAGCTTCGGAAGCACTACACTATAGCCATTGAGCAACCATTACAAAAGCAAGGCGGTCGTCTCTCGCTTATTTGTTATACTACCGGCAAGGTAGCGAAACCAAAGAAGGCTGAGGAAGATAAAGCATAACGTATACTATGAAACTCAAAACCAGAAAAAGTTTAGCCAAACGCGTTCGCTTCAGCAGCACTAAGACCGAAGGTCGCTGGGGAAAAACCGACAAGCTTTTACGCAAGCATGCCGGTCAGTCTCATTTTAATTCTCGAGACGAAAGCAGCATGACGCAGAAGAAGCGTCGCACCAACACCGTTTCCAAGACTATCCAAAAGAATGTTCGGCAGCTGCTGCCGTATTCCTAATATTTAGTTACTACTATGCCAAGAGTTAAACGAGGAGTAAGCCACGTCAAGCATCGCAAGAACATTCTTAAAGCTGTTAAGGGCTACAAGTGGAGCCGTAAACGTCGCATTAAGCTGGCTAAGACCGCCATTAACAAGGCGGGGCAGCATGCTTTCCGAGATCGCAAAAAGAAGAAAGGGGTATTCCGCGCCCTGTGGCAGACCAGGTTGAACGCGGCAGTTCGCCCGTACGGCATTTCCTACTCGCGCTTCATCGCCGCTTTGAAAAAAGCGAATATTGAGCTCGATCGCAAAGTGCTTTCAACCTTAGCAGCCGAACATCCAAAAGTGTTTGCTGCAGTGATGAAGGAAGTTCTTCCGAAGAAGAAATAAGGATAGTGTTGCTGCGTTTTACGGACCCGTGGTGTAGCCCGGTTAACACGTCTCCCTGTCACGGAGAAGATCGCCGGTTCGAATCCGGTCGGGTCCGCCAGCCTTCGCCATAGCTACGGCTTGGCAAAGCCATCCTCGTTCTTCAAGCTACGGCTTGGCAAAGCCATCCTCGTTCTTCAAGCTTCGGCTTGGCAAAGCCAGTTACTTAGGTTTAGCGAAGGCTGTCACGACGAAGCCTTAGCGTAGTCGGACTGAGATGTTTGTTTGATGCAGCCCACAATCCTTCGCCATAGCTACGGCTTGGCAAAGCCATCCTCGTTCTTCAAGCTTCGGCTTGGCAAAGCCATCCTCGTTCTTCAAGCTTCGGCTTGGCAAAGCCAGTTATCATTTATTGTTTGGAGAGTAAGCGGGCATGTATGTACTATATCTATTCACTCAAATGTAAGGATGGGTATTATGTTGGTTGCACCGCAGATCTTAAAGAAAGGATAGCTAGACATCGAAAAGGTTTCGTCCCTGCAACTAAAGGTCGTTTACCGGTGGAGCTTTCTTTTTATATCGGTGTTAGAGACAAAAAGACAGCGTTCATTCTTGAGAAGTATTTCAAGTCGGGGTCAGGTAGGGCATTCATTACTAAACATTTAGTTTAGCAATGAAAATTTTCCTAAAAAGGTAGACACGCATATTTGAAACGCTTGACTGCAAAATGCCCGCCACTGGCGGGCATTTTGTGTTTGCATAAAATTTTAATTTTCTGAACTGATGATAAAGGCGTCTTTGCGACGAGCTTCTTCTGCGGCCATAATGAGGTACGCTGCCAGAAACACGGCTGTGTACAAGATGCGAAAGACAATGAGCGGCCAGTCAATAATAAGTTTTGCCTGGTCAATCATGCCGAGCATAACGTAAACAATGAGACTGGCGGAGTAAAGTGCTTCGTAGGGTACAGTCTCTCGATTGCCTCGTCGCCATATGCGAAAACGTTTGATCGAGTGGTAGAAAAGCATGAGTAGCCCGAGCGTTGCCAAAATGCCAAAGATTACGAGAAAAAAAAAGTTCGGTTTTGGATCTGCCGTGAAAAAAGTTATTTCAGCGGGGTGAAAAGCATTCGGCTGCAAGAGTTGCCAAAGTGCCAAACAAGCTAACGTCGTTGATGTAACTCCAAGAATAATAGTGACGAGACGTTTTTTGAAAAGTTGTCGTCCAAGGTAAATATAGAGAGCAATGCCAGAACCAAACACGGCAGTTTCTACAATGAATTCATTCACTCGATGGATGCTCGGCGTGTTAATGCCGGCAACAACCATGATGTAGCGAATGGTAACTGCGAGCCAGACGAGACTGGTAAAGCCCCAAAACCAGGCGTAGGAGCGCATGCCAGGGGTTAGGGTCTTCCATCGTTGCACCAAAAAAAGAAGAAGCGCAAAAGCAGTTGCGCTCACAATAGCAGTCACAAAACCGTTAAAGAGAATGCCGACACGTAGTGTTTCTGTTTCCATGTGGGAAGCATAGCTGTTTTTTAGGTAACGAAAAAGAGCGAGGCAGGGAGACATGCGTGGTGGGCATGGTCCTGCTCTCGCTCTTCGGTTCTTGGGACCCGCCCGCCTCCTTTGTTGGGCGAGTCCCGTCTTGGGTTTCATGTTCCTGCGTATCCGGGCCGGATACGCAGCGCTGTGCCGTCTTCGACGGCTTGGCGGCAGATTACGCCGCTGTAGTCGCCAAGGGTGTGACCGCTACCTGGAACTTGCAGTTTCTCCTCGCCCTGCTCGTCCAGACCGAGCAGGCTCTTTCCCCACGCGTCCAAGATGCGCAGGGGCTTGTTTTGCGGTGTGTTCGTTGGCCCGTACGTGCACACCTCTTCCCCGGCACTGAGGACGCCATCCCACTCTGTGTAGGTTGCCTTCCCGTCTACATAGACGGGGGCCGTAGCGGGCGTTGCACCCGCAGTAGCAGTTGGTTGCGGTGCCGCTGTGGGCGGCATCGTTGTGGTCGTGGTTGAGCCTTCCAAAAGGCGTCGCAGACCCCAGCCGCACCCGTCTTCCTCGCCGTAGTCGTCGAGTCGGCAGGCGTAGACTCTCGTCTCAGGGTGTTCGAGTCTGACCGGCTGAAGGAGTCCGTGGTAGATGGCAACCTGGATTGGCATCTCCTCCGACCCGTCCAGCACGACGTTCGTTCCCTCGGGGTTGACCAGTATGGCCTTCCCTTTGAGTTCGACAACGCCGTCTAGGACCTTGTGAGCTCCGGCCTGTACCGCGTCGCTCAAGAACCGGCCACTGTAGCCCCAGACCGCCGTTCCACTGGCGACGGCGACGATCAGGATCGCAACAGCCACTTGCTGCCAGTAGCCGAGCCGGCCCAGGATGGAACCCGGGCTGGTCCAGAGGCCGAACGCGAGCCGCAGAGCAGCGAGGACCAGAATGACGAAGATGCAGTATGACATGACTTCACCGGTAGTGAAGCTCATCAACCATCCTCGCCAGTCGAAGCCGACGGCGACAGAAGCTCCTGTGCGAACTCCTTCGACGACCTTCGACATCGTCGGAGGAGTCATTGAGAACTGCCTCTCTAGCTCGTCGATCCGGGTGCGGTAGCTCGCAATTGCCTCTGCCTCTTCTTTTTGCCTCCCCGCGTCATCGGTGTTGTACCGATTCCAGCGCCAGAACGCGAGGTCCATGTCTGCCCTGAGCTTTAGTTCAGCCCTCTCCTGCCAGAACTCTCGGCGTCCAGCCGAGATCGACACGCCGGTAGTATCGCCCTTCGTCAGCTGCTTGCTGACGGAGTCCGTCACCGAGACGTTTTTGCGTAGCGTGTTCATCGTTTCTGGCAGGTAGTTGGTGGCTACCCTCCAAGCGACGAACACGACGAGCGCAGCGAGGACGGCGTTACCCGTTCGCTTCCAGGTGGAAGCGATGAGCCACGAGCGGGCATAGACTGCACCCGCCATGCAGGTTGCGGTGATGAGCGAGGCAAAGTAGCCGACGCCCATCACGTAGTGAGTGAGAACGGCGAGCAAGAGCAGGCCGCCGGCCATCCGTTTCCAGTTTTCGGTCCAGAAGTTCATGCTGTTCTCCTATGCAGGATACGACCCCAGGATACTCGGTCGAGTAATTCCGGGATCAGGCTGGCGAGCACGTGTTGTAGGAACGTGCTCGACGTGATTGATGCAACCGCACGGTCAATGGACGAGCCGGTTGATGGCGGTGCGCCCAGTACGGGTGCGGGAGCAGGGGTTGGGGGTGTGGTCGGCAACGTTAGCGTGGTTCCAGCGCGACGTGCCGCCGCGTTGAGCAGGCTTGTTGCGAAGCCGGCTCCAGGTCCTGTGATCGTGACGTTACCACCAAAGTGGCGGTACGTATGATCGACAGCGCTTCTTCCCGCTTCCCTCAGTTCGTCCCAGATGGTCGGGACGAGGAGGACGAGGGCCATGAACCACATGTACAGACTCATCGGCCACCGTCGCCAGTCACCAGCTTCCTTCGCTTCGTCTTCGGTTGTGACCGACTCGCCGCCGCTGAAACTTCCCGTTTTGGCGAGATGCCACAAGGCAGCGATTTCTCGGTCGGTCTGTTGCGTGATTTCTCTCGCCCGCGACGATTGCGGCGCCGTGAGGTAGTCAATCGCGCTTGGACCTGGATGAGTTACGGCGATGATGCTCGAGAGCATTGCCGCTGCAATCCAACCGCACCAGACGATGTTATTGGACGGGAAACGACCCGTCATCGCGAGCCAATATTCGGTTCTGTTTTCTCGCGCTGAACGCACGTCTTCCGGCAACTCCTGCCACTCTGTCCGGCGTTGCCAGAAGAGGACAGCAAAGATGCCAATGACTATGAGCGTCATCACGAGTACGAACTCACAGAACGGCCACCCGAAGGCAACCATTCCGAGAACCATGATGGCGATGTAAAGCGCCACCTGTGGTATGGTCATCATCACTTGCCTCCCAGGCGATAGTATCGCCGCTTTTCCGTTTTGGTCATGTCGGCGCGCCATTCCCCGGGTCGGGGTTCGGCGGCAGGCAGTACCATGTTATCGATTGCGCCGTCGAGTCCGAGGACATCGCAGTTCACTTCAATGTGTTCTTCGTGAACGTTGACGAACTCACAGCTCGTTGTGGGCTTTGCTTTCACATGGAAGTCGAAAGCCCGTACGTTGTTGTGTGTGATCGTCCTTTTTCCGTCCTCGCGAACGATCATCCTGACGGGTCTCTTGGTAGCGAAGAAGAGATGGCACTCGACTCCGTCACCGTTGCTGTCGTAGGCGCGGGGTGTTGAAATCGTGCTGCTTGCACCGGTCGTTGCGTCCCACGTCGTCGGCAGCGCCGCCAGCTGAACTTTCGCTGGTCGCGGCGGGGGACTCGGCTTGTCGCGCCCTTGAAGCGCTACCGTTATTGGTGCTGCTCCAGGGGACTCGATCGTGACTGCCAGCGTCTCGCCGTCGGGAACGGTGAACGGGAGCACGAGACCGCCGAGACCGATGCAGTGGTCCACAGCGCAGTCGCCGTAGAGTGCCCGTGCCGTTCCGATTGTCGGGGATCCGTTCTCATCGAACAGTCCGACTGGAACGTGGTGCATGTCACTCTTCGCACCCGTCGTCCGTGCCGTGACTGTTTTCACTGGTTTGATTTCCACAGCCGTGGTACCAGTGAACAGCAGTCGCCGCGGAGTTGCTGTGACCGTTGTTCCGACAATGAAGGCGTTGACCTCGACCGAAAGTCCGTCGACGACAGGATCCACGATTGTCGTCAGGATGGTCTGCCCATCCCTGGCGTTCGTTTCGCTCACGGCGCCGGCATCGTTTCTCGCAATGCCATTTACCGTGAGTGCGGCCTGTCTCGTTACGGTCTTTCGGTTTTGCGTCGTCCGTACCACTGCGTGTGCGGCGTAGGTTCCGCCTGCACGCGCTTCAGTCCAGAGACGTATTCCGTCTATCCGAAGCGACTCGGGTACCCCGTTCGGGTCTCCCGCACCACCACCTGGGTCTCCTCGACCCGCTCTTCCTGCCATTTGAGTTCTCGCTCCTTGTCGCCGATCGTGCGCGACTTGCTAGTGAGTTGATAAGGTGGCGGTTGCCGCTTGGTGTAGCGGTCCGGTTTGGATTATTTATTTTTACCTTTGATGGACTTTCGTGAACTTTCGAACACGAAAGTACACCACGCCAGGTTTGCGCGGTGTTCAATCCTATTCACTTTTCAATGAGCGGGACTGACCATCCTTCTAGAAATATGCTGGTGGCACATTTCTAAAAGAACCTGGCATCCTAGCACAAATCGGGGGAAATGTCAAATATAAAAGGGGATAATTCAAAAATTAAAAGGCAAAAGGCAAAACTGCAAGTTAAAAGTAAATAACTGTGAACCAACACCGTAGACTCTGATCTCACTGTCACGACCAGACACTAAGGGTTAGTGGCTCTCTTTGTACGTGTCACTACCAACATTGATCTTATGGGAATTTTTTCACTCTACGAACATAACGTCCTCGGCCTCCGGCCTCGAGACTAGTTGTCCACTTTCTTGCTTGTCCAAGAAAGTGGACGGAAAGAAAGACACCCTGAGGACTCGGCTGGGGCATGACTGCACTCCGAAAACCGATGGTCGTGAACTCCCCTTCGACTTCGCTCAGGGTCAAACAGCACGACCATTCTTTCGGTTCTCTCCGCTAATCATTACCGACGCCGATCCTATGGGCTTTGCACTCTTGTTTCACAAACCCCCTCATCGACCGGGGAGAGCAGACGGACGAAACGAACACGAGAGAGCGGCAATGCTGTTTGAGCTGAAAGCGAGTTCATTGCCGCCGTGTTCGTTTCGAAATGGCTGCTGACCAGGAGCGTCGATGCGGGGCGGGCTTTCTTTCGTCTATTTCTTTGCCCGCACAAAGAAATAGACAACCTCCGGCCATGCAATGGCCAGGTTAAAATTTTTTTTGAAAAAACTTTTTGGAAAATAATAAACCCGCCGTGTGGCGGGTTTATATTTAAGCAACAAATTAAATTTATGATCCTGACAACCCAGCAATCCCGGTAAATAAGAAATTTACCACAACGTAACTCGTGAGAATGACCACAAGACCTATTGCCGCCCAGACGAGCGTGTCACGACCTTGCTTAACGCGCTCATCGTTTCCAAATGACGTTAGCCAGGTAAGCCCGCCGTAGATGATAATGAGGAGCGCAAGGGAGCCGACAATGCCAAGAGCAACACGAATGATGCGGCCGATAATGACGCGCACATCAGTTTCGCCGAGGGGGTTTTTGAGCGTGACTGTTTTCCCGGCTCCAGCTTGTTGATTACCACCCACACCGGTGTTGCCGCCCACTCCGGTGTTATCCGCAGTAAAAAAGCAATTTATGCTCGCCGATTGAGACTGGTCCATCGCAGTGCACTCTTCCTCAGTTTTTTGCCATGTCCCGACAGCAGCTCCCGTCGTATCATTGAAGCAGTCGCATGTTCCACTCACCGCCAACGCCTTAGAAGGAGAAAAACTGAGTACACCCAAAAATAGAGCGACCAACGCTACTGTACCTATTATTTTTTTCATAAGTCTATGTTGCTTTTCAAAATAATCTGACGAATAAATTATACTCTACGTTTATTGAAAAGGGTAGCTAGTCCTGTGATACCGATGAGCACGATTAAAATCGATATTATCTGATGCAGTCTCACTCCCCAAAGTAGGGGAGCTGGTTCTGTGCGTATAAGCTCTACAAGTATACGCCCAAGTCCCATCCAGACGAGGTAGGGGAATACTACAAGTCCAGTGCCTAACTTATTTTTCTGTAATAGCCGTTTTTGCCAACAGTAAATGACAAGAAACCCAACAAGATCCCATAAAGATTCATATAAGAACGTCGGGTGAAAGTAGGTAACATTTAAAAAAAGCTCCGGTCGATGTTCAAGAGCAATTGGAATGCCCCAGGGTAAATTGGTTGGCAGTCCAAAAAGTTCTTGGTTGAAGTAGTTGCCAATCCGCCCAATCGCTTGACCGAGGAGAACTGCCGGTGCAATAAGATCAAGCAACCAGAGGAGTGAATTATTCCCGTCGTCTCTCTTGATTCTCTTGCTATACCACCAAAGAAACGCAAGGCCGCCAATGAGCCCGCCGTGTATAGCAAGGCCGCCTTCGTTTACGGCAAAAATTTTATCGATGTGTGCGCTGTAATAAATCGACCATTGTGTTATGACGTGGTAAAGCCGCGCGCCAATAATGCCTGAGACAACAAGACCGACGGTGAACGTTGGTAAGTGCTCCGTGAGGTACAGTGCTTCTTTGCTCGAGATGCGGCGGAGCGCATGATTAACCAGGAGGTATGCCGCAGCAATGGCGACGAGGTACCCAAGTCCATACCAGTACAACGTAAACGGTCCAACAACAGCAATGATCGGTGTTGGTGTGAACGTATGTAAAAAATGAAACATGATTACATTTCTTCAAGTGCTGTGATGCCGAGAAGAGAGAGCGCGTGCGTGAGCGTGGCTACCGACGCTGACAGTAAATTGAGACGCCAAGCGCGCACCTGCGGTTCAGCGGTGAGCACCGGATCAGCTTCGTAGAATGCCGTAATGGAACGGGCTAAAGTGTAGGCATAGTCGGCGACGTCAGACGGGTCGTTATTCTTTGCCGCAGATTCTATAATCTCACCATAACGCGCGAGGTCACGCACAACAATCCACTCTTTTTCTGTGACGCTCCGCGGTTTGGTGTCGCGCGTGCGAACATCCGCTTTTCTGAGAATGCTTTTGATTCGGGCGAGTGTGTACAGGAGATACGGTCCTGTACGGCCCGTGAAGGAGATAGACGCCTTGGGGTCAAAGTGAATGCTTACTTTCGGTCGGACGTTTAGTAAATAAAATTTTATGGCAGCGTTTGAAATAACTTCAGCTCGGCGCTTTAGTTCTTGTTCTGGTAAATCTTGCTTGCGCGCGGTTAGTTCTTTCAATGCCAGTCTGTGTAGTTCGTTCAGTAAATCATCTGCGTCGACCACCGTGCCTTCCCGCGATTTCATTCTACCTTCAAGCAGGAGTACCCAGTGGTAGCTGAGGTGCATGAGCTCTGACGCCTTGGCGATACCAAAACGTTCGAGAAGAACAAAGAGTATTTTAAACTGGTGATCCTGCTCCTGGCCGACGACGTAGAGCATTGCGTCTGGTTTCTCTTTGGCGAGTCGCTTTTTGGCGAGCGCCAGGTCTTGCGTTACATACACGGTTGTTCCGTCGGATCTCAAGAGCACTTTTTCTTCCAGCCCTTCGGCGGAGAGGTCAGCAACAATGGCACCGTCTTCGCGTTTTTTGACGAGACCTTGTTTCAGCGCTGACATAACAATTTTTCGCCCGGCTTCGTAGAGTTCACTTTCGTGATCCGTGCGATCAAAGGCAATACCAAAGCGTTTGCTGGTTTCCTCGTAGCCCTGTTCGGCCCAGGCGTTCAGTTGCGCTCCGAGTGCACGAATTTTTTGGTCGCCTTCTTCCCAGCGTTTGAGATATACTTGAGCTTCTTCAATCAACTTTGGGTTTTCTTTTTCCTCGTTCGAAAAACGGACATAGTATTTGCCAACAAGGTGATCACCCTTTAGCCCGCTCGATTCTGGCGTTTCATTGTTGCCCCAGCGCTCGTAAGCGAGAAGCGACTTCATGATGTGGATGCCGCGATCGTTGACAACTTGAGCACGCACAACTTTGCTGCCGGTCGCTTTCAAAAGTTCTCCAATACTCCAGCCAAGTGCCGCGTTTCTGAGGTGCCCCAGATGGAGCGGTTTGTTGGTGTTCGGCGAAACGTATTCAAGAAGGTATTTTTTTTTGGCGCTCGGGCTCGCAGTAAATTTTTTGTGTAGCGCCGCTTTTACGGTTGAGTCAGCAAACGCAGTTTGGTCGAGACGCGCGTTCAAGTACGGCCCAGTCGCCGTCACCGAGGCGATGGACGCGTAGTCGGTTGGTGCTTCGGTAAGCAGTTTTTCTGAGATCGCGGTAAGTGTTGCTGCCAGTTCGACGGGATTTTTTTGTAGCTGCTGTGCCAGCCGATGTAGTGCAAAAGACAAGTCGCCATGGCGAACGTCAGCTTCTGTTATTTCGTCACCGTTAACATGGGCGGTTGCCTCCGTTTTTGTGACCGCGGCATTAATGAGCTTGGCAAAAGCATCTTTTGCAGTTGTGATAGAACTACTATGTTGCGGCATTTTTAAGCGCTATTTTTTTGAAGAGCCGCTTACCACGAGAGAGCACCAAATCAGCGTTTTTAGGAAGCGTTTTATTGGGATTTTTTTCAACTTCACCATTGATTTTTATACCGCCCTGTTCAATGGTGCGTCTCGCTTCGCTCATGCTGTGCGCGAGCGTCGTCGCGACGACAGCATGTGCAAGTGTATTTGGCCACGAAGAGAGTAACACGACTTCAATGTGCTCGGGCATGATTTTTTTCTGGAAGACGTTAATGAATTGTTGTTCAGCCGCCTTCGCGGTTTTAGCATCGTAGTAAAGCGTAACGATTTCTCTGGCCAGACGCATTTTAAGATCGCGGGGGTTCACCGTTAACTCTTGTAGACGTTTTTTAATATTCGTTACCTCTGCGTCGGGAAGTTCTGTTGTGAGCTCAAAGTAGTGGGGGATGAGTTCGTCCGGAATGGACATGACTTTTCCATACATTTCTTCACCGCTATCGAGTAAGGCAATGTAGTTATTGTGAGACTTTCCCATTTTTCGTTTACCATCAAGGCCGATCAAAATATCGAGGGTCATAATTTCTTGTGGTGTTTGTTGCTGCATGTTCTGAAGATCACGGCCGCGCAACAGATTGAAAAGTTGTTCGGTTGCTCCGATTTCGACATCAGCTTTCACCATGATTGAGTCATACGCTTGCAGTAAAGAGTAGATGGGCTCGTGATAGCCAACTTCAGTGCCGTCACTCAGGCGTTTTTTGAAATCATCGCGGTCGAGGAGCTGACTTACTGTCCATTTCGACAAGAGATCGAACACGTCGTCGAGGCCGAACTTATTGAACCAAGAGCTCTGCCAGACGACTTCTGTTTCTTTTTTGTTCAAAATAAGGAAAAGCTGTTTCAGGTACTCCCTGGTGTTTTTTTTCACTTCCACCGCGGTGAGCTGCGGGCGCATTTCGTTTCGCTCAGTCGGGTCGCCGATGCGGGCGGTCCAATCACCAATAACGATGACCACCTTGTGACCGGCATCCTGGAACTGTTTTAATTTGCGCAGTTGTACCGCGTGACCAAGGTGAAGGTTTGGTCCGGTCGGGTCAATGCCGAGTTTAACGCGCAAAGGTTTTCCTGACTTGAGGCGCTTCTCTAAGTTTTTGCGGTCAATAATAGTAACCGTGGAGCGGTCAAGAATGTGAGCAATGGTCCTGTTGTCAGTGGCAATGCGTTTCGGCATAGGGTTATTGGGTAAGTTTGTCGAGGCGTTCTTTGGCTTTTGCTAGACGCGTCTCTTCTTTCAAAATAATTGCCTGCGGTGCTTTTGCTCGAAATTCTTTGTCGTTTAGACGGGTTTCGATTTGCCGGATTTGTGTTTCTGTTTCCTCGCGTTCTTTCTCTATCTTCTCTTTGTCTAGTGTAACATTACCAAGGCAAAAAATGGTAATGCTTCCAAGACTGTTCACAACAACACTGTCAGAAGGTGCGCTGTCGGCATAGTTCACGTTTGTTCTGGTAAGTCTTTGAATGATTTCGTTTTGTTCCTGGAAACGAGAGAATTCGTTTGTGGCAATAGTGTATACGGTATCATTGCCAAATTTTTGTTTGTGGTCACGGATCGTTTTTATAATCCATTGCAGAGAGCTCATTGTTTCAACAGCTTCTTGAGTTTCGGTGTGCGGTGTCTCTAGATGTTTTTTTGTTGGAATGTTTGGCCAGGCATTCGTGATAAGAAGTTCGCGCTCGCCAAGATGGCGCCAAATGTGCTCAGTCACAAAAGGCGTGAAGGGGTGCCAGAGCGCCAGTAATTCTTTGAGGATGGAGCGGAGTATGGCGTCTTTACCGCCCTCAATTTTAGCGATTTCAACATACCAATCTGCCAGTTCGTGCCAGGTAAACTCATAGAGTTCTTCGCCAGCGCTTGAAAAGCGGTAGTTTGCAATGTGCTCATCAACACTTATTTTAAGTTCGTCGAATGTTCGCAAAAGCCAAAGATCAGCGGCAGTTGTGGCTTTGGGCGTTTCTTTTGTTACCTCTGTTGTCATGAGAATGTAGCGGGAGATATTCCAAAGCTTGTTGACGAAGTTTCGGTAGGTGGCAATTTTTTCTTCAAAGAGGCGTATATCATTTCCTGGGGTGGTGCCAATGACCAAGGACAACCGCACTGCGTCAGCGCCATATTTTTCAATCATGGCAACGGGGTCGATGCCGTTACCTAGTGACTTACTCATTTTTCTTCCTTCTTTATCGCGCACGAGGCCGTGGAGGTACACCGTATGGAAGGGGATTTGCCCCACAGCGTAGGTGGTCATAAGAATCATGCGTGCTACCCAGAAGTTTAGAATGTCGTAACCCGTTTCAAGAACCGAAGTGGGGTGGTAGCGTTTGAAGTCGTCGCTTTTAGCGAGCCAGTCGTTGAGTGTTGGGGCTTCTTCGGAAGCGTTGAGTAGTGTCGAGAACGTCCACATGCTTGACGAAAACCAGGTGTCGAGAGTATCAGGGTCTTGTTCCCAACCCTCGCCCTCTGGCGCTGTTACACCAACATACATTTCTAAATCATTTTTAGTTATTATTTTTGAAGTTGCAGTTTTAACTTTTAACTTTTGAATTTTGACTTGCCCTCTATACCACACGGGAATTCTGTGTCCGTACCAAATTTGTCGCGAAATACACCAATCGTGCAGGTTCGCCATCCAGTGTCGATATATTTTAGAGAAATTTTCTGGAAGTATGGTGATGTCGCCGTTTTTTACCACTTCCTCAGCACGTTCACGCAATGTTTTGCCATTGAGGCGTGCTACGGGTTTATTGACCGCCACGAACCATTGCTTTGAGATGAGCGGCTCAATGGGTGTTCCGCAGCGGTAGCACACTGACAAGTTGTGTACGTAGTCTTCGTCAATTTTTTCGATGAGTCCCTTTGCTTCTAAAATTTTGACAAACTTTTTCCGCGCCTCTTTTACGGGTAGGCCAGCAAACTCACCAGCAGCTGCGGTGAGTTTACCATCTAGACCAATAATATTTTCTTTTATTTCGAGACCGTGTTTCTCTGCGGTTTCAAAGTCGGCAAAAGAATGTTGCGGAGTGATGGTCATGGCGCCCGAGCCCATTTCAGGGTCGGCGGATTCATCAGGGAGCACTTGCATCTCAACGTCGCCAGAAATCCAGGGAATCATTTGCTTGAGTCCGTGGTACTTGGTAAAGCGCTCATCGTCTGGATGCACCACCACATACTTGTCTCCCAGTTTGGTTTCTGGACGCACGGTGCCGATAGAGAAGGGACCAAACTTGAAGTGATAGAACGGCGCTTTTTCTTCTTTGTATTCAACCTCGTCGTCAGCCAGCGTTGTTTGGCAGCGCGTGCACCAGTTAACAATGCGGTTACCGCGGTAAATGAGCCCGTCGTCGTGCATCATTTTGAAAACGAGACGCACGCAGCGATTCAGCGTTTCGTCGAGCGTAAATCGTTCTCGCGACCAGTCCAAGGAAGCGCCCATGCGTCGAAATTGCAAACGAATGGTTTCACGCGACGAGGCAACGAACTCGTCGATGCGGTGGAGCAAATTATCTCGTCCGACGTCATGCCGCGTTTTACCCTCTTCTTTCCATATTTTTTTTTCAACGACGTTCTGTGTGGCTATTGCCGCGTGATCAGTCCCGGGAACCCACAGCGTCTCATCTCCGCAGAGGCGGTGGTAGCGAACCATGATGTCTTGAATGGCAAGCATGGTGGCGTGACCCAAATGGAGCGTACCGGTGGCGTTTGGGGGAGGGAGCGATATAACAAAGGGATCTTTTTTGCCGCCCTTTCGTTTTTTAGGGAGAAATGCACCAGCGTCCTCCCATCCTTCATAGATGGTGGTTTCGATTGCTTTTGCCTCGTAGCTCTTGGGTAATGCTTCTTTCTCAGTCATAGCGTTTATGGCCGAAATTATCGCATTATTACTGCATGAGTACAAGGTTATTTTTGCCAATACCTCGTCGGCTTGCCGCGAGGTTACCATTACTGAGGCAAAAATATCCCGGGTAGCTTCTTGACCCGTCATAGTTTAGGCGAAAAAGATTAGCGAAGTGGGATTACCGATTTACTGTTAAAAAACGGTTCAAAGGCATAAGTTACAGAAATCGCTTGACACACGCCCATAAAAATTGTAGGGTACTCAGCTCCCTTTTCGGGGGTATTCGATTTTTCTATGCTTTCTACTGACCAACAAATTATCCAGCGCATGAAGGAGGCAAAGCGCGTGCTCATCACGTGCCGTCATGATATGCATGTCGACACCTTGGCGTCGTGCCTTTCGCTTTATCTTATGTTCAAAAAGCTCGGCGTTCCCGCTGAGATTATTGTAAGCGGACGACCAGACCTTCTGGATCGGTGCCGTTTTTTGCCGCATTCAAAAGAAGTCGTTTGCGACGGAAAAAGTTTGAAAAATTTGGTTATTAAGATTTCACCTAAAGACGGGAAACTTCGAGATTTTCGCTACGAGGTCGACGGAGATATGCTGAAAATTTATGTGGCGCCGGCTTCTGGTAAACTCGACCCGGCAGATGTCAAAGCAGAAATTGGCAAGCCTAGCCACGACCTCATTATGGTTGTTGATACGCCAGATCTCGATTCGTTAGGGATGCTCTATACAGAACACCCTGATTTTTTTTATGAAACGCCCATTATTAATATCGACCACAACCCAGGTAATGAGCAGTACGGACAGATAAATTTTGTTGATATTACCGCCGTTTCAACGACAGAAATGCTCTACCGTTTGCTGCAGACGTTGGGTGATGAGCACTTGGACGAGGACGTTGCGACGACACTCTTAGCCGGCATGATTGCAAAGACCGAGAGCTTTAAGGCGCCCAATGTGACGCCGCGTTCGCTTATGATTGCCGCAGAGCTCGTGCAGCGTGGGGCGCGGCGTGATGAAATTATTCACAACCTGTATCGGCAGCATGATGTAACAACGCTTCGCTTGTGGGGACGCGTTTTGGCGCGTTTGCAACATAGCGACGGGCAACGTTTCGTGTGGTCGCTCGTGACCAAAGAAGATTTTGTAAAGTCCGAAACAACTGAAAAAGATTTAGTCGGCATTATTGACGAACTTATCGCCACAACACCGCAGGCACGAACGATTGCCCTTCTCTTTGAAAAGGAGGACGGAACGGTCGGCGGCTGGCTTAAAACTGACCCAAACTATAATGCGCTCGATTTAACTAAGCGGTGGCAGGGGATTGGTTCAAAGACGGTCGCTCGGTTTGTTATCCCGAAGTCCGACATTCACGAGGCGGAAAAGGATTTGATAGAAGTTGTTAAATCAATACGATACAGTTAGATGCCATCTTAAAAACAAATGGCATTAACCCCAGGGCAAAGCTATGAACCCTCAATCCGCCAGTGGGCGGATTGAGAAAGGGAGCGCGGCAGAGCTACGCAAGTATCAAATTACATATTTTTGCGCGTACGCGCAAAAATATGTAAAAATCATAAAAATGATACTACACCCTTTGATTCTAACGTCGCTCGGAAATGCAAATTGCCATTTGCACTTCACTCACTATCCTCGGCAATAGTCTTTGGGCAGTAACGACGCCGATTCGGCTTGCAACGATTTTCGAACTTTTCGTCATGCTTCGACATGAAAGGCTATATGCTGCCATTAGGCAGTTTTACCCGTACGGTAGTATTGACTTTTTTTAAAAAAAAATGTAGTTTATTCAGCTGCGAGACAACGAGTTTCGATCAGCAAGGAGGGATTAGCATGACCCGGAGATTAAGAGAAAGGATACAAGAACTGACCACCACGATCGCAACTGCGGTTGTACGGCAGTTCTGCCAAGAACAGGGTGTCGATGTCCCAGACGAAGAATCTGGTTCTAGCGACCGTCGGGTATTTTTCGACAACGGTCTCATGGTGTTCGTAGGTCTGCAGGACACAGCAGAACTCTACGAACCGCCGTACGAGCGTCCACGGCTGGTGTTGTCCTACTGCGTCATCAAGCGACGACGTGGCAAGCACTTCACCTACGACGAGGTCGCTACCTGGGATGCCGACAAGATGAGGGCCATCAAAGCGTCTTACGGCTTGACTGGTTTCCGCGTGATGAGCTGGAAGCGCTTGGGTCCGGTCATTGAGCGGTGGCAAGATCAGATGCAGCCGACTACTCGTCGGCCTGGGAGACGCGGCCAGGCCAGGACAGAAGTCGCTGCCTAGCCCCCGGCCCCGCGCACAATTGTGCGAATGAGAAGCCCTTGCGCATCTCAACCGACAACACAATTCGCGCGGGGCTTTTCATTTAGTAAAAAACTGAATTGACACGTTATACAAACACCTTTTAAACCTCAAACCCTAACCCTGCGGTTGAAATAGCCACTTGCTTCGTCATTCTTCAGCCGTTTCGGCGCGAACGTCATTCGCCCTGTTGTTAAAGCTATTTCTTGAGCTGGGCTCTTAGTGTAGAAAAAATAATGACAAAAAAGTCCATGAATAATGGGCTTTTTTGTTTATTTCTATAATCTTGTAGATAAATTATTGACAAATTTCACTGAAGGTATACCCTAATATCACAGTAATCCACACCTTCTATGATTGAAAAAGCACTAGAATCACTGGGACTCAGCCAAAAGGGTGTTCAGGTATATTTGGCTTCTTTAAAGCTCGGTCCGTCGCCAGTGCGTTCAATTGCCGCAGAAGCAGGAACAAACCGCGGAACCACCTACGACGTTTTAAAAGAACTGATCAAAGAGGGCCTTGTTTCCTATTACCATAAAGAAAAACGCCAGTACTTCATTGCTGAGAATCCTGAAAAGCTGGGCGATCTTTTGGCACGCCGACGTGAGTTGCTTGCAGCGACGGAGTCAGAACTGAAACAAATTGTTCCGGAGCTTAAATCACTCCACGACAACGCCACCGAGAAACCGGTGACGACATATTTTGAAGGAGTGGCAGGCATTAGAAGTGTTCTTAAAGATGTCATTGAAACGACTGCACGGAGCAGTGAAAAGCGGTACGCGGTTTACTCATCGGCGACGATTCGTCCGGTGATTCTTCGCGTCTACCCAAATTATACCGCCGACCGCATCAATGCTGGCGTCAGCGTTCGTGTTATTGCGCTTGGCGCCGGGGGTGAAGTGAAAGGTCTTGATGAACGCAAGTGGTTGACGACCAAAGAGTCTGCGCCGACCTATACACTCATATACCCAGGGAAGATTGCTATGGTTACGGTTGCCATTGACGGCACGCCGCGCGCGGTTGTCATTAACGACCGTAACCTCGCGGAGACCGAGCAGCTCATTTTTGCTAAACTGTTTGAACGATTATAATTTTATAGATATATGTGCGGCATTATTGGTTACGTAGGGAAAAAATCAGTTGTACCAACATTAGTTCGAGGGTTGCGACGCCTTGAGTATCGCGGCTATGACTCGAGCGGCATTGCTTGGTTTGATGGATCGAATGTTGTTTCCATAAAAGCAGCGGGTAAACTTGATGTCATGGTCGACCAACTGGGTGAGCACCTGTTGCACGACCAGCACAAAACATCACTGCAGTCTGGTATTGGCCACACGCGTTGGGCAACGCACGGCGCTCCAACAACGATAAACGCGCATCCGCATGTCGGCTGCAAGCGGGCGCTCTATGTTGTGCACAATGGCATTATCGAAAATTTTGCTGAGCTGAAAGCCGAGCTTCAGGAAAAGAACCACACCTTTCTTTCTGATACAGATACCGAAGTTTTAGCGCACCTCATTGAGGACGCTTTACTAACGCATCCGAATCTTGAGGAAGCGGTTCGGGCGACGTTACAGCGCGTGCGAGGCACCTACGGGCTTTTAGTGCTCGACCAAGAAACTCCGAATTCAATCGTGGTTGCGCGTAATGGCAGCCCGGTCGTTATCGGTGTCGCTGACGGCGAATACATCATCGCTTCTGACCTTTCACCCATCATGGAGCACACGAATAACGTGGTGTATTTAGAAGACGGTGAAATGGCAACCGTGGACGGCTCGGGCGTTGCGATTACGACCATACAGAGTCGAGACAAAGTAGAGCGACCTGGGCAAACGATTGAATGGACGTCGGCTGAAGTTGAGCGCGGTGGCTATCCGCATTTTATGCTGAAAGAAATTTTTGAGCAGCCCGCAGCTATTTTGTCTGCGACGCGCGGGCGCACCATCTTAGATCGCGGCCTTGCGAAGCTCGGTGGTCTTGAACTCGTGGCGGATCAATTGGCTCATGCGCGGCGTATTGTCATTATTGGTTGTGGTACGTCGTACCATGCGGCGCTCGTCGGCAAATATCAGATTGAAGAGTACGCATCTATTCCGGTCGAAGCCGTTGTAGCTTCTGAGTTTCGTTATAGAAAGCCAGTACTCGACAAGCACACGGTGGTGATTGCCATGTCGCAGTCTGGTGAAACGGCGGACACCATTGCTGGCATTCAAGAAGCGAAACAAAAAGGATGTTTGACGCTGGGTGTTGTCAATGTTGTTGGTTCAACTATTGCGCGCATGACTGATGCGGGCGTGTATCTTCATGTTGGGCCGGAAATCGGTGTCGCCAGTACGAAAGCGTATGTGGGCATGACGACGGTGCTGACGCTCATCGCACTCATGCTCGGCCGCCAACGACAACTCTCGCTCGTTATGGGCGAGCGCATTATTCAAGAATTGCAAGAACTGCCGAAAAAGGTGGAGCATATTTTGTCGGAGCGTAGTCACATTGCGTCGCTTGCCAAGAAGTACCAAAATTTTACGAATTTTCTTTACTTGGGACGCAAGTATAATTATCCAAGTGCGCTTGAGGGAGCGCTGAAGTTTAAAGAGATAACCTATGTGCATGCCGAAGGGTTTCCTGCGGGTGAATTAAAGCATGGGCCGCTCGCCATGATCGACGAACACTTTGCCAGCATCTTTCTGGCACCGCAAGATAGCGTGTACGAAAAGAGTTTAAGCAACCTGCAAGAATTGCGCGCTCGCGGCGGACCAGTCATCGCCGTTGTGACAGAGGGAGACGATCGTATTTTGAAGCTGACCTCCGACATTATTACCATTCCTAAGACGCTCGAGATGCTGACGCCAATACTCATGAGCGTGCCACTGCAACTTTTTGCCTATGAGTTTGCAGTTGGGCGGGGCTGTGATGTCGATAAGCCGCGGAACTTAGCAAAAAGCGTAACCGTTGAATAATCAATATGAAAGCTCTTGTTTTTGATCGCCAAGCAAACACCTGGGAGAAATCTCGCGGGTTCACAAAAGTGGACGTCCCAATGCCAGTGCTTGATGAGGGTAGCAGTGCGGTTGATTCACTCTCGGCAATTCTCAAAGTGCACTACGCCGGCCTTTGCGGTACTGACCGCGGTATTTGGAACCGCCAAGCGTTCCGCGATCAGATATTGAATACTTTAGAACGTGATAAAAAAACACAGCGCATTATTGGGCATGAAATGTTTGGGGAAGTGGTGGCGCTGGGGTCGCGCGCGGGCAAAACCTATAATCTCAAAGTTGGTGATTTTGTTGCTTGCGAATCGCATGTGGTCTGTAACGAGTGTTATCAATGCAAGAACGGGGAAAAACATGTGTGCACCAACGAAACGATTCTTGGTATTTCTCGCGACGGCTGTTACGCAGAGTACCTTAAAGTACCAGGGCACATTATTTGGAAAACGGACACCAGTCGTATTCGTCCGGAAGTTGCCGCTATGCAAGAACCGTTTGGTAATGCGGTGCACGCGGCGAGCAAAGTGGATGTGAAAGGAAAAACCGTTGCCATTTTTGGGCTTGGGCCAATAGGTCAGTTTCTCACCCTGGTTATTCGCGGTCTTGGCGCTAAGAGTATCATTGGTATTGATCCAAATCCCATTGCACGCGACATGGCTGGTCGTCTTGGTATTGATTACGTCATTCCTTTGCCAAACACCGGTAACGTCACGTCTCCGGCGCACGTGGACATCGTAACCGACGAAGTAAAAAAAATAACGAACGGTATCGGCGTTGATGTTTCTTTTGAAATGGCTGGGTTCAATTCGTCGGTTAACAATTGTCTCTATGCTACTCGGCGCGGGGGAGAAATTGTTCTCTTCGGTATCAAAACCGGCGACTTTGTGTTCGAAGATTATAATCGATTGATTGTGCACGGATTTACCTTTCATGCAGTCATTGGCCGGCAAGTTTGGCAAACGTGGGAGACTACGCGGGCGTTATTGGAGAACGTTCAAAACGGCGTACAAGAAAAGATGTATAATATTATTCTGAATAAAGGTGTTGATACTATTGTACCCATCGACACGTATACGCCGGCGATGTTCGAGGAAAAAATGAAGAAACACCCTAAGCTACTTTTACAGTTTTAATTTTATGCCTACGTATCCAACACAAGAATTGTTCGCTGAGGAACTTGCTACGATTGAGTCTTCCGGGCTCACCAAGGCCGAAAAAACTATTGAGGGTAAGCAAGGGGTAGAAATTGTAGTTGAAGGAAAAACGCTCCTTAATTTTTGCGGTAATAATTATCTCGGCCTTGCGGGTAGTGAACTCATGGAGCGGGTGGCTAAAGAAGGTATTGACGAGTGGGGTTTTGGTATGGGTTCGGTTCGCTTTATTTGCGGCACAAGCACGGTTCATAAAGAACTCGAAGCTGCGGTGTCGAAATTTTTTGGCACTGAGGACACGATTCTTTATTCGTCATGCTTCGACGCCAATACCGGACTCTTCGAAACTATTTTGCAAGAGAACGACGCGGTTATTTCTGACGAATTAAATCACGCCAGCATCATTGACGGCATTCGGCTGTGCAAGGCCGAGCGTTTTCGTTTCAAAAGTTCTGACATGCAGGATTTGGAAGAGCAGTTAAAGGCGGCTGGTAAACGTCGTAGAATACTCATTGCCACCGACGGCGTTTTCTCTATGGATGGTGTCTCGGCAAAGTTAGCTGCCATTTGCGACCTGGCAGAACGCTACGGGGCACTCGTCATGGTGGATGAATCGCACGCGACCGGTGTTCTTGGTGAGCGTGGGCGAGGGAGCGTGGAAAAAGAAGGTGTGCTTGGTCGCGTTGATCTCATTACCTCAACTTTTGGTAAAGCCATGGGCGGCGCTTGTGGCGGTTTTACAACGGGCCACAAAAAAATTATTGATGTGCTGCGCCAACGATCGCGGCCAAATTTGTTTTCGAATTCCCTCATGCCTGCAGTTGCCTACGCTGCTAAGTATGTGTTTGAGCACTTTGACAATGAACTTAAAGATATTCGTGGGTCGCTCTTAGAAAACACAACGTACTTCCGCACGCGCATGGACGCGGCTGGTTTTAAGCTCGGCGGGGACGGCACGCACCCCATTACGCCGGTGATGCTTTTCGACGAAGCAACCGCCGCTACAATGGCTGAAAAGTTACTAGCTCATGGGATTTATGTGCGAGGGTTTACTTACCCCGTAGTACCGAAGGGTAAGGCGAGAATTCGGGTGCAAATATCGGCGGCACATACAACCGAGCAACTTGATAAAGCTATTGCAGCATTCTCGGCCGTTGGTCGCGAGATGAACGTCATTCAATAATTATGAAGAACATTGTTATCATCGGCGGCGGCACGGGAACATTTACGTTGCTCTCTGGCCTCAGAAAGTTTCCGGTTAATAACACGGTCATTATTTCGTCGGCGGACGACGGCGGGTCGACAGGGCGATTGCGCACTGAGCTAAGCGTGATGCCGGCAGGGGATATTCGACAGTGTTTAGTTGGGCTTTCCTATACTGACGAAGCCCTGAAAAAGTTATTCAACTATCGTTTTGATAAGGGTTCACTTTCGGGTCACACCGTCGGCAACATTTTATTGGCGGCGCTGGAAAAAATTACGGGTAACGTAGAGTCGGCCATTGCGGCTTCGGCAAAGTTGTTGAATGTGCGCGGCGAAGTGCTGCCAGTAACGCTTTTCCCAACGAAGCTTTCTGCTCGTTTGAAAAATGGCAACACAATTGTTGGTGAACACAGAATAGACGAACCAACAGCCAAGCATCGCTCGCCAATTGTCGGCCTTTCGCTGTCGCCAAGCGCTCCGGCAAACCCACGAGCGCTTGATGCCATTCGCCACGCTGACGCTATTGTGTTTGGGCCGGGGGATCTTTTTAGCAGCACCTTACCGAGTCTTCTCGTGCGTGGGGTCAAGGAGGCCATATTGAAGTCGTCGGCAAAAAAAGTTTTCATCGTCAACATCATGACAAAATCTGGACAGACCGACGGTTTTTCAGCGTCTGACTTTGTGCAGACGTTTAATAGTTACCTCTCTCAAGACAAAAAAACTTTTGTCGTTGACGCGGTCATTGTGAACACCAAAAAGCCGGGTGCTGCTGATTTAGTGCGTTACCGAAAAACGGGAGCTACGCTTGTGCAAACAGACGCGGCAAATTTGCGAAAGTTTGGCGCGCGCGTTATTGCTGCTCCTCTTGTTTCCAGCCGGTCATTTAAGCGCGCGAACGGAGATACGCTAACGCGCAGCTTTCTTCGACACGATGAAAATAAAATTGCAAAAATAATTTGGGAGATTGTAAGTTAATAGTATGGAACGCAACTTTGCTGTTGGTACATTTTTTGATCTTACCGGAAACGACCATTTGAGCTGGCTCCTAGAGTGCCAGTACCCGTGGCAGGCAATTCAGAAACTCGGACCGTGGCTTAGCGAACAGAAACTCGGCACAGTGCAGGGCTCGGTGAGTCCGCAGGCAGTTATTGACGACAAGGTGTCGATTGGGGAGGGGAGTGTTGTTGACCCGTTTGCTGTTATTATTGGCCCCGCAATTATTGGAAAGAACTGTCACATACGGAGCCATGCTTATTTACGCGGGAATGTGTATGTTGGCGACAACAGTGTGGTTGGGCACACGACGGAAGTAAAAAATTCGATTCTAGTGTCAACCGTTCGAGCGGACCATTTTAATTACATTGGTGACAGCATTTTAGGCAACCGTACACATTTAGGCGCCGGCGTTATTTTGGCAAACACTAAAGTACCTGCCGGAGAAATTGTTGTTCGCGACCACGACAAGAGCTGGCCGACAGGGTTAGAAAAATTCGGTTCAGTACTTGGTGACGGTGTCGAGATTGGTTGTAATGCGGTGTTGAATCCTGGATCAATCATTGGGAAGGGGTCGGTTATTTATCCGCTCGTTTTATGGCGTGGCGTTCTTGAATCAGAACATATCGCCAAGACGGCGACGAGTGTTGTAGCCAAAAAATAATGGTCAACCCAAAGGTTGTTTTAGTATGTGACTTGGATGATAGTCTCATTAACACCAAAAAACATAAACGTGATTTATTCGTCCTTGCGAAGCGACTTGGTGCAAAGCACATCGAGGAAACCTATAAAAAAGTAAAAGCTAAAAAGCTGTTTAATATAGGTGATTTTGCACGGGCTCTTTTTAGGAATCCGTCAGAAATTCGACACTATATTGTCGAAGCAAAAAAACTATTAGAGATTCCTCGGGCCTATAATTATGAAGGCAGTCATTTTTTTTGTAGGGAGCTAAAAAAGAAGTATGTTTTAGTATTACTAAGTCATGGTCATCCGTCATATCAGCGGGCTAAATTTGAACAATCCGGTCTTGCCAAATATTTTTCAAAAGTTGTCGTTACGAGCGAGCGGAGCAAAAAGAAAGTCTTGTCTCGTTTAAAAAAGCAGCATGGCGAAGTGATTGTGGTCGATGATTCTAAAGAAATCATTGAGAGTGCTCGTGCTCTTGGCATTGAAGTCCATAAACTCAAACGTGGAAGAAAATCATTCCTATACCACCAGCGTGTCCTTAAAAAGTTATTGTAAATGGTATTAACCCCAGGGCTAAGCCCTGGATTTCTCAATTCGCCCGTGGGCGAAGTGAGAAAGGGAGCGCGACAGAGCTACGCAAGTATCAAATTACACCATTTTGTGCGTACGCACAAAATGGTGTAAAAATCATAATTAGTGATATTAAACCTTTTGATTCTAACGTCGCTCGGAAGTGTAAGTTGCTATTTGTACTTCATTCAAAGACCCGGCAATAGCATCATAACGTGCTGACCGCTCGAATTCTTGTGGGAATTCGAGCGGTCAAAGTCGCAGTCGACGGCGTCAGTGTATCGTCACTAACGCTCGTCTGGTGTTGGCATGCGCCAGAAGCTCGCTCGCGAGCTTGTCGTCGTCGGTGGCGAGATGTGGCCTCAATTCGCCGAGAAGTCGGGCGATGGCCTCTTCCTCTTCCGGAATGGCTTTGAGTTTGCCCGTCCGAACGTCGGTGTCGTAGTGCTGCAGGCCATGAAGGGCATGGCTGGTGGCGATGTCGTAGGGGACTTCGCCGCGTCTGTAGTAGCTAAGCACGGCTTGAAGTGCTTCCAGAACGTGGATCGGCACCATCAACTGGACGGCGATGCTGGCCAGTGGATACAAATGCCGGTCGCGGTCGAGGACTTCCAGGATTTCGTGGTCTGGTGTTGTCATATGCCTCCCCTTCGCGCACGCGAGAAATGCTATTCTCATGTGGGCGTTTGTGGAGGCAAAGAGTATGAAAAGAACGTCCCCGCTTATGCTATTGGCATACCACCAGAGTTCAGCTCGGTCAAGTTCGTTAGTTGGAATTGACATTGCTTGTCATTATGCGAAGGAGCAATTACTCTTAACCGCACCTGCGCCCGTAGCTCAATGGTAGAGCAGCCGTCTTATACACGGCCGGTTCTAGGTTCGAGTCCTAGCGGGCGCACCAAAAAACTTTAAGGAAAACCACCTGGGTTTTCCTTAATATTCCTTTCCCTCCGCATAAGGTCGTTCAAAAATTATTCCGTGCGTCAGCGAACAAAGTTCTACGGCCGACGTACTCATAATTTTTTCACTCGCAGGGTAATTTTTCGAGACAACCTCCGGCGACCAGAGGGAGTCCCTGTGGGGCGACCAACGGAAGTCCCTGTGGAATTTTCTCGAATAACTCGTTTCTTCCCTAGAGATCGTTCACTCTTTCATCCGCGCTTTAGCGGGCGGAGCTTATTGTTAGCTTATTCTACGTTTACAAATTGGCCGTCTTGTACCTTTTTAAAAAGGATGGGTTTAGATGTCGAACCGTCTGAATTCATGGTCAGGGTTCCACTTACTCCATCGTAGTTTTTGGTATTGCGAATTTCTTGATTCATACACGAAAGGTTCTTTCCGCATTTTTGATACGCCAAAACTTGTAGCGTAAAGGCGTCGTACGCATTCGCCGCTATGATGTCGGGCTTTGTTCCATATTTTTCTTTGTATCGTTTTTCGAAATCAAGAACAGTATTGGTTTGTTTCTTTGGTTCCGATGATGAAATATATAGACCCTCTGCAGCTCTGCCAGCTGCTTCTAACATGTTCGGATCCTCAGCTTCCGAGTGGCTCAGTAATTTTGATGTAACGCCGAGTTCGTGTGCCTGTTTAAGGAACAGACCAAGAGGATTAGAAAGATGTACGACAAAAGTTAAATCAGGATGAAGTGCTTTAATTTTTGTAAGCTCGCTTCTAAAATCTGTTTGTTCAAGCTGAACTTTTTGATCAGATATAACAGTGCCGCCTAAATCGGTGAAGAATTTTTTGAAATACTTCCCATAGTCTTCTCCAAGTGGCGTTGTGTAGTAAACAATTGCAGTCGACCTCGCACCAAGCTTGTTATACGCGAAGTCTGCAATTTCGTTCGATTCCTGCCTGATTGACTTATTCGTCGAAAGAACAGATGGCTGGTTAAGAACAGCGTCAGGATTCGCGGCAATGTTAAATATGAAGAGTCCGTTTTCTTCTACAATAGGAATGATTGGTACAAGACCGACGAGGCAGAACGAACCAGCAAACCAAGAAATTTTATCAATCTGTATAAGCTTTTGTGCTGCTGAAATGGCTTGCTGCCCTTGGCAGGCATCTTCGTAGATAATATCAATATTTGAGGCAGAGCTCCCGAGATCATCTTTTGCTAAGTTCACTGCATTTTGAATCCGTTCTCCAAAAATGGCGTAGTTGCCAGAGAGCGGAGCGAGAACACCCACCTTAATTCTCTCAACGCCGTCATTACTATTTGCGTAATATCGACTGACTCCAGCAAGCGTTATGAGAATGATTAATCCGATAGCGTATTTTTTCATACCAATAGTTTATTGCTTGTTTCTAGCATTATAGTATGAGAGACTTTAAATAACTATAAGTAAATATATTTTCGTAGTTATGACCATCAAAAAATATCTTCACTCTTGCATTGTTCTTGAAAAAGGCGGGGAGCGGCTGCTTATTGACCCGGGCGTTTTTTCTTTTGTTGAAAAGAAGCTTACGCCAGAAGACATTGGGGCGGTTGATGCTATTTTGATTACGCATGAACACGCTGACCATTGTTCGGTTGAAGCGATCAAAAGTTTTTTGGCGATGAACAATGCGCCGATTTTTACAAACGAAAGCGTTGGTTCTGCATTGAGCAAAGAGGGAATTCCATTTCAAAAAGTTATAGTAGGGGAGCGGTTCGATGTTTTGGGATTCGTTGTCGAAGTGCTTGATGGGCAGCACGGCGAGCTGCCGATTCCTGGTGTGCTCAATACTGCGTACCTCGTTGATGATGTGTTTTTGCATCCGGGGGATTCAGTGAGGGTTGTGGTTAAGAGCAAACCATTGGTTTTAGCATTACCATTGACTGCGCCGTGGTTAGCAATGAGAGAAGGTATTGCCTTTGCTAAACAAGTACAGCCAGAAATTGTCATCCCTATTCACGACGCAGTAGTTAAAGATTTTTTCCGCCCCCGTATTTATCAAATGTGCGAGATGGCGCTTGAGGGGACGGGTATCACCGTCAAGAATTTAGAGATAGGGGAGAAGTTCGAGATATAAAATCAAGATTCATTTTGACATTCTTACATTCTCCCACCTTCGTTTGCTATCACGAACTACGGACGGGCAAGTAAGAATGTGAGAATGAAAAAGTGTAGTTGTTTGTTTTTTGTATTCGTAAAAGCGCTATTCTCGTTTTGTACCATAGTTCGAACTATGGTACAAACAGTTTTTGTTAGAATTAAGCAAATTTTTTATATCGCTCAATTTTAACCTGGCCATTAGCATGGCCGACGGTTGTCTATTTCTTTGTGCGGGCAAAGAAATAGACGAAAGAAAGCCCGCCCTCAGGACTCGGCTGGGGTATGACTGCACTCCGAGAACCGATGGTCGTGAACTCCCCTTCGACTTCACTCAGGGTCAAACAGCACGACCATTCTTTCGGTTCTCTCCACTGGTCATTACCGACGCCGATCCTATGGGATTGTTCCACTTCCTGCCAAACCCCCTCATCGACCGGGGAGAGCAGACAGACGAAACGAACACGATTGAGCGGCAATGCTGTCTGCAGCGTAGCAAGTTCATTGCCGCCGTGTTCGTTTCGGAATGGCTGCCGACCAGGAGCGTCGATGCGGGGCGCCGTTCTTTCCGTCTACTTTCTTAGGCGAGTAAGAAAGTAGGCAAATAGTCGCGAGGGCACAGCCCGAGGACGTTATGAGTTTTTAAAGAAATAAACGAAATAGATGTAACACTCCATGTTAATGGCCAGATTATTTTTCATTGTAACTTTCCTCACTTTTTGATAAGGTTTCGCCGGTGCGAATTTCAAGAATTAGGCAAAGTTGGCTGGCCTTTGACAGCTGAATAACGTTTTGTTGCAGGTTTTGGAGGTTAGAGAAGTCATGCGAGACTTTAGGGAGCTTTGGAGAAACGTACAAGCGGCTGGTCGGCACGTCTGTGTCGGCCTGGATTCCGAACTCGCCAAGATTCCGGGTTACGTGAAGCTAGCCGGAGCGAATGCGCCCATTTCGATTGCGTGGCGTGCTCTCGCGACGGTGAAAATGAGCCAGGTGCTCGATCCGGGAGTGGGGGTGGAGGCAGCGAGAATCTTGCAGACCGAGATTTCTCGGATGGCCTTGAAGAGCGAGGTCTGCCAGACGATTCTCGCATTCAACCAAGGGATCGTCAGCGCGAACCTCGGCGTCGTTCGGGTCTTCAAGATCAATCTCGCGTTTTATCTGTCTGAGCTCGGCGCCGGTATCGACGCCTTGATTGCTACCATCGCGTACATCCATGCGGTTGCGCCGGATGCGATCGTGATTCTAGACGCGAAGTTCGGCGACATCGGGAATACGAACGATGCCTATGTTCGTTTCCTCGATCTTGTCGGTGCCGACGCCGTGACATTGCATGGCTACCTCGGCAAGGCGGGTTCTCTGGACGTTTTCCTTAGTCGTCCAGACAAGGGCTGCTTCGTTTTGTGCCATACGACAAACCCCGGAGCTACCGAGTTTCAGGAAAAGCTTCTGGTGGAATCCGACGGCCCCGGCCTTCCCTTGTACGAAGAGGTGGCTATATACGCCAAGTGTTGGAACGAGAACGGAAACATCGGACTCGTGGCAGGTGCGACGTATCCGGTGGAGCTCGGCCGTATTCGTGAGATCTACGATGGACCGCTGTTGATCCCGGGCATCGGCAAGCAGGCAGGCGCTCTCAGGGGTTCGCTGCTGGCGGCACGAAACGGTGATGGCGAGATTAACGCCGTCGTCAACATGTCCCGCAATGCCATCTTCGTTTCCGACGGCGGAGACAACGAAGCCCGTTCTGGAGAGGTGGTGGCAGAATTACACCAAGAGATCACTGGGATTCTGGCCGCGGCGTAGCGGTCGAGACCATCAACCCGGCGGCTCAGGTGGAGCCGCCGGCAGGGAAGGGAAGAACCATGAAGATTGAACAGGAAGAGAGCGAGCAAACAAGTTCGTTGCTCGCTGGCTGTGGCGCAGTATTGACTGGGCACTTCGTAGGGGTTAGCAGAAAGCATCTGAACCTCTACGTGGCAAAGGACCGCGGCACTCGCATTTCGTCTGTCGCCTCCTCGCTGTGTGCTATGTTGGCACGGCGTTTCGCCGACGAGGGCATCGATGCGGTCGTTTCTCCAGCGGTGGGCGGCGTAGCATTGTCGCACTGGGGGGGGCACCACCTGACTCGTCTGCGTCCGGATCGCCCCGAGGTTCTGTCGCTGTACTGCGAGCACGAACAGCAGGTCATCGCTGCATGCGGCGAAGGATCTCGGCCCGTTCGCATAACGACATCACTGACAGATGTCGGCGACAACGGTGTTCTCCTTCTGTTACCGGGGCAGACTCTCGTCGTGATGAGGCAAGGATTCGTCCTGAATCGCGGCTTTGCGGCAGACGTCAAAGGCAGACGTGTCGCTGTGTTCGAGGACGTTTTCACAACAGGCCTCTCGGCCCACGGATCGATTGCGGCGGTCAGGCAGGCCGGCGGAGAAGTGGTTGGCGTCGGGGTCTTGGTCAATGGCGGTGGAATCACCGCAGAAGATCTCGGCGTACCTCGGATCGAAGCTCTGCTCAATGTTACGAGACGAGTCCTGACCGAGGAGGAGTGCGCCGCTCCTGGTGGCATGTGCGCCGACGGTGTTCCGGTCAACACAGAGTTCGGTCACGGGAAGCAGTTCCTGGTAAGCAAGGGGATTCGTTCGTAGACAAGAGACGAGAAGGAGGAGGATCAAGGAGGTTTCACAGGAGGGACGAGGGGGCGATTGCAACGGCAACCGCCCCCTCATCCTTTTCAAAAAAGAATTACTTGCTTATTCGTACCATTGATGTTATCATGTATACATGAAATCACAGTGGACTGAATTTAAAGGGCGTGCAATACAGTTAAGAAAACGAGGTATGTCGATACGTACCATTGAGCAGAAACTCGCTATACCGCGCTCGACTCTCAGCGGTTGGTTAAGGGGTATATCGTTGACTCCATCTCAAAAAAAGAAATTAGATAAACGTTGGGAAGATGCTCTTGTGTCGGCACGGAAAAAAGCAGTCGTATGGCATAACAACGATAAATTAAAACGTTTAGAAGAAGCCAGGCAACAAGCGAATGCGACACTGCTTTCACTGCCCGTTAACAATCGTTCTATTCTTGAGCTTACATTGGCAATTCTCTACGCAGGAGAAGGTTCCAAGAAAAATTTGGAGACAGCGCTCGGCAGTTCCAATCCTTTAATTCTAAGATTTTTTGTACAAGTACTGCGTACTGTTTATAAGGTCGACATCCAGAAAATGAGATGCGAATTATATTTGCGGGCGGATCAGAATCCAAGTCAGTTGAAAAAGTACTGGTCAAAAGAGCTTGCCTTGCCCTTATCCTGTTTTAGACAGGTTAATATAGATCGCCGTACTTTAGGGTCTAAGACGTACGATTCATATAAAGGCGTTTGTCATGTTCGATGTGGTAATGTAGCAATTCAGCGGAAACTTGTTTTGTTGGCAAATTCCTATATGCAAAGCGTCGTTGAAAAAGCTTGATATTTACGAAGTATGTTGCTAGTATTCTACGACTCATTATGGGCGGCTAGCTCAGTTGGTTAGAGCGTTTGCTCGACACGCAAAAGGTCAGAGGTTCGAATCCTCTGCCGCCCACCACTTCGACTCTTCCTGAGTCGAAGTGTCCTGAGCGAATGAAATGAGCCGAAGGGCAGACTCTTCCTGAGTGGTTCGACGTTGTTCACTATAAATGGTTCGACTACGTTCACCACAGGTCGAAGTGTCCCGTCGAAGATGCCGAGGATTTTGCCGAGGTAAGCGACACCGACTTAGTCGAGGGGGCGAGTGCCCATGACTCTTCCTGAGTCGAAGTGTCCTGAGCGAATGAAATGAGCCGAAGGGCAGACTCTTCCTGAGCGAACATAGTGACTTGTGGTGAGTTTATCGAACCAGTCGAGGTGCGAGTGCACTTAACTCTTTTCGGATAAAAGGACAAAACATCTCTCAAATAACCCGGCTCTCTGCCGGTTTAATTTTGCTTCAGGATGTGCTACTATATGTTCACTGAATAATATTTATGCCCACGCCACGCAATCAACCGCTCACAGCCGCGACTCTTCGCAAAGAACTCCATGCAGCCCTGAAGGCCTATCACGAGACGGCCGTTCGCGGTTTGAATGACAAATTTACCAACTGGGACAAAAAGCAGGAAGTGCGACATAAGGAAATTACTCATCAGCTAACGACTCTCGCCACATAGATCGATCGTAGCGATGAATTCGATTATCTGACGCGTTATTTAGCTGAGCGCTTTAAAGTACCTATCGAAGAACTCACGGGTATTGGACTGCGCACAACAAACCGCTAGATAAGTTATCTTAACTTTCTTAAAGACATTTTTGGTCGTAATAATCCGGCTCTCTGCCGGTTTTATTTTTTACACAATTTTGTGCGTACGCACAAAATTGTGTAAAACGATAATGAGAAGCTTCAATGCTAAAATTGTTCGTAACTAAAAGAAAAATAGCGACCGCTTGATTGCAAAATCGTGAGCTTGGCCTATACTTAAAGTCTCTGACACTACTAACTAATATATGAACAAAAGCACACCGCGAGACGTGTTTGCGCATTTGCTAGCCGTTGTTACGCTGATTATCAGCGTGGTCAGTTTCATTGTGCTATTGTTTCAGTTTATTGATGTGTATTTCCCGGACGCACTAGAGTTTTATCGATCGCGCCGAGTGGTCGGCAGCGTCATGCAGGGAGCTATTGCGGCGCTCGTCGTTGCCTGGCCGGTCTATCTCTACGTACTGCGGCTCCTTGGTAAAGATGTAGAGGCCGATCCGGAGAAGCGAGAAATTCGCGTGCGTCGATGGCTTTTTAACTTTACGCTTTTTGTTGCTGCGGTAACTATCATCATTGACCTCATCGTACTCATTCGGAGTTTCCTCGGCGGTGAATTGACGACGCGGTTTGGTCTAAAGATATTGGTAGTGCTAGCGGTAGCTGCCTTGGTGTTTTGGTATTACCTTTCTGATCTCAAACGAGAAGCTGGTGTTACAGACAAGTTCAGCCGACCATTGGCGTATGGGCTATCTGCTCTCGTGATCGCCGCCGTTGTTTCCGGTTTCTTCTTAGCCGGTTCACCGGCCACGCAGCGAGCATGGCGGTTTGATGACCAGCGCGTGAGCGACCTACAAACTGCACAAGGTCAGGTTGTTGATTATTGGGTAGCTAAGAATACGTTACCCAAAACACTAGAGGACCTCACCAGCAGTCTCACTGGCTACACCGTACCCGTTGATCCTGAAACAGGGGTGCCCTATGAGTACAAGGTTCTCGCTGATTTGCAGTTTGAGCTCTGCGCCGTTTTTTCTTCGGCGTTTTCTGAACAGGTTGGAAAAACAATGCCTTCCATTCCGACGCGCATAGAAAATGCAAATTGGGATCACAGTGCTGGTCGCGTTTGTTTTGCGCGAACGATTGACCCCGAGTTGCAACGGCCGGATAATATTTTTCCTCCTAAGTTGATTGGGCCGCCAGTTCAACGCTAGACCTTGACCTTTTTCTCGTTTTGGCTATACTGTTTTTGGTATGAATTACACCCGCACAACGTTTTTTGGTTTTTATTTCTTTACTGACCAGGCAGGCCAGGCGGTGTAACGTACTCTGAAACAGAAAACCGACTGACCCGCCTTAACCGGCGGGTCATTTTGTTTTCTGGATGGGGGAAGATGTTGAACAGGTTCTTAGTTCTTTAACAAACGTTTTCGGCAGCGTCGGGCTGGTTTACGCCAGCCCACCGCTGCCGGGAATAACATCAAACACCTGTCAGTATTTTCGGCAATGAGTCGTTAACTTTCGTTTATTGGCTTGTCTCACGCAAGTGAGACCAGGGATGCGGGCCGTAGCAGAAAGCGGCAAGGGGAGAGGAAGATGAAGTTTGATGGTTTCTATGCAACGGTTGATGATGTCAGGATAAAAAGAACGCGTGCTTTGAAGCCACCCGCGATCTTGATCGAGGAGCTACCGTTGACAGGTGCCATCGCTGACAATGTCATCCGGTGGAGGCAAGAGATAGCCGATATCATGCATGGGCGAGATGACCGGCTCCTGGTAGCCGTTGGGCCGTGCTCTGCGCATGATCCCGAGGCGGTAGTCGAGTACGCAGAACGTCTCGCAGGTGTTCAGAAGGCGCTCGGCAAAAACCTTTTGTTTGTGGTGCGGACGTACATCGAAAAACACCGGACAGAGACCGGATGGAAGGGTCTCGTCAACGATCCTTTTCTGGACGGTAGCTGTCAGATCAATGAAGGGTTACGGGTAGCTCGAAAGCTACTGATCGACCTGGCAAAACTCGGCGTTCCGACGGCTGTGAAGTTTTCGGACGTCATGCTGCCCCAGTGGGTTTCTGATTTGATCAGTCTGGGTGCTGTCGGTGCTCAAATGACCGGCAGTCAGCCACACCAGGAACTCACGAGCGGGCTTTCAATGCCCGTCATCGTCAAGAGCGGTCCAACCGGGGACGTTGACGTTGCCATCGCCGCCATCAAGGCAGCTCGTCGCCAGCAGTCCTTTCTGTCGGTGACAAAGACCGCCCTTGCGGCGATCGTCGAGACGGCCGGCAACCCTGATTGTTGTCTGATGCTGCGAGGGTCTCGAACGCATGCGGCCTGTGACTCGCTGGCTGTTCGGCGCGCAAGTGATGCCTTGCTTGGAGCCGGCATCGATACCAAAGTGATGGTCGATGCCAGTCACGGGAACAGTCAGTTCAATCATCATCGGCAGCCGTTCGTGGTTCACGGCATCGCGGAGCAAGTCAGAAAGGGCGCGGAACCTCTCGTCGGCATCGGCATGGAGTCGTTTCTGGTTCCTGGACGGCAAGACCGTAAGGAGGGAGTTCCTTTAGTCTATGGGCAGTCCATCACTGACGAGTGCATGGGCTGGTCAACCACCGAGGAGCTTTTTGGGGAGCTCGCGGCTGCCGTAGAGAAACGCCGGGAAGTTGTGGCGGCGAAAGCATAAGCCCAACAAGGAGGTAGGCACAAGAGATAAATCGGAGCTGGCCGTCGAAGTAGGTAGGTGTGCACAACGTTGCGCATCAAACCACTTCGACGGCCGGTTTTCGTTTTCAGCGTCTCGCGCTACACTACTTTCATGACCAACAAAAAAATTGCCTCCTTGCTACTGTGGGTTGCCGGCCTGGTTGTTGCGAGTTATGGCATGTACTTTTTATCTATTGGACAGTTTGCTGTTGTGGACATCTCGGTTGCTAGGATGACCGTGGGTTGGCATACGCCATTTTTAAATGCAATCATGTTTGTGGTGACGCTTTTTGGAAGAGAGCTTCTCATTGTTTTGGTGGCAGTCGTCACTGCCGCACTTTATCTTAAACGTCACGTTGCTGATGCGCTCCTTCTGGTTGTCGGCATGAGTGCCGCTTGGGTGTTGCAGTTTGTTTTGAAAATTGTTTTTGTCCGTCCACGACCGTTTTTTTCTCCGATTACCATTGAAACGACGTACAGTTTTCCGAGCGGTCACGCGCTGGCCGCATTTGTTTTTTTTGGTTTTATGGCACTCTACGTTTTTTGGCAGACAAAACGCCACGCGCCACGTTTTTATGCGCTGGTTAGCGCAACGATTCTTGTCTTAGCTATTGGCGTAAGTAGGGTCTACCTTGGCGTGCATTGGTTGAGTGATGTTCTTGGAGGTTACGTTATTGGTGTCTGGCTCCTTACTTTGATGACTGTTCTTAGACCGGCATTTGTAAAACGATTTCAAACCCTTGAACCGTAGGAAAAAATTGTATTGGCGGAATTTTCGCGGCGAAAAATCACAGAAACGCCCGTTAACACTTGCGTTTTAGTGCCTGTATGGTATGGTACGGGCAATTCCTATGGCCGAAGCAAAGACAAAAATAATGATTGTCGAGGACGACCCGATGATTCTCGATATGTATGTTCATAAGTTTGAACAGGAAGGGTTTCTTGTTGTCTCGCATAATCGCGGTGACGGGGCGCCGGAGCTGGCAGAGCAAGAACAGCCGGCCATCGTTTTATTGGATGTCATCATGCCTGGTCTCGATGGGTTTAGCGTTCTGCAGATGCTTCGTCAAAATGAAAAAACGAAGAACTTGCGCGTGGTGATGCTCACGAACCTTGGTCAAGACGAAGACAAGGAAAAAGGTGTGAAGCTCGGGGCACTGGGCTACATCGTGAAATCCAGCAAAACTCCGGGTGAGGTTGTTAAGGAAGTTCGCAATTATTTAGCAAAACCATAATTCAAAGTATAAGTTAATTTTTTTATGCAATCAGAACTCATGCAAGAAAAAACCGTTGTTCTCGTAAAGCCAGACGGCGTCAAGCGCGGACTCATTGGTGAAATTATTCACCGCATCGAACAGCGAGGACTCAAAATTATTGCTCTCAAGATGGTAGTGGCAACCGAAAAGCAAGCGCACGATCATTACCCGAACACTGAGGCGTGGTATAAGGCAATCGGAGAAAAATCGCTCGCCAACTATAAAGAGCTCGGGAAAGACCCTTTGAAAGAAATTGGTACGGATGATCCGGTGGCTATTGGTAAAGAAGTGGGCGAATGGAACACAGAGTTTTTAACCTCTGGTCCGATTGTCGCCATGGTGGTGCAGGGGATCCATGCCATTGCTATGGTTCGAAAAATTGTTGGCCACACGCTGCCTTCAAAAGCAGACATGGGAACCATTCGCGGTGATTATTCTGTGGATTCACCAATGCTCGCAAACGAGAATAAGCGAACGCTGCACAATGTTGTTCATGCTTCGGGTGATCCATCAGAAGCTGCGCATGAACTGAAACATTGGTTCAGCAAAGAAGAGATTCACGAATACCCGCGGGCGGAAGAAGATATCATGTTCTAGATTTTTTGGTTGCTCAGGATTTTTTTACTATGACCCAACAGCAGCTTGGTAAAAACGCAGTTTCCTTTGCGCTGGAGTTTGGTATTACGCTCGCCGTCGTCCTTTTTGTTTTTATTTGGCTAGGGCGTAAGGCCGATATCGCTTTCAATACCGCTCCCTGGCTGTCTCTCGTGGGTCTAGGGATTGGGCTTTTGCTTGGCGCAGTCTGGACGTACCGAAAAATAAAGTCGCTGAAACCCTAGTAGGTTCTCGCGATTAACCTCACTCACATGGTGCACCTCCCTCCACTTGCTGCTGAAGTAGTATTTCACATCGGTTCGTTCCCGGTAACGAACAGTTTTGTGAATGCTCTCGTCGTGTCGGTTGGGCTCATTCTTTTTGCGGCGTATTTTGGCAGACGCCTTCGCCCTGTTCCGCATGGTGCGCAGAACATTCTTGAAATTGCCGTTGATACCGTGCTTGATTATATGGACCGCGTGACCCATGACCGGAAGAAGTCGCTGAAGTTTTTTCCGATTGTCGGCACGCTCTTTTTTTTCATCCTCATTTCAAACTGGATTGGTGTGTTGCCCGGAATCGGCTCCTTAACCATTCTGAGTAGCGAACATGGTGAGTTAATTCCGTTTCCACTGTTCCGTCCTGCCAACGCTGACCTCAACTTAACGGTCGCTATGGCAGTTGTGGCAGTTGTTGGTGCGCATATTTTTGGCGTAGCCGCCATTGGTTTTTGGAAGTATGCTGATCGGTTCATTAAACTTGGCACACTCTGGAAGTCGGTCAGAAAGGGTGGCATCGGTATTTTTGTCGGCATTGTTGAATTTTTTGTCGGCCTCATCGAAATAATTAGTGAAGTGGCCAAAGTCGTCAGTCTCTCCCTTCGTTTGTTTGGCAACATTTTTGCTGGTGAGGTGCTCTTAACGGTTATGGCCAGTCTCATCGCCTATGCCGTACCGCTGCCGTTTTTGCTTTTAGAAGTTTTGGTCGGCATCATTCAGGCCATGGTGTTTGCTCTGTTAGCGCTCGTTTACCTTTCGGTTGCCACAACCGAAATGGAAGCAGTGCACTAGAACCCATCTCAAAGGTGGGTTCTAGTAACCTCTTGCAAAAGCCAGCGAATATGGCATACTTTACTCATTCTTACAAACGCCTGATGGCCTATGAGCCATGGGGCATTTACATATATTTAGGATATGGAAAACGGTCTTGAGATTTCCGCAATAGCGGCTAAAGCGTTTGCTATCGCCATCGGCGGCGCGCTCCCTGCGTGGGCCATTGGTACCATTGCCTCCAAAGCCATGGAGTCGATTGGTCGAAACCCAGAGTCGGTCGACAAGTTGTTCGTTCCGATGTTGCTTGGTATGGCCTTTGCTGAAGCCATCGCCATTTACGCTCTTGTTGTTGCCTTTACACTCTAATTTGGTCCTCGTTTCTTTTTCGTAGTTGCCATGGACCTTATCCACGCGGCATTGGCCGCAGAAGAAGTAGCTTCAGGGGGTGTCGCAGGGACGCTCGGACTTAACCTGACGCTCTTTTTTGCGCAGCTCTTAAATTTTGGGCTACTCATTGTTGCGCTGTGGTTTTTACTGTTTCGTCCATTGACAACGTATATGGCTGAGCGCAGTGAGCGCATACAGTCTGGTTTAGAGAATGCTGAGAAAGCTGACCGGAAGTTGGCTGAACTCGAAGCAGAGCGTCGGCGCGTGGTTGCGAAAGCAGAGGAAGAAGCGAGTAGAATTCTTTCCAAAGCTGACGATGAGGCAAAGCGCGTGGTTACCGACGCCGTAGCTGCAGCTGAGGAAAAAGTGCAAACTGTTCGAGATCGCGCAGTGAAAGAACTTGCAGAGGCAAAAGAAAAGTTGCTCACTGAGGTACGTGCCGAGGCAGCTGATTTAGTTACGCTCGCCGCTGAGAAAGTGTTGCAAGGTCGTGTAGACGCGCATTTGGATAAAGCGCTCGTTGCCAAAGCGTTGAAAGAGGTGAGTAAAGCAGTATGACGACCTCTACGCATTACGCCAAGGCACTACTCGACGCCTACGAGCAAGCTACATCTGAAAACAGTGCCGGGAAGATGCTTGATCATTTTGTCTCCTTCATAAAACAACATCGGTTAGCGCCGCTTGTTCCGGCCATCCTGTCTGCAGTGTTACGTGAGGTTGAATTGAGGCAGTACCGCAAGTCAAGCGTTATTCAAGTGGCGCATGCAACGCCGGAGTCCACGTTTAAAATGTTTGAAAATTCTGTCATCACTGAAAATAAAAATCTTATTGGCGGGTTTACCGTCAAGCAGGAAGATCGAGCAATCGATGCGTCCGTCAGTGGAGCGCTCGAGCAACTGCGTATGGTCATGAAATCTGTATAATTATGGCATCAATTTCTGAAAAAATTGTCGAGCAATTAAGAAAAAAACTTGAGGCGGCTGACGTTTCGCCCAAGGTAAGTACTGTTGGTGTTGTGCTCGAGGTAGGGGACGGCATTGCGGTGATTGCGGGTCTACCGAACACCAAATCTTCTGAACTCTTGGCCTTTACAACGAATAAAAACGAGATTGTTTACGGACTTGCCTTGAACTTACTCGAAGACAGTATTGGTGCTGTTGTCCTGGGAGACGCCGCAAAGTTGTCTGCTGGGGATTCTGTTAAAGGTACAGGCGAAGTGCTTTCCGTTCCGACAGGACCTGCACTTGTCGGGCGCGTTGTTAACCCGCTTGGTGAACCGATTGACGGTAAAGGACCACTCAAAGGTGAAGTGCACCAGCGTCCGGTTGAGCGCATTGCGCCTGGTGTTATTACTCGTAAGTCAGTCGATACGCCGCTTCAAACCGGCATTAAGGCAATTGATGCCATGATTCCTATTGGTCGCGGTCAGCGTGAGCTCATTATTGGCGACCGCCAAACCGGAAAAACAGCTATTGCGATTGATGCAATCATTAACCAGCAAGGTAAGGGTGTGCACTGCATCTATGTCGCCATCGGTCAAAAAGAATCGAAGGTGGCAAAAATTGTTGGTGAATTTGAAGCGCGAGGCGCCATGGAGTACACCACCGTTGTTGTTGCTGGTGCGTCTGATTCTGCGGCGCTCGGGTATTTGGCGCCGTACGCAGGTTGCGCCATGGGTGAACATTACCTAGATAATAAACAGGATGCGCTCGTTGTTTACGACGATCTTTCTAAGCACGCGGTTGCCTATCGAGAAATTTCACTACTTTTGAAGCGTCCGCCAGGTCGTGAGGCCTATCCTGGGGATGTCTTCTATTTGCATTCGCGTTTGCTCGAGCGTGCGGCACGTTTGAGTGAGAAGGAGGGCGGTGGCTCACTCACCGCGCTACCCATTATTGAAACGCAAGCGGGGGACGTCTCTGCCTACATTCCGACGAACGTTATTTCCATTACTGACGGGCAAATTTATCTTGAATCTGATCTTTTCTATCAGGGTATTCGCCCGGCGCTCAATGTGGGGCTTTCTGTTTCTCGTGTTGGTTCAGCTGCGCAAATTAAAGCCATGAAACAAGTAGCCGGCAAGCTGCGCCTCGACCTCGCGCAATATCGAGAGCTCGCGGCCTTTGCCCAGTTCGGTTCAGATTTGGACGAAGAAACCAAAGCGCGACTTGAGCGCGGTAAACGCGTAACCGAGCTACTGACGCAGGCGCAATATGAACCAATGGATGTTATTGATCAGGTGTTTGTTCTTTATGCGGCAGTCAATGGGTATGCTGATGCCGTGCCAGTTGATCGTCTGAAAGAGTGGGAAAAGAAATTCTTAAAGCACCTACACAGCACGAACCGCGATTTAGTTGGCCGCATTACTAAAGCGGGCAAGATAGAAGATAGTGAAGGTGCAGAACTCACCAAGGCGACGCAGTCTTTTAACGAATCGTTTTTGACGATCAGTTAATTTTTTATGCCGGCTTCCACCAGAGAAATTAAGCGTAGAATTAAGGGTGTTACTAACATCCGGCAAATTACACGCGCCATGGAGCTGGTGTCTGCTGCAAAAATGCAGCGAGCAATTAGTGCGGTGCAGCAATCTCGCCGTTATGCAACTCTTGCTTGGGATATGTTGCATTCCGTCACAGCTAAATTGGACGGCACTACGCATGCACTTCTATCTGTTCGTCCGCGTCGTCGCGTCATGCTGATTGTCATGTCTTCAAATAGGGGACTGGCTGGCGGGTACAACACCAAAGTTGCCGAAGTTGCTCGCGCCTACAGTAAAACAATCAAAGAAGAAACTCCGGGTGTCTCTGTCGAAATAGTGGCGCTCGGTAAAAAAGGGCGGGATTATTTGTCTAAGCGAGGCGCAGCGTTTGCTGCGGAATTTGAACGTAATGACCGCGAGAATATAACAGCGCAAATGACGCCTATTGTGGAACTCGCTATGTCGGGCTATGTGAATAAAGAGTATGACGAGGTTTCTGTTGTTTATACCGATTTTATTTCGATGTTGAAACAGGTGCCACGCGTGCGTCGGTTGTTACCGATTCTTGAACCCGATGCAAACTTGGGTCATACGGCACATGATTACGCCGCAGAGTCTACTACTGAGGATGAAGCCGTGCATCTTTTCGAGCCAAGTGCTAGCGCCGTTTTACTTCGTCTCGTTCCTCGCCTTATCGAAGTGCAACTCTATCAGGCATTGCAGGAATCTAATGCCGCAGAGCATGCCTCGCGCATGTTGGCGATGAGGAACGCCTCAGATGCTGCGCAGGATCTTAAAGAAGACTTTACTTTAACCTTAAACCAAATTCGGCAGAGTGGTATAACAAGTGAACTCGCTGAAATTAGCGCTGGGCGATTAGCTTTGGGAGTATGAAGAAAGTAAGATTTTTAAACAGACCAAATAGATCGTGGCCACAACGTCGTCTTGAAGATTTAGATGATGTTTTGAGTGCTGATATTAGCGACGACTGGCTTGATAACATTGAGGAAAGAATGGGTTGGCCAATGTTTTATTGGGTTGCGGAGTCGAAAGAGGAATTGAAAAAAAGTGAACGCAAAATTATAACTCATAATTCAATTGTTCATTTGGTGCGCGTTGTTATGATTTTTTTTATTGTTATGATTTTTTTAGGTATTGTATATTTAATTTTGATAAGATTTTTTTAAATTTATGAACACAGGAGTAATCAAACAAATAATTGGCCCCGTGGTAGACGTTGAGTTTGACGAAGGGTTGCCGAGCATCCTCGACGCGCTCGAAGTTGATCTTGGTAATGACAAGCGCCTGGTGCTTGAAGTGCAGCAGCATCTTTCGGCTCGCATGACGCGCGCGGTAGCCATGTCTTCGACTGACGGTCTGACGCGCGGCACAAAAGTTGTTGCCACTGGGTCACCAATTACCGTACCGGTTGGTAAAGAAAGTTTGGGTCGCATGTATAATGTGCTCGGTGAACCGATTGACGGGCTTGGTAAAGTAACCTCAACCAAACGCCTCCCTATTCATCGTTCAGCCCCAGAATTTACCGAACAATCCAAGACGACGGAAATTTTAGAAACTGGTATCAAAGTTATCGACCTTATCGCGCCAATCATTAAAGGTGGCAAGGTCGGTATGTTCGGCGGCGCGGGAGTTGGCAAAACCGTCATCATTCAAGAACTTATCCGCAACATCGCGCAGGAACACGGCGGCTATTCAGTATTTGCTGGTGTAGGAGAGCGAACCCGTGAAGGAAATGACTTGTACCACGAAATGAAAGATTCTGGCGTCCTTGACAAAACGGCTCTTGTGTTCGGACAGATGAACGAACCGCCAGGTGCGCGTCAACGTGTGGCGTTAACTGGCCTTACTATTGCAGAAAATTTCCGTGACTCTGAGGGAAAAGACGTTCTGTTCTTTATTGATAACATTTTTCGATTCACTCAGGCGGGTTCAGAAGTATCTGCTCTTCTTGGCCGTATTCCTTCGGCGGTGGGTTACCAGCCAACATTGGCGACAGAGATGGGAGCGCTTCAGGAACGTATTACTTCAACGACCAAAGGTTCGGTTACCTCTGTGCAAGCCGTGTACGTTCCGGCAGACGACTTGACCGACCCGGCGCCAGCCACAACTTTTGCGCACCTTGATTCAACGGTGGTGTTAGCTCGTTCATTAGCTGAGCTCGGTATTTACCCTGCGGTTGACCCGCTCGATTCAAGTTCAACCATTCTCTCTCCGACAACCGTAGGAGAAGAGCACTATCGGGTGGCGCGTGGGGTGCAGAAAGTGTTGCAGCGCTACAAAGATTTGCAGGACATTATTGCCATTTTGGGTATGGAAGAATTGTCAGATGAAGACCGAAAAATTGTTGGACGTGCTCGTAAAATTCAGCGTTACCTTTCGCAGCCATTCTTTGTGGCGGAGCAGTTTACAGGCACGCCCGGTAAATATGTAACGCTGAAAGAAACCATTCGTGGCTTTGGTGAGATTTTAGATGGTAAGCACGACGATAAACCCGAGCAGGCGTTTTACATGAAGGGAAGTATTGAGGAAGTAAACCAAAACTAAGTTAAAACTTAAAAATCAAAATTCAAAAATTCAAGTCAAAAGTAATAAAGTTTTCAGCTTTAATTTGTAGCAGTACGTTTTGATTTTTGACTTTATGTTTACCTGGTCACCCTTTCCGCCGCGCCCAGTTTCGACTTTTCAGTTGCAGTTTTGCTTTTTGACTTTTGACTTTTGACCTTATGTTCACCTGGCCACCCACTCCGTCGAGTTCAGTTTTGACTTTTCAGTTGCAGTTTTGCTTTTTGACTTTTGACTTTTGACTTAATTACTATGATTGATTTCGAAATCACTACTCCCGAGCGAACCGTTTATAAAGAGACGGTCGATCAGGTAACACTGCCGACGACCACCGGCGAAATTACTATTTTGCCAAATCACATCCCGCTCGTTAGCGCGCTCGTGCCCGGGGAGCTAACCATAAAAAGAGGTAATGATATTACATCAATTTTTGTGGCGGGTGGTTTTATCGAAGTGCAAGCGGGTAGCAAGGTTATCATTTTGGCAGACGCTGCCGAGCACATTGACGAAATTGATGTCGAAAGAGCAAAAGCGGCTAAAGAACGTGCGAAGCAAATAATGGAGACCGAACGTGTTGACACTGAACACTACACTGATGCTGCTGCTGAGCTGCAGCGTTCACTTGCGCGCTTACACATTGCAGAGCGAAAACGTCATCGCGGCAAGCATAGCGTGGGTTCAGAAGGCGTTCTCCAGGATACATAAAGTTTGTTACTATGGGCGAGCACGATTCCGAAGGGGCGAGCGAAATGCGTAAAGCAGAGGAGTTAAAAGCTCTTGTTGAACGTGTGCGGGCTTTTGTTGCTCTGCACAAGGGGTATCTTGAAACAAGAGATTTAGGCACACAAGAACTCGGACAGTATCTGCATCGAACACTTTGGGAATTAGGAGGTGTTGTGAGTGAAATTTATACTCAAGCGGAAGCGCTCGGTCAGCGTGAAAGAGGAATCAATGCAATAACATTACGGAAAACAATTACTGAGTTCCACGAGTTGATGCAGCGAGATTTTCACGCAGCAGTGAGCGTAGAAGAATTTATTAAATTACTTGTTGCGCTAGATGAAGCGGCAAATATATTAGCCACGAAAGACGATCAATTAATGCGGTCTGGATTTTATAAAGCACCGCCAGAGGATTTACCACGAGCCTAAGAGAAATTTGTAACTTTTCTTATTTTCTTTAAGAAAAGTTTTTTAAAAGACAAGTTTTAAATTAGTACCATAGTCTAGACTATGGTACTAATTTATTTGTAAAAATTTTTTATCAAAACCTACGTTAACGTCCTCGATCCCGTCAGACGGGGCTGTAGGTTGTGACTTTTCTTACTTGTCTAAGATTAGATAGCAGAGAAAGTCCGCCAGAGGCGGATCCGCCTTCGGCGGAAATGACCCCCGTGGTGTTTGTGTTGGGTGTTGCTCGTCTTCATACGCTGGTGACAATTAAACTTCTCACGTTCTCGTTCGTCAGACACAACCGTCACTTTTTTCAGCTTCTTTCGCCGGACAACACATCAACACAACATCAATGGGTTTTAAGATCCAGACTCCGAGTGAAAAAGGGTATTAACCAATTATGGGTATTCCATTTATATAGGGTTCGAGGCCATTGGGATATCGTTTCATAAAGTTTTCATAATGTTTTTTAAACAATTTATTGTCTTTAACTTTCTGTTGCCATTTTGAACATGCTTGAATCATTTCATTGCAAAACTTATCAATATCTAATGAGAAAACTTTTTTTGAAACGCCTGTCCTGCTAAAAGTACAATTATGCATACTATGACCATATCCAGGTTCCGCAAAAAATATTCTTTCGTAAGGGCTTTCCTGCTTGATAGAAGATCCTTGATGCAAAAAAGAACATCTAAAAAAATAACAAATTTTTCCATCGAATTCGTCACCATAGTACTCTTTCAAGTTAGCGTCGAACCATGCAATATATTTATCACGACTGGCTTCACCATTTTCCGAGTCGAGTGCACCACAGATATCTGGTATTGCTAAGGCAGCAAAAAGTGCAAGATAATATAATTTTGCATCAAGCCCTTTTTGTATTTGATTCAGTAAATCGTCCATATTGTTAGAGTAAAATTTTAGGTTGGCGTTTCAATTTGAGCGCTTATTGAAAAATATTTCTATTCAGCATGCTACGCGTCACCTTGCAGAAAGTCAAAATATTTGTGAAATCGTTTTGTTTGCCATATGTTTGTTCTCCTTGGTCGACAATAGGGTTTGGCAGAGCGGAGTGCAAAGTCCCATAGGATCGGCGTAGGTAATGACAAACGGAGAGAACCGAAGGAATGGTCGTGCTGTTTGACCCGCCTACATCTGAAGAAGTATGGCGGGGAGTTCACGACTATCGGTTTTCGGAGTGCAGTCATGCCCCAGCCGAGTCCTGAGGGTGTCATTCTTTCCGTCCATTTTCTTAGACAAGTAAGAAAGTGGACAACTAGTCTCGAGGGCACAGCCCGAGGACGTTAAGAGTTTATAATTTAAATTTAAAAAAGATTTTTCAAATATTTTTGTCATTTATTCTTGACATTTCCCTCAATTTATGCTAGGTTCATCGGTTCATGTGAGTTTGTCGCCAACAGATGCGACCGACCTCATGGGCACAACCATCCCTGAAAAGGGAAATTTTCCGGAGGGAAAATCATGAAGCGTATCCGTTTTCTCGTTCTCGCGGCGTTCTTGTGCGTCGTTTCGTTGTTCGCCACGGCCCCGCAAGCCGAGGCGGCGACGTTCCGCAATGCGTCAGTAGTCGGGTGCTCGTACTTCGACTACGGCTCGTGGACGTACGTCGATCGCCAGCTTTGGTCCGGCGACTCGTGTCAGGTGACTGACCTCCTCGAGGTCGCCGCATGCTACACGAGGGCAAACCAGTACGAGAAAATGCTCGTCACTGGAAGGGCTTTCGACACTGACCAGGACGGCGCGGTCTTGGGCAACTCGCTGAAACCGGCGATTTTGAAGTTCCGGGGAAAAAAGACGCAGCGGTGCGCCCATCTTTTCTTCCAGAACTTCTGGGCCCTTCCGGCCGACCAAGTCGGCGGCGACGACGTCTGGAATCAGTCATGGGCCATCATTGATCTGGAGCTCACGAGTGTCGCGTTGAACTCATGGGACGCGAACACGGAGGTCTGTCAGATGCCCGACGACGGCGTCATCTCGCTTTTGCGGCTATGTTCCGACGGGACTCCTGCATGTCCGACATGCAGTACGCCGTGCGGTTCGCAGACGACGCCCAACTAGCGCGCCCCATCCGGCGCTAGTTCAACCCGAATCGTGGCGGCTCCGGATGTCCTGCAAAAGGGATATTCCGGAGCCGCCTCGAGTCACTTATGAATCTTTTACCTATAATATTTTGTAATACAAAGTGAAGCGTAAAGATTCATCCCGAGAGAAGTCAAAACGACGTAGCCGAGGGATTACTCTTATCATTTATTGACTTTTTTTATCACGGGGTTAAACTTAATGAGCCCTTCAATGGGCAAGCAGCTTCACAACATTATTGGATTCTCTTTTGGGACAACATGGGTGCAATGGAGTCTTTATTCCGCACGACTGTGGTCGTACGGTGCGGGCACCGGCGGCGAACAATTGCCTCATTCCGCTCGGCGTGATTTTCACAACGATGCCGAACATGATCGCAATCGCCCAACTGGCCTTCAGCCAAAATGAGACCAATACGTGAAGCTTGCTTTTATCAATTTTTTGTCCTCCCCGCCGGGAGGTTTTTCATTTTTACCTTTCCTCAAGGAAAGGTAAAAATGATCCTGAACGTAGCTGAAGGATTACCAACGCGTAGCGTAGGATTTCAAATTTTGTATAAGGAAGAAACAATAACCCTGAGCGTAGTCGAAGGGTTGCCATTTATACGAAAGGTAAAAATGATCCTATCTCTCCTAAGCAATCTGCTGTGAGCATAGTCGAAAGAGTAGAAAAAAGAGACCTTGAAGGATTACAATATTAATTTTCTCATCCTTACATACTTGAGAATGTAAGGATGATGAGTAGTATTTTTTAAACCGCTTTCAAAGCCACTGTTTTTTTATTTTGTACTATAGTTCGAACTATGGTACAAATGCTATTCGGCAATAATTTTGACCAAGAACTACATGAATGTCCTTGGTCCCGTCAGACGGGACATCGCGACTGTTTGTTACTCTTTTGTCCCGACGCTACCTACTTTATAAAATCAATTGAATCGGGATCTCGGCCTTACGTCGGGACACACCCAAATTTATTAGTAAGGACGAGTTCGCTTTCCGTTCAGTGTCCGAGAGAACCTCTCAGGATCTCGAACGACTGGTGGAAATTTTTGACTTGAAGTTTTTCCGCCCAACGGAGGAGATTTTTGAATTATTGGTTGTTTTATCTTGACATTTTTAAAAAGCAGGCGTAAACTCGGCTGCAAGCCGGCGCGTGATGTGCGCGTCGAGTTTTTAGCCGCCAGATGCGGCAAGGGGAGAAGAGGAAGTGGAGCAACGATATCTGAAGCCACTAGGGGCGAGAACGCTCCCGAGAGATGGTCATGTCGTACTGGCCGCGTGCGGAGATGGCAGCCATTCGGCTGATCTTCTGGAGACACTCTGGAAGTACACAAGAAATGTACATCTCAATTCCGTGAACGGGGGATGCCTTGTTCTAGATCCACAGTTCGTTGATTTTAGGTACGGAAAGCAGCGAACACAACAAAGACGATTTCATTTACTCGAGGATCTTCTCGAGTCGGCCCTCATCAAGGGGGCGGAACATCTCGTACTCCATGCCCACTTTCCCTGCGGAAAGGGGCATGCGTCCGGATACCAGACTCAAGATGCAATGTTTGGTGCAGTCGTACGAGCGCATCGTCGTACTGTCGAGTACTTCACTCAGCGCCAACGAGACGGTGTAATCAAACAAATGTCGGTGATCGCCGTCCTTCAGAAGGTCGACGAAACCGGCAAGCCAGTCCATGAGGTCGACGTTCAGAGGGCGGTACGCCTTCGTCGTTGACTCAATGTGCCACGGGGGTCCTGCGCAACGCGTAGGACCCCCCGCGGCACACAAAATTAAAACAATTATAGGACGTTTCGTTCACGCATTACTTCTGCGGCATTATGATTAAACTTTTTTTGAAAATTTTGAAAACGCATAGGAATGTTATTCCTTTGACTGATATTGAAAAAGAACAACCAGACATTGTCGTGCTTGGTAAAGAATTGCAAGACAGTATTAAACGGTTATTTGGTGGGTCGTTGGCTATCCGACAAGTTGACGCAGGATCCGACAATGCCTGCGAACAAGAGTTGGTCGCCCTTTCTAATGCTTTTTACGACGTAGAACGGTTTGGAATTCATTTTGTCGCTTCTCCCAAACATGCTGATATGTTGCTCATTACGGGCCCAGTCTCACGCAATATGGCGGTTGCTGTGCGCCGTGCGTACGAGGCGACGCCTGACCCTAAAATTGTTGTCGCAGTTGGTGACGACGCTATAAGCGGCGGTATTTTTAAAGGGTCCTATGCAGTATTAGACGGTGTAAAAGAAGTCATACCCGTAGACTACGCGATTCCCGGAGATCCACCTTCACCCAAAACCATTCTTGCGCACTTGCTCCGTATTTTGAAAACGCAAGAAAGTAAACTGCCATCATAACTATGATTGGGCCTTTGTCGTTTGAAATGAGTTTTGGTGTTCTTCTATCGCTCTATGCTATAGGTGCCTCGGGGTCACTACTCTTTAGAAAACGAAACGCCTTAGCGAATATCTGGCAGCATTTTTTTGCAGCTTTAGGTTCGCTCTGGGGTATATTCTTTTCGATTCAAGCATTTTCTAGCGCACAAGCAATTTCTTTTTCAATAGGCACATCGGTTTTTCCACTTCTTTCCTTCTCTTTCCATATTGATTTACTTGCGGCTTTCTTCATTTTTATTATTTCGGTCGTCTCTCTTTTTTGTTCAATGTACGGAGTCGGCTATATAAAACATTTTTACGATCGCTATAGTATTGGTGCTTTAGGATTTTTTTATCACTTGTTCATCGCGGGCATGTTTATGGTGGTATCAGCATCAAACGGACTGTTCTTTTTGATTGCCTGGGAAATTATGGCGGTCGCGTCGTATTTTCTTGTGGTCTATGATAAAAACGATACGAACAACGTCAAAGCAGGATTTCTGTATCTCATCATGACGCATATTGGTACTGCATTTATTGTCCTTGCCTTTTTATTGTTCTATAGGTTCACCGGCTCATTCGATTTTGCAGTAATTCAATCAGGTGTTGCACTCGTTCCTACAGGTATTAAAAACGTTATTTTTATACTGGCGCTCATCGGCTTTGGCACAAAGGCCGGTATTATTCCATTCCATATTTGGTTACCGAGTGCTCATCCTGCCGCACCTTCTCATGTCTCGGCGCTCATGTCTGGGGTCATGATAAAAACCGGTATTTACATGATGATCAGGATTTTCTTCGATGTGCTGCAGCCAATTCCTTTGTGGTGGGGGATAACTGTGCTCGTTATTGGTGCCGTATCTGCCCTTCTCGGGGTTCTGTATGCACTGACGGAGCACGATATAAAAAGACTTTTGGCCTACCACAGTATTGAAAACATCGGCATTATTCTTCTCGGCATTGGTAGTGCGCTTACTTTTTCAGCGCTCGGTAATCAAGCACTAGCGCTTCTCGGTCTAGCTGCCGCACTGTTTCACACCCTGAATCACGCCATATTCAAGTCGCTCCTCTTTTTGAGCGCTGGGTCAGTGATTAACCAAACGCATACACGGAACATGGAAGAGTACGGGGGACTCATCAAGTATATGCCAATGACCGCCTTCTTTTTTCTTATTGGTTCTATGGCGATTTCTGCCTTGCCACCGTTTAATGGTTTCTTTAGCGAGTGGCTGACGTTTCAGGTTTTGCTTCAAGGAATGGCGTCAGCGGATATTTTTGTAAAGTTAATTTTTGTACTAGCGACAGGTGCACTGGCTATAACGGGTGGGCTGGCTCTCGCCTGTTTTGTCAAAGCTTTCGGCGTAACGTTTCTCGCTCGACCGAGGAGTGCTGAAGTTGGTCATGCCAAAGAATCGTCGCTTTGGCTTACGTTGGGCATGGGGTCATTAGCTACGCTCTCCCTTCTGCTTGGGCTATTGTCAGGGTACATCGGACCGCTCTTTGTTAACGTGAGCAGCAGTCTTAATCTGTTCCGGAACGTTCCGTTTTCTGTAGCGCCAGCTTTCCGTAGTGCACTTATCGCATCAAACGCTTTCGGTTCAGTTTCTGCACCCGCGTTCTTTTTCTTTTTTGTTTTAGCATTTCTTCTGATTTTCTGGTTAGTTAAGTTTATCGTTAATAGGAACCAGAAAATTAGTATTGGGTCAACGTGGGATTGCGGCGTTGACCTTAATTCGCGCATGGAAATTACCGCCGTGGGGTTTGCCCGATCCATTGTGCTTATCTTTGCCGGTATTTTAAAGCCGAGCATGCAGCACGATGTTGAATACCACGATTCAGAGATGCGGTACTTGCCAAAATCGAGGACGGTACATTTAACGACGCGTGATGTCTATCAGCTCTATTTTTATCAGCCGCTTCGTCAGGTGGTTACCGCGTTGTCGATGCGCGCCAAGACGATTCAGAGCGGGAACATCAATATGTATGTTTTGTATATTTTTGTGGCCGTTATAGCCGCCCTGTTGTTTAGCACCATAAATATATGACGACTCTTGTTTGGATAATGCAACTTGTTTTTGTGCCGGTACTGTCGCCGCTCTTTGTCGGCATTATCAGAAAAATTAAAGCAAAGTTGCAGAATCGTGACGGAGCCAGTATTCTGCAGCCCTACCGTGATATCTGGAAACTTATGCATAAGGATGAGGTAGTAAGCCGAGACGCCTCCTGGATTTTTTCTGCTGCGCCAGTGATTGTTTTTACGGTTACCGTAGTTATCGGTGCCAGTATTCCGTTGTTCGCTTCTTTTTTGAACAATGCGGTAACGAGCGATCTCTTAATGGTAGTGTATGGACTTGCTATTGGTACGTTTTTTTTGGCGCTCTCTGGTATGGATACGGGCAGTGCCTTTGGCGGGTTTGGTTCTAGTCGTGAAATGACCGTCTCCGCACTCGCAGAAGGGGGACTCATACTTGCACTCGTCGCGGTTTCGCTCATGGTCGGAACGACCAATCTTTTTGTGATAGCGGATGCCAGAATATTATTTACCGTTCAGTACTTTTTACCAATGGTGTTGGCGTTTGCAGGTTTTTTTATTGTTTTACTTGCTGAAACCGGACGCTTCCCTTTTGATAATCCGGCCACGCACCTGGAGCTCACCATGATTCACGAGGCGATGATTTTAGAATACTCAGGAAAGAAGTTGGCGCTCATGGAATGGGCGGCGTCTAACAAGTTGTTTATTTTTGCCGCTCTTGGTGCGAATGTGTTTTTCCCTTATGGCATTGCTGCGAGTGCAGACGCTAGTGCCGTTCTGTTGGGTATGGCTGCGCTTCTCGCAAAAATATTCGTACTCTGCATTATTATTGCAGTTCTTGAATCCACGACTGCGAAGTTCAGGTTCTTTAGATTACCGGATCTTCTGGTAACTTCCTTTGTTTTGAGCGCAGTAGCTATTGGTATCATCGAAATTCTATGAGTTCATTGTTTTTACTCCTTTTAATTGGTGCAGTTTTTTTAAGTATTATTTATTTGCACCTCATTAAGAAGAATTTTGAAGCCGTGGTTGCCTATGGTATTCAGTCTTTTGCTGTTGTGTTGATTTTATTTAATTCTTTTCTGGCCACGAGTAGTGCTCCGCTTCTTTTCATCATTTTGGCAACCTTCATTGTTAAGGTTATGTTGGCGCCGTCATTTTTTGTTCGACTGATTCAGCGACACGACTTAACCTTTTCGGGTAGCACCTATCTAAATACACCGCTGACATTGATCGTGCTCACGGTCTTAACTGCCGTGGCGCATTCTGAAAAGTTTTTGCCGCTCACCGATATTCTTTCTGCCAACCACGCTTTATTGTCGCTGACGTTTTCTGCAATGCTTATCTCACTGTTCTTAATCGTTAATCGTAAAGGTGCACTGTCTCAGGCGATCGGTATTCTTTCTCTGGAAAATAGTATTGTCGCCTTTGCGGTTTTTGCAGGACTTGAACAGTCACCAATGCTTCAGATTGGTATCATTTTTGACATCTCGATTTGGCTGGTTATTGCATCTGTTTTTATTTCGATGATCTATCTGCACTTTGGGTCACTCGACACCAGTGTTATGAAGCAATTAAAAGATTAGCGCTATGGAAGTATCAATCATCTTTTTCTCATTATGTGCGGCTGCGCTTATCACCCTGATGGTGCGGCGTCGAGCTGTCATTGAGGTAGCGGCAGTTGTAGCGGTGGGCGTTGCTTTGGTGGAATCGGTGACTGTTGCTCTCAGGGTTGCAGCAACGGGGAACTATGTTCCGTCTGAATTTTTTTCCGTCGATGCCTTGGGGGCGCTCCTTATGCTTCTTATTTCTTGCGTCGGCCTTGCGGCGGTAACGTATTCCGTTCAGTATCTAAGAAAAGAAACTGCGAAAAAAATTATTGGGTTTACTCGGTCTAAGCAGTACTATATTTTGCTGGATCTCTTTTTGGCGGCGATGTTTCTGGCCGTCTCATCCAGTAGTCCTATCATTGCCTGGATTTCTATTGAAGCCACAACGCTTTCTACGGCGTTTCTCATTAGCTTTTACAACAAACCATCAGCTGTAGAGGCAGCATGGAAGTATCTCATTATCAACTCCATTGGTTTACTGCTGGCGTTTTTTGGAACACTGCTTTTTTTCAGTTCATTACAAACGAGTACTGGCTTTGCTACCTGGACGAGCTTACTCAACAATGCGTCGCATCTTGATCCGGTGATTGCTAAGATTGCTTTCATTTTTGTACTGATTGGTTACGGTACAAAAGTTGGGCTTGCGCCAATGCATACCTGGCTCCCTGATGCGCACAGCAAGGCGCCGGTTCCCGTGAGCGCGCTGTTGTCCGGCGTCCTTCTGAATGTGGCCTTCATTACGATTTTACGATTTAAGGTGATTACTGCGGCGTCTGTAGGCCCAGATTTTCCGCAGCGCCTACTTATTATTTTCGGCTTACTATCGATTCTTGTAGCTTCATTCATAATCTTCACGCAGTATAATTACAAACGGTTACTGGCGTATTCGAGCATTGAAAACATGGGAATCACTGCGCTTGGTTTTGGTTTGGGTGGTGTGGGGGTTTTTGCGGCGTTGCTGCACATGATTTATCACTCGCTACTGAAGTCGGCACTCTTCTTACTGTCGGGAAATATTTTTTTGAAATACAGCTCGACCAAAATTGCCAAGGTCAAAGGTGCTCTCAGCGCGCTTCCGATAACGAGTGTACTTTTTTTGATTGGTATTTTTGCTATAACGGGCGCACCGCCCTTCGGTATTTTTCTTACCAAGATTTTAATTTTCTCTTCTGGTATAACCCTGCATCCGTTTTTAACCGTGGTAGCAATGCTTCTGACCGCCATGGTGTTTATTGGTTTTCTAAAGCACGCTTCAGACATGTTTTTCGGAGAGAAACCCCATGATCTAGAGCCAGAGAAAGAAAAGATGACACTCATTATTCCACCGTTCGCGCTCATTACCCTGGTGCTGTATCTTAGTTTTTATCAGCCCGCCTTTTTACAGGTTTTAATTAAAGGCGCCGCGCTCAACTACTAGTATGAACATTGAGCAACTCAAAAAGTATATTCCCAGTAGCGTAAAAATAGATGTGTTTGGCAATGCCGCTGTTTTTGAAACTGCGGTGTCAGAGGTGTGTGCCCTTGCTCACAATTTGCGGTATGACAAAAATTTGCAGCTCAAGTTCATCACCGCTACTGACGAGAGAGAGGAGCATGGTTGTTTCAGAATTTGGTATGTCTTCGGTGTGCCGGGAGAGCATGCCTTCATCGTTCCTTTTATCAGTTTAAAAGGTACGAATGAATTTCCATCTTTATCTGCCGATATTCACGAAGCTTGGAATCACGAAAGAAAAATCAGAACTTTCTTTGGTTTGAACCCTGTTGGTCATCCTGACGATCGACCGAACATTCTTCATGAAAATTGGCCCGCAGACGTCTATCCATTGAGAAAAGACTTTGACTGGCAAACAAGACCAGAGACTGCAATAGGAACATATGAGTTTCAAAAAGTAGGAGGGGAGGGAATCTACGAGATACCAGTGGGTCCTATTCACGCGGGGATTATTGAACCGGGTCATTTCCGGTTTAGTGTGGCAGGAGAGGAAATAATTTTACTTGAACCTCGGCTCGGGTATACGCATAAAGGGAGTGAAAAAATATTCGAAACATTATCGTCAACGGACATGGTGCGTCTGTCTGAAAAAATTTCTGGAGATAGTTCATTTAGCCACTCACTCGCGTTTTGTCAGGCGCTCGAAGAATTAAGTGATGTGACTGTGCCAAAGCGAGCTGCTTCTTTACGCGTTGTGTACGCAGAATTAGAACGGCTAGCGAATCACTTTGGTGATATTGGTGCCATCATGACTGATACGGGGTTTAATTTTGGCGGGGCGCAAGGCGCTCGTCTCAGGGAGATGGTGATGCAAATCAACGAACGGTTGACCGGCTCTCGGTTTTTGCGCGGTGTAAGTATGTGCGGTGGAGTGACGAAGGACATCACCGATGAAGCAAAGAAAAAACTTTTGCAAGACCTTGCTCTCATAGCAAAAGATTTTGGTGAAGTTATTGCAGTTGCTGAAAATAGCGATTCGCTCCTTAACCGCTTGAAGGGTACTGGCGTACTCGCTCTTCAAATTGCTTTAGAGCATGGAGCAACGGGCGTTGCCGCTCGGGCAGTTAGCATTAAAACTGATGCGCGTCTGGATTTTCCCTATGCTGCCTACGAAGGACTCGGTTTTAAAACAGTTGAAACTGAAGAAAGTGGAGATGTTTATGCAAGATTTTATGTTCGCATTAAAGAGGCGCGTGCATCGCTTGCCTTAATTGAGCGAACACTGCAGACCCTGCCCGAAGGACCAATCAGTCTGGCCAGCACTACTCCATACAAAAAAAATGCACTGGCAATAAGCGTGGTCGAAGGATGGCGAGGGGAAATAGTCTATTTTGTAAAAACCGACGAACGCGGCAATATTACCAGAGTTGCCTTGCGCGACCCTTCGTTTATGAACTGGTCGCTACTGGGGCATGCCGGAGCGCATAATGTCGTACCAGATTTTCCGCTCATCAATAAAAGTTTCAGTTTGTCGTACACGGGTAACGATCTATAATTTTTTGTTACAAAGTAAGTTTGACGGTCGATACGTAAAAACCCCGCGGAAGCGGGGTTTTTACTTGCAATCTTTTTACAGCTCACTAAACGACGGCGCGTTTGGTGTTCGTGCGCATGCATGAAGTACAAAGTTTTACTTTCGTACCATTGATGTGCCGCGTCTGCAAATTAATGTATTGACGGCGGAGTGTAGCAATGTTTGAGTGGCTGCGGCTAGTCGCCTTTGCCGAACCTCGTCCACATTGGTCGCATGATTTTGCCATATTCTAAGGCTATATTTGAGTTTGCCAATTGTACCAGATGTTAAATAGTGCGTCAACGATATCTAGTCGCTAACAGAGGATTGGGTAAACACTCGCGTTTGCGAACTTAGCCCGCTTCCGCTATTCTCATGATCAGAACCTCTCTTAAAAATCCTTGTTCACCCAAACCGCATCTATGCCGCCTGCACCACGTCAAAAAATGCTCGAAAGACCCACGCGGTATTCTTCCGCTTTTTTAATCGTGGCTCGGCTGGCATCTCTGCGCTTTGGCTTGAAAACTATTTTTGCGATTGGTTCTTTATGATGATTGCAGCATTTTTTGTAATACTTTTGCTCTCGGCGGTTTTTCACGAGTATATGCATGGCTGGGCAGCTGACCAGATGGGGGATTCGACTGCGCGTGATCTCGGGCGACTGACGTTGAATCCAGCGGCACACATTGATCCGTTCATGACGCTCCTACTGCCGGCGCTGTTGTTTTTTTCAACCGGTGGCCGGTTTATGTTTGCAGCAGCGAAACCTGTTCCGTTTAACCCGTACAACTTAAAATATCCAAAATATGGACCGGCCTTGGTGGGGCTCGCTGGTCCAGCGGGAAATTTGGCGCTTGCTTGCGTTTTTGGCCTCATTGTCCGTTTTGTGCCGCTACCAGCAGTCATGGCATCGGTTGCAACAATTGTAGTCTATGCCAACGTTCTACTCGCTGTTTTCAACCTTGTTCCCATACCACCACTCGATGGATCGCACGTTCTTTTGGCAATGCTGCCGCCGCGTTTTGACCATGTGGCTGATTTTTTGCGTCAGTATGGCATGTTTTTATTCCTGATTTTCATTCTTTTTTTCGCGAATATCATTGCACCGCTCATTTTTTGGGTGGCAAGTATTATCCTTGGCCAGAGTGGTTTTTCGCTCCTTATTCAAGCCCTTCTCTCTACGTAAAGAGGTAGACTTGACGTAAGTGCAGTAATTACCGTACAATCTCCGCACTGTCGAGAAAGGCAGTTTGTCCATAGATATCTCTCATTTTAAGTAGATCTAGGGGACCTCTAGTCTACTTTTCGTTTACTGAAAAATACCCATAATGCCAACTATTAATCAGCTTCGACGCGGTGCGCGACGGAGCAAAAACAGAAAATCTGAGTCACCAGCCATGCAGACCGTGCTGGATACACTGCACCGTCGTCGCAGTGTTATTGCTATGGGCAGCCCGTTCAAACGGGGAGTCTGTCTTAAAGTAACGACACAAACACCGAAAAAGCCAAACTCGGCGCTGCGTAAAATTGCCCGTGTTCGACTATCAAACGGCATGGAAGTAACGGCTTACATTCCTGGTGTTGGCCACAACCTACAGGAACACTCTATCGTCCTTATTCGTGGGGGACGTGTTAAAGACTTACCAGGTGTTCGTTACACTATCGTGCGTGGTGTTTATGACACACAAGGCGTTGCTAACCGCAACCGCTCTCGCAGCCGCTATGGCGCGAAGAGACCTAAGAAGTAATAATTATGCGAGGTAAGCAAGCACCAAAAAGAACGATTGCCCCTGATCCAAAGTTTCAGCGGGTTGATATTGCAAAATTCATCAACTACATCATGGGTCGTGGGAAAAAAGCAGCCGCACAAAAAATTGTTTACGGCATGTTTGATATTGTAGCGGCAAAGACCAAGAAAAACCCGACAGAAGTATTTGACGAAGCCATTAAGAACGTCGCACCAGTGGTTGAGGTTAGAAGTCGTCGAGTTGGTGGCGGTAACTATCAGATCCCTGTTCCGGTACGTGTAGAACGGCGCCAAATGCTAGCATATCGGTGGATTATTGAAGCCGCACGAAACGGTAAGGGTCGTCCTATGCAGCAAAAATTAGCACACGAAATTATGTCAGCTGCCGAGGGAGAAGGCGCAGCCATAAAGAAAAAGCTGGACATCCACAGGATGGCAGAGTCGAACCGCGCATTCTCTCACTTCGCGCGCTAAGCGCGACAATGGCAGTACGTACTACGCTATACGCGCGCTCATTTAGTGAAATAAGAATCAACGTAAAACAACGTAAAGCGTAAAACGTACAGCTTAAAGCATTAAACTATGCCTCGCGATTATACATTTGAAAAAACGCGCAACATCGGTATCATCGCCCACATTTCGCATCGCAGCGGCATCCGCCACTGCTCTCCACAACCCCTCGGTTTTGGTATTTCCGCCGCGGGAACCCAGGTTCACCGACCCCTTCCCGCATCAATGTGGGGATTATCATAAATTCTTAATCTATGCCTCGCGATTATACATTTGAAAAAACACGCAACATCGGTATCATCGCCCACATTGATGCGGGTAAGACAACGGTGACGGAACGCATCCTTTTCTATACTGGGAAAAAACACAAAATAGGCGAAGTGCACGAGGGTGAAGCGACCATGGACTGGATGGAGCAAGAGCGCGAGCGGGGTATCACCATTACTGCTGCAGCTACCACCTGTTTCTGGAAGGACAACCGCATCAACATTATCGACACGCCCGGGCACATCGACTTTACGGTTGAGGTACAGCGGTCGCTGCGCGTGTTAGACGGCGGTGTCGTCGTTTTTGACGGCGTGGCCGGCGTTGAACCGCAGTCTGAAACAGTTTGGCACCAGGCAGACAAATTCCACGTGCCGCGCATTTGCTTCATCAATAAAATGGATCGTACGGGTGCGGATTTTTATGCTGACCTTGCTTCTATTCACGAACGATTGAACCCTCTGGCCTACCCCATTCAGCTACCGATTGGCGCTGAGGAGAATTTTCTTGGAATTATCGATCTTTTGACACAGAAAGCTTTTTTCTATACGGACGAACTAGGAACGAAATTTGAAGAACGAGATATTCCAGACGACATGAAAGAAAAGGTAGCAACCTACCGCGCGAAACTCATTGACGCCATTGTTGAGCAAGACGAAGTGTTGATGGAACAGTACCTTGGCGGCACTGAGCCGTCGCTTGCTGATTTGAAGCGCGTGCTCCACAAAGCGACTATTGCCCAGACTATTATTCCCGTACTGTGCGGCTCAGCGTTGAAGAACAAGGGTGTGCAACAGCTCCTTGATGCGGTGGTTGATTATTTGCCTTCACCAATTGAGGTACCGCCAGTCATGGCGACTATACCAGACAGCGAAGAACAGGTTTTGATTCCAGCTGACGACAGCGAGCCCTTTACCGCGCTCGCCTTTAAGGTTGCTATTGACCCATTTGTCGGCAAGCTTTGTTTCTTCCGCGTTTACTCTGGAACATTGAAGTCGGGTTCGTATGTGTTAAACACGGTTACTGATGAACGCGAGCGCATCGGTCGCATCGTGCGCTTGCACGCCAATAGTCGCGAAGAAGTCGACATGGTTTACGCAGGCGACATTGCCGCGGCTGTCGGGCTAGGTAACACCTTTACCGGCCACACCATTTGTGATCCAGCGCGACCCGTTGTGCTTGAATCGATTACCTTCCCTGAACCAGTTATTTCCGTTGCGGTTGAACCAAAAACCAAGGCAGATCAAGAAAAAATGGGTATTGCCCTACAAAAATTGGCTGAAGAAGACCCAACCTTCAAGGTCAGGAGCGACGAAGAAACTGGGCAGACCATTATTTCGGGTATGGGAGAATTGCACCTCGACATCATTGTCGACCGCATGAAGCGAGAGTTTAAAGTTGAAGCGACCGTTGGTAAGCCACAGGTGGCCTATCGCGAGACTATTCGTAAAGTTTCAGAAGCTGAAGGAAAATACATTAAGCAATCTGGCGGACGCGGACAATACGGTCACTGCTGGTTGCGCGTTAGCCCTCGCAAAGAAGGCGCTGGGTTCGAATTCGTTGACGAGGTTAAAGGCGGCGCTATCCCTCGCGAATACATTCCGGCCGTGCGTAAGGGCGTACAAGAGGCCTTAGACCGTGGTGTGCTTGCCGGGTACCCCATGATTGACGTCAGTGTTGCGGTGTATGACGGTTCTTACCACGACGTTGACTCTTCTGAGGCGGCATTTAAAATCGCTGCATCGATGGCTTTCCAAGAAGGTTGTAAGCGCGCAAATCCTGTACTTTTGGAGCCGATGATGAAAACAGAAATCATTACTCCGGAGCAGTTTATGGGTGATGTTATTGGAGACGTTAATGCACGCCGTGGACAGGTACAGGAAATGCGTGAACGCGGTGGTATGCGGGTTATTGACGCACTGGTTCCTTTGGCTGAAATGTTCGGTTACGCGACGGAATTACGCTCAATGTCTCAGGGCCGCGCTAGCCACTCCATGGAGTTTGCCCACTATTCTGAAGTTCCTCGAAACGTTACCGAAACGATCGTTGGGGAGCGGGCAAAGAAGTAGGCAGCTTTTATTTTTGCCAATACCTTGTCGGCTTGCCGCGAGGTTACCATTGCAGAAGACAAAATACCATTACATACCCCGTCCCCTTTGGGGCGGGGTCATTGATTACTATTTAGCGCTTTCGTACTTTAGAATTTTTACACATTTTTGCGCGTACGCGCAAAAATGTGTAAATTGACGCTGGTGTCGATCGTAGGTGCAAGTTGCTATTGGAACTTCACTCAAATACCCGGTAATAAATTTTTTCATGCTAACAACCAAAAACACTCCGCAATACTTGACTAGCCGTCGTGATGAGAAGAAACTAAGCAAAGTGTGTAAGGGTCTGTAAGAAATAAAACAGCGTACCGTCATATAAGGCATTAGGGTGCTTGCCAAAGCATCAATTTATTCATATTTAGGTGTTGAATTCGTATGTCAGGAAGAAAAATGTCGCTTTTTGTTGGGATTCTGTTTGCGGTAAGTCTTGTTAGTGCGTCCGTTTTTTCTGTCAGCGTTGTTTCTGCAGCCGAAGTTTCGTCAGATGATTCGAGCGGGTCTTTAGGTTTTCCGGTTCGGTCAGCTGATTTATCCGTGTCCGCCATAGCAGCGGACACGACACCGTATCGCGTCATTTTGGTTACGGTTTGTAATAACGGAGGAGTGAGTTCAGGCGAGGTTCAAGTTGATACTCAGCGTATTGGCATGGGAGCGCCACGGGTTGTCCATCACTTGGTGGGAGTTAGTGCGGTTGCTCCGGGTGAATGTAAAACAAACGGTACCGGCGGGGCAGCATATTTTGACGCTGTACCTGGCGAAACGTATTATTTCAGAGCAACCGTTGATCCTAAAAATATTCTTTCAGAATTTAACGAAGAAAATAACTCCCTGGAACAGAAGGTAACCATACCGCCGCTGACTAACCAGTCCATTGTCGTGACAACTCCGGAGAAGTCGGGTGCTGTGTGGAACGCTGGGCAGACCTATAATATTTTTTGGGGTGGCGGAGGAACCGACTGGTCGGTGAATGTTCTCTTAATCGAAGCCGGTAAAGAAACTGCTCGCACAAAAGAAATTGCTCTCAGCATAAAGAATACCGGTTTCTATTCTTGGACCATTCCTCGCGACCTTGAGCCGGGAGAATATTTTATTAGGGTTGCTTGCCAGAGTTGCAAAATGGGTACAACCGGGTGGTTTGGCGACGGCCCCGTTTTTACGATTAATGGCAGCGTGAACATTACGAAACCTATCGTTGTTCATACGCCAGAAAACGTCGGGGAAACCTGGTACATTGGTGACACGCGTAATATCACCTGGAGTGGCGGTGAAGCAAACTGGCTCGTCAACGTGCTCTTGAATGACCGGGAAAATACAAAAACAAAGAACATTGCGCTCAGCATAAAGAACACCGGTTCCTATGCTTGGACCATTCCGGACGGCATTGCCCCGGGCAAATACGTCATCACGGTTGCCTGTCAGTCGTGTGCGTCGGGTGCGTCAGGTTGGTATGACGACAGTAACGTTTTTGTCGTTGATTATAAGGATGAATTGGTCGTTAAGCCTGTGCTGGTCTTTAAAGGAACTGAAAGTTATTCAACGAATGACGGTCAATTCGTACGTTACCGGTTGAGCGTAACAAACCGTTCATCATTTCCTGATACCCTGTTTGAAGTTGCGCCAAGTTTGCCGGCGTGCGGACTTAACGTGAACTCTTCCCGAACCTGGGTAGAGATATTCGAAGCAAACGGTAAAAGAATATATGGTTTCTGCGGGCTGAAAAAAGCAGCAGAACTGGATGATCTCTGGTTCGCCATTAAGAAGGGGAGTACTCCACCGCTGGGGGTTTATATTTCTTTAATAGACCGCAAGGCAGGTAAAACCTACCGTTCAAACGTTGTGTGGTTTGTTTCTTCCGGTTCAGGTGGCGGCGGAGGTGGAGGGAGCACTGGCACTACTGAAGTCGGCGAGACGGAAGTAGAAACAGAGGTGCAAATTCGTACCGATGAGAGCAAGGAAGATTCAGTTGCCGACGAACAGTTGCAAACCATCGGCGAGAAAGCGTACCTACTGAAAGAAAATAATGTTGATTCCATCCTAAGAGAACTGAAAGAACTTAGAAACATCATTAAAGAGCAGGAGACCGAAATCAAATACCTTAGAGCATTGACATCTGGTCAAGTGATGAAATCTGAAGAGGCAAAAGAGGCCTTAAGTAATTTTATCACCTACGGCGTGGATGATAATACACAAAAGCTTGGAGCAGGAGAGCGAGCGGCAGTGATGTATTCGTACAAATCTGCCTTTGGCAAGTTACCCGAAAGCGAGGATGAACTCACTGATGCGATTAAAATTGCTAATGGCAGATGGCCAGAGAAGAAGAGTGCGGTAGCAGAAAGTCGTGCAAAAATTGAGTTCAAAAACATCTATAAGCGGGAAGCAAACCTTCAGAACGGCAAGGATAATGCCGCCGTTACCGTTATGGCGTATGGTCTCAGGCAAAAAGCTGAAAACCGAAAATTAGAGAGTGAGAAGAAGGGCATTGAGATATTTGAAGATATTTACGGTCGTACGCCCAATTCAACAAATGACTGGAATATAATGCAGGCCATCACGTACTCTGGGGCGACGCGTTAGATAGGAGAAAATACAAACGAACAGCAAAAATCCCCACGAAATGGGGATTTTTGCTGTTGTGATATGAAGCTTGACATATTATCACCCGCCTGTTAGGATAATTCGCGACGCTAGAAGCGTCTGCTAATGAAGGGCCGGAAATTTCGGTCCATTATATTGTTTACCATTAAGTTTTTTTATTTCCTCAACGATTGGGTAAAACCCTGGACTTTTTAAAGGCCGGGGGTCGTTGAGAAGGAGACCATACTATGGCAGAAATGTTTGACCGTTCAAAGCCACACGTCAACGTCGGGACTATTGGTCACGTTGACCACGGCAAGACAACTTTAACTGCAGCATTGCTCGCAGTTCTTTCTGCTGCTGGTAAAACCGCGCAGAAAAAAGGTATTAACGAAATCGACAAAGCGCCGGAAGAAAAAGCCCGTGGTATTACGATTGCCACTGCGCACGTTGAATACGAGTCAGACAAGCGCCACTACGCTCACGTTGACTGTCCTGGTCACGCCGACTATGTCAAGAACATGATTACGGGTGCAGCGCAGATGGACGCAGCGATTCTCGTCGTTTCAGCAACAGACGGTCCAATGCCACAGACACGTGAACACATTCTGCTTGCTTATCAGGTCGGTGTGCCGACGATTGTGGTGTTTATCAATAAAGTCGACATGGTTTCCGATCCTGAACTGATTGACCTCGTTGAAGAGGAAATTCGGGAGCTTTTGACGAAGTACCATTTCGACGGTGCCAAGACTCCGATCATTCGCGGTTCAGCATTGAAAGCTCTCGAAAACCCAACAGGAGAGTTCGCAAAACCAGTGCTTGATCTCGTTGATCAACTTGATACCTACGTCGCAGAACCGGTTCGTGAGACAGAAAAGCCATACCTCATGCCGATTGAAGACATTTTCTCTATTGAAGGTCGTGGAACTGTGGTAACCGGACGTATCGAGCGCGGTATCGTCAAAGTCGGCGATGAAGTCGAAATTATCGGTATCAAAGACACGCAAAAGACAACGGTCACGGGGATTGAAATGTTTAACAAGTCCCTTGAAGAAGGTCGCGCTGGTGACAATGCCGGTATTCTTCTTCGTGGTACGAAGAAAGACGATGTCGTGCGCGGACAAGTGTTGGCCAAGCCAGGTACGGTAACGCCGCACAGCGAATTCGAAGCCGAGGTATACACCTTGACCAAAGAAGAGGGTGGGCGCCACAAGCCGTTCTTTACCGGCTACAAGCCACAGTTCTATATGCGTACAACGGATGTGACGGGTGAAATTACATTGCAACAGGGGACCGAAATGGTCATGCCGGGCGACACCACAACAATGGTTGTGAAGTTGGTTGTGCCGGTGGCTCTTGAAGAGAAGCAACGCTTCGCTATTCGCGAAGGCGGTCGCACTGTTGGTGCCGGTGTGGTAACAAAGATTGTTAAGTAACGCAGAGTTCGTTCCTTTTCGTTCTTTTCAAAGCAATGAGCAAAACCGCAACCGTCGCAAAGCCAAAAGTGATTACTGGCAAAAACGGCGAAGAGTTTCAGCAACGGGTGCGCATTAAGATTCGCGCCTACGACCACAAGATCATCGATCAATCGGCTCGTACCATTATGGATACAGCCAAGCGATCAGGTGCAAATGTGGTTGGGCCGATTCCTTTGCCGACCGAAAAGAGTCTCTTTACGGTTGCACGTTCCTCGTTTGTTCATAAGGATTCTCGAGATCAGTTTGAAATCCGGGTGCACAAGCGACTCATTGATATTCTTGAACCAACACCAAAAACGATTGACGCCTTAATGGGACTCAATCTTCCTGCAGGCGTCGAGGTTGAAATAAAAATGTAATTCACCTATTCTTTTGATTCATACATAAACATCATCGAGGCAACTCTCTGCACATGGCAGAGAAAGTACCCGAGCCATTTTGTGACTTCCAGCGTGGAGGCCGGGCTCTGGGCCCGGCCTCTCTCGATACCCACATGAAATTCATCATCGGAACCAAAAAGCGCATGACACAAATGCACCAACCAGACGGGCAGGTCATTCCTGTGACCGTGATTGGTGCTGCGTCTTGTGTAGTGACCGCGATTCGTTCCAATGAACGCGATGGTTATCGTGCACTGCAAGTCGGAACCGGCAAGCGAAAGAACCTCTCTCGTCCGCTTAAGGGGCACTTTGGCAAACTTGGCGCCTTCCGCTATGTTCGCGAGTTCCGACCGCAAATGGGCGAAGATATGCCAGAAATTGCCGTTGGTACAACGCTTGATCTTTCGCAATTTGCTGTTGGGGACAGCGTTACCGTTACGGGTACGTCTAAAGGACTTGGTTTTCAGGGTGTAGTGAAACGGCACGGCTTCCATGGTGGTCCGAAGACGCACGGTCACAAAGATCAGTTGCGCATGCCGGGGTCTATTGGTGCGGGTGGCGTGCAGCACGTCTTCAAAGGGAAGCGGATGGGCGGCCGCATGGGCGGCGATCGTGTTACGGTTAAGAATTTGACCGTTGTTGCTATTAATCCTGATGCCGGTGAAATTGCCATTAAGGGTGCCGTTCCTGGTGCTCCGCGGTCCGTGGTGCTCATCAGTGAGGCACAGTAAATTTATGGCAAAAGTTCCTGTTTATAACACCAAAGGAGAAGCAGTTACCGAGCGTCAATTAGACGATCGGTTCTTCGGCGTTGTGGTTAACCCAACGTTGGTGCAGCAAGCCGTTATTACGGAGCAGGCAAACGCACGCGCGAGTATTGCGCACACTAAAACGCGTGCGGAGGTGCGCGGCGGCGGTAAAAAACCATGGAAGCAGAAGGGGACTGGGCGTGCTCGTCACGGTTCCATTCGTTCGCCGCTCTGGCGCGGTGGTGGTGTCACATTCGGTCCACGCAGCGACACTAACTTTTCTTTGAGGATTAACAAAAAGATGAAGAGGAAGGCCTTGCTGATGACGCTTTCTGATAAGGTGCAGGCAAATCATTTCATTGTTCTCGAAGGATTACCAGCCAAAGGGAAAGCGAAGGATTGGCACGACGCGACCAGACAAATTTTTTCAGTACTGAAAGCGAAGCGTAAGCAACCGAAAGCGCTTGTTGTGGTTCCAAGTATTAGCGAAGAGTTGAAACGTTCCACTGGCAACGTTCCGGGCGTGGAGGCGATTCGCGCTGATAGTTTAAATTTGACTGCAATTTTAGGCCATGAGTATACCGTCACAACCGTTGCTGGCGTAGAAGCGCTTGAGCAGTGGTTTGCTAAACGAAAGTAGTATGAGCATTTTAAATAAAATTTTCCAAGCGGACGAAATTGTAGAGCCAAGTGTCAAAAAACCGAGCGCTGTCAAGAAAAAGCAGCCGGCTGAAAAGCAAGCGGTTGTGGCAACTGAAAAACAGGCGAAGTCAGCAGCGAAGGCGACGCAAGAGCATGGTGATGTCTTGCTCCGCGCTGTTGTGACAGAAAAAGCGGGTTTACTTCAAGCCGCAAATTGCTATGTCTTTGCTGTACGTATGGATGCCAACAAGTATGAAATTGCGGATGCTGTTAAGAAGACCTATGGCGTGCGTCCGGTGGCGGTTCGCGTGTTGCATATGCCATCAAAATCACGAATACGCAAGTCTTTCCTTGGCAGTGTGCCTGCATGGAAAAAAGCCATCGTTACCATACCAGCGGGTAAGCGCATCACCGTAGCTGAAGGAGTATAACACTATGCCCGTACGCATCTATAAACCAACTTCCCCGGGACGACGTAATTCAAGCGTTCAGTCTTTTGCTGAAATTACGAAAACCAATCCGGAGAAATCGCTCCTGCTTCCAAAAAAGAGACAGGGCGGTAGAAACAATCAAGGTAAAATTACGGTTCGTCATCGTGGCGGCGGCGCAAAACGCTACATCAGAATTGTTGATTTTTTGCGTACGCGTTATGACATTCCTGCAACCGTTACGGCTATTGAGTACGACCCGAATCGCAACGCCTTCTTGGCACTGGTCGAATATAGCGACAACACCAAAGCGTATATGATTGCGCCGCAAGGTCTTACGGTAGGCAATACCATTGTCTCTTCAAAAAATGCGCTCGAAGTTGCTACCGGAAACCGCATGCCGCTTCAGCTCATTCCGCCGGGTGTGGTGGTGCACAGTGTTGAGTTTCGTCCTGGTGAAGGTGGTAAGCTGGCACGCGGTGCCGGCGTCGGCGTTGAGCTTATGGCTATTGAAGGAGATTACGCTCAGTTAAAAATGCCTTCAGGCGAAGTTCGTTTGGTGCGCAAAGAATGTTCGGCAACAATTGGCGTTGTTGGTAATGCTGACCACCGTAACATTCGTTGGGGTAAAGCAGGCCGATCTCGCCATCGCGGCATTCGTCCAACGGTTCGTGGTAAAGCGATGAACCCAGTCGATCACCCGCACGGCGGTGGTGAAGGTAACAACCCCATTGGTATGAAGTATCCGAAAACACCAACTGGAAAACCAGCTCTTGGTGTCCGTACTCGGGATACGCATCGTTCTTCGCAGCGTCTTATTCTCAATCGCCGTACCACGCGTAAAGCGCGACGTAAGTAATTTATATGTCTCGAAGTCTCAAAAAGGGTCCCTACATCGACCAGAAATTAGTGAAAAAGATTAGCGCTTTAAAACCGAATGATAAGACGATTATCAAGACGTGGGCACGCGCCTGCGCCATTACTCCAGAAATGGTTGGCTTTACTATTGGTGTGCATAACGGTAAAACGCACGTTTCTGTGCGCATTGTCGAAAACATGGTCGGGCATAAGCTTGGAGAATTTTCTCCGTCGCGCACCTTCCGTCGTCATGGCGGAAAGATTCAGAAAGAACTAGAGCAAAAGGCGGCTACTCCCGTAGCAGCGCCGGCTCCAGCTCCAGCGAAGAAAAAGTAGAATTGTATGGATATCACTGCTAAATTACGAAATCTCCGCATCGCGCCCCGTAAGGTTCGGCTCATTGCCGACCTCGTTCGTGGTCGCTCCGTAGAGTCTGCTGTTGCGGAACTGCAATTTTGGCAGAAGCGTGCCGCAGAGCCCATTCGGAAATTGATTGAATCTGCCATTGCCAACGCTGAGCACAATTTTAAAGTGAAAACAGACAACCTGGTGATTAAAAGCATTACGGTAAACGATGCTGTTACTATGAAGCGTTCACTTCCGCGTGCCTTTGGACGAGCAACACCAATCCGAAAACGAGGAAGTCACGTTATTCTCGTTTTGGCAGAGCGCGAGCCAAGCGTGAAACAGGCAAAAGTAGTGGCGGTTTCGAAGGCCAAGGTAAAAGCGGTTAAAAAGTAATTTCTATGGGACAAAAAGTTAATCCAACTGGATTTCGCCTCGGGGGTGTTTACACCTGGTCTTCGCGGTGGTTTGCTACTCGTCAGCAGTATCGTGACCGGTTGCGTGAAGATGTTGAGATTAGACGCTATTTAAAAAAGCGCCTCAAGGATGCTAGTGTGTCCAAGGTAGAAATTGAACGATCGCAGAACTCCATTACGGTCATTCTGAATACCGCTAAACCAGGTTTAGTTATTGGTCGTGGCGGACAGGGTGTTGAAGACCTGCAGAAGGAATTGAAGCAGAAAGTTCTCGGCCAGAAAGCAACATTGCAACTTACCATTCAAGAAATTGATCAGCCCAATTTGTCTGCTGCGCTCGTTGTGCAAGCGGTTGCCGCAGATATTGAAAAGCGTATTCCGTTTCGCCGAGCTATGCGTCAAGCCATGTCTCGGTTGGTGAAAGCGGGTGCAGCTGGCGCTAAGATTCAAATTGGCGGCCGACTAAACGGCGCCGAAATTGCCCGAACAGAAAAGGTTGTCCACGGAACATTGCCTTTGCATACCATTCGCGCAGCTATCGATTATTCGCGCGGTGTCGCGCAAACGACGTACGGTGTTATTGGTATTAAGGTGTGGGTATTCCGTGACCCGAAGAAAGAATCGGCGGCCCCTGCTCGTCGATCGCCGCGCCGTGATCGCGAACGTTCATAATGCAAACCTATGTTGTTACCTAAAAAAGTAAAACACCGAAAACATCATAAGGGGCGTAGCCGTGGCGACGTTTTGGCGAGCAGAAAGACCACCGTCAGCTTTGGTAGCGTTGGCCTCAAAGCCACAACTGAAGGTTGGCTGACCTCTCGCCAAATTGAAGCGACGCGCCGCGTCATTAGCCGTCACTTGAAGCGTGGCGGAAAAATGTGGATTCGTATTTTCCCGGACAAGCCAATTACCTTCCATGGAAACGAGAACACTATGGGTAGCGGTAAGGGTGCCGTTGATCACTATGTAGCCGTTGTACGTGCCGGTACCGTGCTTTTTGAAGTTGACGGTATCGAACATGCAGTTGCCGTTGAGGCATTGCGTAGCGCTGGCTACAAACTGCCGGTCAAAACAAAAGTAATCGAACGAGATTAACCTACTGTTATGCAAGCTAAAGAATTACGACAAAAAACAGATTTAGAACTTCGCCATTTCCTTGATGAAAACAGGCGTAAGGTTCATGAACTTGCTTTTAAGGCAGCCACGCGGCAGAGTAAAAATGTGCACGATCTCAGCAACGCCAAGCGCGATGTTGCCCGCACATTAACTATCCTGCGTGAACGAGCTAACACGAAATAGTATGGAACCAATAAAGAAAATGCAACGAACAATGAGCGGCGTCGTCGTTTCGGACGCGATGCAGAAGACTATTATTGTTAAAGTGGTTGGAACACGGGTGCATTCGAAATACCACAAGCGTTACTCAGTGAGCCGTCGTTATGCAGTGCATGACGAAGAAAACCACTATCATGTTGGCGACACCGTTACTTTTGTAGAGTGTCGGCCGATGTCTAAACAGAAGCGTTGGCGTGTTACAGAGCCCTCGCAAAAAGAATAAGGTCTATGATTCAATTACGAACCATGCTTCTACCGGCAGATAACAGCGGCGCCAAAAAGCTGCAGTGTATCCGCGTGCTCGGTGGTTACCGGAAGCGTTACGCACATGTCGGTGATGTCATTACCGTATCCATCAAAGAAGCACAGCCGCACAGTGGGGTAAAAAAGGGTGAAGTTGCTCACGCGGTTGTTGTTCGTACACGAAAAGAGACGCGCCGCTCAGACGGTTCTTACGTGCGCTTTGACGACAATGCGGCAGTGCTCATAGACAAAAAATCAAAAGAGCCAAAAGGAACACGTATCTTTGGACCCGTGGCTCGAGAATTGCGTGCTAAGGGTTACAGTAAAATTGTTTCTCTAGCGCCTGAGGTGCTTTAATTCTATGGCTATGAAGATTCGAAAAGGTGATACCGTACAAGTGCTCGGCGGCAAAGACCGCGGGAGACAAGGGAAGGTACTTTCCGCTCAACCAAAGATAGCAAAGGTTGTGGTGGAGGGGCTTAATATTAGAAAGAAGTTTAATAAATCGCGCCGCGAAGGTGAACGAGGGCAGATTGTTGAATTTCCAGCGCCCTTACCGGTGTCTCGCGTCGCCCTCGTTTGTCCGAGCTGCAAAAAAACCATTCGCGTCGGTTATCGCATACTGACTGATGGCAAGAAGGAGCGAAGGTGCCCGAAGTGTGACGCCAGCATAACTGTTGCTTAATATGACGAATAAAGCAGAAGCAAAATATTATACATCAACCGTACTGCCGAAACTCATGCAAGAGTTCGGTTATACCAACGTGCACCAAGCGCCGCGTGTCGCAAAGGTTGTTGTTCATGTGGGTACTGGCCCAGGGCTCACCGATGCCAAGTTTTTAGAAACTGCCATCGAAACACTGCGCCGCATTACCGGTCAGCAGCCCGTTAAAACACTTGCCCGAAAATCAATTTCGAATTTTAAGATTCGCGAGGGCATGGTTATTGGGTTAAAGGTGACGCTGCGAGGCAAGCGTATGGACGACTTTTTGCAAAAGCTGGTGAACATTGCTCTGCCGCGCGTTCGAGACTTTCGTGGTATTTCAAAGAAGGTTGTCGATCGTACGGGCAATGCCACTATTGGTTTTAAAGAACACTTGGTGTTTCCGGAGATTCGCTCTGATGAGGTTGAACGAATTCACGGGCTTGAGGTTATTATTGATACAACGGCGAAGAACCACGAGGAAGGAATTGCTCTTCTGACCGCCCTCGGTTTTCCTTTCCGTAACGATTAATTGCATTACTATGGCTACCAAAGCACAGGTTGTTAAATCAACACGATCACTCACTAAGCCCAAGTACAGCACGCGCGTTGTCCGTCGATGCTGGCGCTGCGGAAGAAAGCGCGGGTATATGCGGCGATTTGCCCTTTGCCGTATTTGCTTCCGCGAACTTGCGCTCAAGGGTGAAGTGCCCGGGGTGACAAAAGCTAGCTGGTAATTTTACGAAAGACCTATGACAGATCCAATCGCAGACATGATAACTCGAATCCGCAACGGCTTTCTCGTTAAGAAAGTCGAAGTGGTTGTGCCGTTTTCACATCTCAAGAAATCACTCGCTGATCTTTTGGTCGCTGAAGGATATCTCGAGGGTGTAGAAACTATTGACGTTGCCGCTATTCCTTGGTCGCCGCGAACAAGTATTCGCGCTGGTCGTAAAGGGAGAAGCAACTTGCTTCGTCTCGTCCTCCATTATGCAGCTGATGGAAAACCGGCGGCAAAGTCCCTTATTCGCATCAGCAAGCCGTCGAACCGTGTCTACGTAAAGAAAGACGCTGTTCCTATTGTGCACTCTGGTTTGGGTATTGCTATTATCTCTACCCCGCAAGGACTCATGACGAATCGTCAGGCGCGGCGTGCCGGTGTGGGTGGCGAGTTGCTGTGCCGTATCTACTAAGATAAGCATATGTCCAGAATTGGCAAACAACCAGTCATTATTCCTAGCGGCGTCACGGTGGATGTCGTTGGTCAACAAGTGAATGTGAAAGGCACGCGCGGCGCTTTAAGTATGGTGCTGCACCCTTCCGTTCGCGTTGCCGTCGGCGAAAAAGAACTCGTCGTGTCCGTAGAGAACGCAATGGATAATCAACAGCGGGCGCTTTGGGGTCTTTCTCGAAACTTGATTCATAACATGATTGTCGGCGTTACGCAGGGATTTACCAAGCAACTGGAACTCGTGGGAGTAGGTTACAAAGTTGCTGTTACAGGATCGAAGGTGGTACTGAATGTGGGGTTTTCCCATCCGGTTGAAATGACCTTGCCCGAAGGTATTGTTGGATCTGCCGAAAAGACGGTGCTGACGTTGCAGGGCATTGATAAGCAGCTGGTTGGAGAAATCGCGGCACAGATTCGGCGTATTAGAAAACCAGAACCTTATAAAGGTAAAGGTATTAAGTATGTCGGTGAGGTCATTCGCCGTAAGGCGGGTAAGACTGCTAAGGCATCTGAGTAAAGAGATTTATGGCTATACTTTCTAAACAGAGGAAAAAACTTGATCACATTCGCAGCCAGCGAGTTCGTCGCGTGCGGGTTAAAATTCATGGCACGGCTTTGCGACCTCGCATTGCTGTCTATCGCAGTTTGACCCATATTAGCGCACAACTCATTGACGACAATGCAGGACGTACCTTAGTTTCTGCGTCTGATCGAATGGTCGACAAGAAACTGAAAGGCGTTGCAGCGGCGACAGCGGTTGGACAAGAGTTGGCAAAGTTGGCTGTGGCCAAAGGGATTACTGAGGTATTATTCGACAGGCGGAGTTATCGTTATCATGGTAAGGTGAAAGCGCTTGCTGAAGCTGCTCGCACTGGTGGGCTTAGTTTTTAACTGTAGCGTATATGGCAGAAGAAAAAGACAATGTAGTTACGGTGAGTGTACCGCAAGACACGAAAGAGTCGGGAGAAAAAAGTGGTCGCGGTCAACGCCGTGGTGGCGACACCGGCCGTCGGTCTCGTCGTGATTCTTCTGAGCGCGAGCCCCGGGAGTTTGATCAGAATATTATTGACCTAGCGCGCGTGACACGTGTTATGGCAGGAGGAAAGCGTATGCGTTTCCGTGCTTGCGTTGCCATTGGGGACCATAAGGGTCATGTAGGTATTGGTATTGGCAAGGGTGCTGATGTCAGTTTGGCTATTTCAAAGGCGGTTGCTAACGCCAAGAAGGAAATGATTGAAATTCCGTTGTACGAAGAGACGCTTCCGCACGAAACCCACATGAAGTATGGTGCTGCCCGCATTTTACTGAAGCCCGCTCCTCGGGGTACGGGTATTATTGCCGGCGGTGCGGTTAGAAGCGTTCTTGACTTGGGTGGCGTACCAAATGTTGCTGCTAAGATGCTTGGTTCACGCAGTAAAATTAATAATGCTCGGGCGACCATACTGGCGCTTGCAGGACTCACTAAGCGCGCACCATTTAAAGAACAGAAGAAAAATGGTGTAGCTAAAGATGCATAATTATGGCTTTGACACTTTCTACATTGGAGACAACTCCAAAACATAAACATCGCCGAGTGGGTCGAGGTAACGGCTCGGGTCGCGGTACATTCGCGGGGCGTGGCATGAAAGGGCAGAAAGCGCGTACGGGTGGTTCACGCGGATTGAAGCGGCTTGCTATGCAGCAGTTCTTCCGACGTATTCCAAAAACCGGTGGTTTCTCTCGAGCAGACAAAGCGCTCACTGCGGTTACTCTCGGCGCCATCAGTAAAGCATTTGTCTCAGGTGCAACCGTGACGCCTGCTACGCTTGCCAAGAAAGGACTCGTGCCTTTCGGTGTCGGCATCAAGATTATCAACAGCGGTACCTTGAAGCACAGCATTACTGTCCGCAGATGCCGAGTTTCTGCTGGCGCCAAAGAAGCAATTACTAAGGCTGGTGGTACGGTCGTTACTTCATAAGATTTTTGATATGATCGCGACATTACGACAAATATGGCTGGCTCGTGATCTCCGGCGTAACTTGCTGGTCGTGATTGGCATGTTAGTGATTTTCCGCGTGCTTGCGCACATTCCGTTGCCGGGTGTTGATCAGGAGAACTTGCGCGCGTTTTTCTCGTCGAATCAATTTCTTGGTTTTATTAACATTTTTTCTGGTGGCGGACTTGAGAACTTCTCCATTGTTGCCATGGGTGTTGCGCCGTACATTACCGCTTCAATTATTTTTCAGCTGCTCGCTATGGTCATTCCTCGCCTGGAGGAGCTTTCTAAGGAAGGGGAGTATGGTCGACAGAAAATTAACCAGTATACCCGCTGGGCGACCGTACCGTTGGCTGCCCTGCAGGCGGTGGCGCTCATCGGCCTCATCCAGCAATCGGCCAGTGGTGGTTTACCTATTTTACCCGGAGACCTTGATACGTTAACGTACCTTGGACTGGTTATTGCCATGTCCGCAGGTACCATGCTGCTCATGTGGATTGGTGAGCTCATTTCCGAACGACACGTTGGCAACGGCATTTCTCTTCTTATCTTCGCGGGTATTATTACCTCGCTTCCGGCGGCTGCTAGTAATACCTGGTCGCTCATCAGCAGTCCAACCGGCGGAATAGACAAAAGTCAAATTATTAATCTGGTGGTTTTTGCGGTTATTGCCGTTGTAACCATTTACGGGGTTGTCTATATTACTGAGGCACAACGCAATGTGCCGGTTTCTTACGCTAAACGTATTCGCGGTAATCGTATGTATGGCGGCGTTGATACGCACTTGCCGCTCAGGGTTAACCAAGCGGGTGTTATTCCTATCATTTTTGCAATTTCTATTTTGCTGTTCCCTCCGCTTGTGGCGCAGTTTTTTGCCAACGCCGGTACCGCCTGGATTGCTCATGTTGCCTCAACGGTAACGCGCGTCTTTCAAAACCAAACATTTTATGCCGTTAGCTATTTTGTCTTAGTTTTCATTTTTACCTACTTCTACACCGCCGTGATTTTCCAACCGGATCAAATTAGTGAAAACTTGCAGAAACAAGGCGGCTTTATTCCTGGTATTCGTCCAGGGCAGCCAACGGCCCACTATTTGAACTATGTCATTAACCGTATCATTTTTGCGGGTGCGCTCTTTTTAGGTGCGATCGCCGTGTTGCCGCTCGCTATGCAGCGCATCACAGGAATTAGCAGTCTGGCTATTGGCGGTACCTCGCTTCTCATCGTTGTTTCGGTTGTTATTGAAACCATTCAGCAAATTCAGGCGCAGCTTGTTATGCGCGACTATGAATCACTTTAGTTGGTTTCAAATTTAAGTTTGTTGGTCCTACAGAATTTGAAAGACTGAACATCATTTGCGCCGGCGATAAATGCCGCATGTGATATACTTCTCGTATGACGCAATTGCATCGATATGTCATGTTTGGACCTCAAGGGTCAGGCAAAGGGACACAAAGCGCCTTGCTTGCGGAGTATCTGCACATACAGCATATCTCTACCGGTGAACTTTTTCGTAATGCTATTCAAAATGCCACGCCACTTGGGAAAGCGATTGCCGCGGACATGAAATCTGGGAAGTTGGTCACCGATGATTCAGTTAATAAACTTGTTCGTGAAGAGTTTCAGCGGCGAATACTTTTTGATGGGTATATTCTTGACGGTTATCCACGTACGTTGGTCCAAACCGAATATCTTGAGACGTTAGCAGCACCGAGCATGGCGATCGTTTTGGAACTGACTGACGATGATGCAGTATTGCGTATTGCTGGCCGTCTTGTTTGTTCGGGTTGTGGCGCAACCTATCACCTGACCGCAAAGAAACCCGCGGTTGCAAATGTGTGCGACAACTGTGGAGGAGTATTGCATATGCGCGAAGACGATAACGAACAAGCGGTTCGTGCACGGCTAGCGTTGTACCACAAAGAAACGGAACCGTTGTTAAGCTACTACGATAACCAGCATAAGTTAGTTCGCGTTGACGCAGCGCCTGCCGTTGATGTTGTGGCTGCCAGCATTCGCAGCGCTCTCAAAGTGTAGCTATGGCGACTTATAGCGAAAAGGAAATTGCGGTTATTGCTGAGTGCGGTATTCGTTTAGCTGAAATTCTGCGTGATGTTGCGAGGTTAGTACGACCAGGGGTCAGCACCAAAGCGCTAGACACGTTTGCCCATGATGCTATTCGCAATGTGGGTGGCACGCCAACCTTTTTGCACTACCGCGGCAATGTCGGCCTGACACCGTTCCCGTCAACCTTGTGTGTTTCTATCAATAATGAAGTCGTACATGGTCCGGCTTATCCTGACAGGATTTTGAACGACGGCGATATTGTTGGCATAGATATCGGCATGCGTTACCCTGCCAAGGGTGGACTTTGCACCGATACCGCTATTACGGTTGAGGTTGGCAAAGTCTCGCCCACAGCATCACGATTAGTGGCAGCGACCAGAGAAGCATTAGCTCGCGGTGTTGCTGCGGTCAGACAGGACTGTCGAGTGCGGGACATTGGCGAGGCAGTTGAAAAGTATGTTTTGTCTAAGGGCTACAGTGTCGTACGGGAGTATGTTGGCCATGGAGTAGGGAAGCATGTGCACGAGGAGCCGGAGGTGCCAAATTTCGTAGTGCGCGGCATCATTGGCAACGTGGTATTACCCGTTGGTACGGTTATTGCTATTGAACCTATGGTTAACGCTGGCGGTCCTGATATCGCTATTTTGCAAGATGGTTGGACGGTGGTAACGGCGGATCATTCACTCTCTGCGCATTTTGAACAAACGATTGCCGTTACAAGAGAAGGCGTCAAAATTTTAACACCATTTCTGTGACGATACTCGGCATTGATTATGGCAGAGTGCATGTTGGTATTGCTCTTGGTCATGATGAGCCGCGACTTGCCTTACCACACAAGACACTTTCTGGGTTGAATGAAAATCAGTTGATTGATGCCATTGCAAAAATGATCCAAGAGGAATCAGTAGGGGTGGTGGTAGTCGGGTCGCCACGTGCTCAGCGGCCTGAGCAAGAAACAGGGGGTGGTTTTCGCTCAGAAACGGAGGCGTTCTCCGATGTTCTTAGAAAAAAACTTACGATCCCTGTCGTAGAAGTTGACGAACGTTTTACCAGTTTAGCAGCCGGCGTCCTTCGGCGAGAAGTACCAGAGGCGGATGAACACGCGTTAGCTGCTATGCTCATTGTTGATACCTATCTTGACCAGCAACATGAGTAGGACCACAAACACGGCTGCTATCATTTTACGTAATGACCCGCTCAATGGCGCTGACGCGCGGTTGTCTTTTTTTACCGCCTCGCATGGTAAGATTGATGCCATTGCACGAGGGTTACAAAAACCCACCAGTAAACTGGCGGCGCACCTTGAGCCGATAACATTAGTTGAACTTTTTTTCATTGATGGACGCACTCGTCGTTTGGTCGGCGGGAGTGTTGTTGAGAATCGGTTTTCGGTAATCCGTTCTGATATTCGTCGATTGTTTGCGGCCGGTCTTATTGTTCGCATCGCAGAACTCATGGCGCCTTATGAAAACACTGATGAGCAATTTTTTTCTTTTTTGCTCTCGGCCTTGGGTATTCTTGACGATCAAACTTGCCGTGAAGCAACGCTGCGTATCACACCACATTTTTTTGCCTGGAAGTTAATGGCGCTATCTGGCTATAGACCAACCTTAACGCATTGCGCGGTTTGCTCTCGGCATGCACGCAGTGAAGCCGTTATCCTGTTCCCGCGCCGTGGCGTTGTTATTCATGAGAATTGTCGAGCTACATCAGGTAGCGAATCAGGTATTGTGCTTTTGCCCGCCGCCCTGAAAGGGCTTCACTACATGGCGCAGGCCCCGCTCGAAGATGCGCTGCGCCTCAACACGACGCCATCAGTTTTCTCAAACATTGCCGGAGCTATCGAAGCGTTGATGGAAGAGCGTTTCGATATTGCGGCCGGAGGTGCCTTTTGGCAGACGGCGGTGTAGGTAAACGTTTAGGGCGTTGTCACTTTCGTTAAAGTGCAAGTGATACGGTCTATTTAGCCCTGGTTCGTATTGGCGTTGTCTGTAGTTGTACGTAGTGTTGTTGAAATTATTATTTTTTTATTTTCTGTGCTTAGCTATTACTTTCCTTTCTGTACCAACGCGATAAAACGTTGACAGAAAAAAAGGGGGACGTTATAGTAGGGGATGTCTATGGCAAGGAAGAGATTTTTAGAAAATGAATATCGACAAAATCAATGGTTTCGGCAACTTTGTCGGGCATTTTTGTCGTGTCGATCAGAGGCTGCAGTTGCAGATTTTTTACGGGACGTGGCAACCTTGGCTGAGCTACAGGCTTTGAGCGAACGGCTTGAGGTCGCATACCAAGTCAGTCGCGGGCGTACCTATCGTGAAATTACTAATGCCACTGGTGCCAGTACAACAACCGTAACCCGTGTCGCTCGTTTTTTAATTGACGGAGTTGGTGGTTACCGCCGCACAATAAAAAATAATAGTCATCATACCGTAACCACTTCTGGGAAAAGGTAGGATTTTTGGCAAACATTTTTGTTGTCGTTCTGCCCCTTCCCAGAAGGGGGGTTCTATTCTCCGTTTCTATTGAACGATTGACACAGCTAGACAAACATGGTATCGTGTGACGTTCTTTAACAATTATTCTCGTGGTCAGCCAAGAGTAAATAGTAATGTTTATTATTGGCTGACCATAGAGTTCCATGAAATGGTTAGCCGCTGTGCAATGAGGCACACGGTCTGAACTCAAAAGGAGAGCCATGAAAAAGTTCTTCAACCGCGTTCGCGAGACAATGAGTACGCTCATTTGTGGACGCAAATTCCGAAGTCTCCAAGGAACCATCTACCAGATCAACGAAGGGATGGGGCAAGAAAAAGCGACCCAACTGTGGGAACGGCTCAAGCAAGCGATCGCGGAAAACATCCGCGTGGTCAAGCCCTTCCTGCCGTTCGTTGACGAACCTGTGTCCGTAACTGATGAATTCTATCCACAGTGTATGGACAAGAACTACCGCGAGCGCATTGAGCAGGTTCGGGCTGCTCGCATCGCCGTCTGTGTTGAGACGGAGATGGCTGGGACAGTTCTATTTCTTCGAAGGAACGGGAAGCTCTTCTCAGCGCTGCCATGCGAACATGGCGGAAATCACTATCACCTCACATGCTCACTGAGTGATACGGAGAGCGAGACGGAATGCTACTGGTACCGGATTTGCGACGTATTCGCAGGTTTCCGGCGTCTGCTGAAAGAAGGTGGGGCAAAGAAGGAAGACGCAGCGAGGCGTCTCAAGAAAGCCCTGCGGGCACTCGACGCGACGCAGAGCCGGGCGTAAGGAAGGCCTACCGACCGCGCGACCAACAACTTCACTGACCTCAGGACGCAACAAGGGGAAACACTAGATGTCAGACTTCGAAGCCTGGTACCAGGAAAAGCTGCGAGAGCTCGGTCTCGCCGTGCTTGAAGGCGGGTGCGTCATGAAAGTGCGAGTCTGCCACCATTCACTGTGGCGGCGTATCCTTTTCAACCCGTCAACAATCACGAGCACGCCCATCGGGCGCGTGCTTGAGAAGCCGACCGACCGAGATGGTCAGGTCGTCGGACAATTCCACGTTTCCGTTCCCATGGGTGAAGGACACCTGTGGGTACTGGCGACTGCGATCGAAGAGACCTTCGGCATTAAACCGAAGGTGACCTTCGTCAGTCGTTAGAACGACACACCAATCAGAAGACCCCCGCACTGCTTGAAACTAACAGTGGTGCCGGGGTCTTTGAATTTATGAGAAGAAGTAAGTCTCGGCCAAAGGAGGCGGCCGAGCAGTAGACGCAGTGGGGCGGGAAGATCAGCAATGATCGACCCGCCCCAAGCATTAATTAAGTATTTTAGATGTATTTTTTAAACATATCTTCCAATCTCGTCGCTTTACCAAAGTCCCTTTTTTTAGTACTATAAATGCTATTATGCTAAGAACGCACACCGTTTCTGGGCTTCTCAGTGTTGAACCAGGAACAACAGTCAAACTTGCCGGTTGGGTGCATCGCCGTCGCGACCACGGGCCGCTCATTTTTATTGATCTCAGGAATCGGCGTGATCTTGTGCAGGTGGTCATTCGCGAGAAAGATTTTGAAGAAAGCGAGCGTAACAATTTAAAAGAAGCCATTCGTCCAGAGACCGTCGTGCAAGTGGTGGGCGTCGTTCAAGCGCGCAAAGCAGGAAATGAAAACCCGAATTTAGCCACTGGCAACATAGAAGTCCTGGCGAGCAAAGTAGTTATTTTGAACGCTGCCAAAACGCCGCCATTTGAACTAGATAAAGATTCGAGCGGTGTTAGCGAAGATGTCCGGCTTAAATATCGCTATCTCGATCTCCGCACAGAGAGAATGCAGACTAATCTGATTTTGCGCGACCGCATTATCGATTTTTTCAGGAGATATTTGCGAGGGCAAGATTTCTTGGAAGTTGAAACACCAATTTTAACAAAAGGTACCCCAGAAGGTGCGCGAGAATTTATGGTTCCGTCGCGACTTCATTCGGGTCTGGGGTATGTTTTACCGCAGTCACCGCAACAGTTTAAACAGTTACTCATGGTTGCCGGTGTAGAACGCTATTTTCAAATTGCCCGGTGTTTCAGGGACGAAGATCAGCGCGGCGATCGCCAACCAGAATTTACGCAATTAGATATCGAAATGAGTTTTGTGGAGCAAGACGACATTTTGGAATTTGGTGAGGCCATGATGAATACGCTGATCGATTCCTTAAACGAAGAGGGCGGTGGTTATACTATTACGACCAAGCCTTGGCCCCGCATAACCTATGCTGAGTCGATGGAAAAATATGGTAGCGATAAACCAGACTTAAGGAAAGACAAGTCCAACCCCAAGGAGCTTGCCTTTTGCTGGGTGATTGATTTTCCAATGTTTGAAAAAGATAGCCAAGGGGCGTTGCAAGCCGCGCACCATCCTTTTACGCGTCCGAATCCAGAAGATGAAAAATATTTAGAATCAGATCCTTTGCGTGTGCGCGCCTGGTCTTATGATTTTGTTTTGAATGGGTGCGAGTTGTCGAGTGGATCTATTAGAATTCATGAACGCGAATTACAGGATCGCATATTTAAAATTCTTGGTTTTTCCGAGGAAAGAATGCAGGAAAAATTTGGTCACATGCTTGAAGCCTTTGAGTATGGTGCACCTCCACATGGCGGCTTTGCTCCGGGTCTCGACCGGCTTATTATGCTCCTTGCAAACGAGCCGAACATCCGCGAAGTCATTCCGTTCCCCAAAACCGGAGACGCTCGCGACTTACTGATGGGTGCACCGAGCTCTTTTGCCGATGCTCAGCTTAAGGATTTACACATCAAATTTATTAAGTAGCTCTTTTGCTTTTTGTTTTTTCCGCCAACGGCGGATCCGCCTAGTGCGGATTACTTAATTATCGTATGATCCCCAAAAAAATTCAGACGTATCTAAAAAAGATTGAAGTTGATACCGAAGTTATTGTTCATAAAACAGTTTATACGGCTTATGACCTCGCTAAAACAACGGGTTTAAAACTTGAACAAATTGCTAAAACCGTCTTGTTAAAAGTTGAGCCGCTCTATGGGGAGACGAAGAGTAAATACATCATGGTGCTGCTGCCTGCTTCTCACCAGCTCAATTTGCCAAAGCTTAAAAAGATACTGAAGGTAAAAAAAATTAGCATAGTGAACGAGTCCGTTATGGCAAAAGTTTTTAAAGTGAAAGCAGGCGCCATGACTGCCTTTGGGCCAGTACATGCTAACATTCCGGTTTTGATCGATAAAACCTTGCTTAAAGTAAAAAAAATAGTTGCTCGCAGCGGCAGTTTCACCGATTCACTCCTCATCAAAGGGAAGGATTTTGTTAAAGCAAGTAATGGAAAAATTGCTGTCTTTGCCAATAAGTCGAAGCTGCGCTAGAGACTTTGCTTTTCATGTACAAGTTCAAGCTAGAACGTTTTGAGGGACCGCTTGATTTACTGTTGCAACTGATCGAGCACAATGAACTGACGATTACCGATGTTTCACTGGCTTCGGTGACGGAACAGTATCTTGAATACCTCGATAAAAATAGTGACCTACGACCTGAAGAGTTGGCCGATTTCCTTGTGGTGGCGGCACGTTTGTTGCTGCTTAAATCTCGCGTACTTTTGCCGCAGTTATTTATCGAAGACGAAGAAGCTGAAGCGGGGGTTGATCTAACTTCGCAGCTCGTCTTATACCGGTTATATGTTGCCGCAGGTATGAAGCTTTATAAGCAGTACAGGAGCCCACTGACCTGCTTTGCGCGAGAACGCGCACCACGTTCAACGGTCATTTCATTTAGTCCGCCGCCCTCGCTCGCCGTCGACCACCTTGGTAACATTTTTGCTGTTATTATTGCAGAACTCGAGTCGTTTGTGCGTCCAGCACCCGAGCTCATTAGCCGAACGATAAGTTTGCAAGAGCGCATTCGAGCCATGCGGACACTCATCTCCTCTGCGCATCAGCTTGATTTTCGTCAGATTTTAGCCGATGCTAAAACGAGAGTCGAAGTTATTGTGAGTTTCTTAGCGCTCCTGGAGCTCGTTAAACAGCGGCACGTATTGGTTACTCAAGACAAGGATACGGACATCATTCTTATTACTCACTATGAAGAGAGCTATGTCACTCAAGAATAGTATTGAAGCAATTCTTTTCGTTGCCTCACGACCGCTGACTATTAAGCAGCTCGCCGGAATTTTAGAGACGGAAGAGACTGAGGTCAGCGATGCTGTGGATGCATTGTTAAGCGAGTACAACGTGAGGCAGGGCGGTGTTCAGATATTGCGCCATGGTAAAGAACTGCAGTTCGTTACCGCAGCAGAGTGTGGAGCAGTGGTACAGACATTCCTAAAAGCAGAAACCAGCGGGGAGTTGACGCGACCAGCGTTAGAGACGTTGTCAATTATTGCCTACCGCGGCCCAATCATGAAATCAGATCTTGAAAAAATTCGTGGTGTAAATTGTAGTCTCATTTTAAGAAACTTGATGATGCGGGGTCTTGTGATCGCCGAGGAAGACAAGCGGCGTTTGGTTACGTACTACGCGGTCTCGTCAGATTTTGTTCGCCATCTTGGGCTTACGAGTATTCAGGATTTGCCTGAGTATATATCCTTGCATAACCCTGAGGTTGTTGAACGCCTACTTGCCGAAGACAACGAACAGCAGCCGGCTAACGAAGCAGCAGAGCATGTTACGTAAGCGGATTATTTTTTTTGCAATTGCACTCTGCGCAGTTGTAACTTTGTTCAATGTAACCACTTTTGCGGCGGCTTTTCCTGGCGTCAGTGATTCCGCTTTGGTATCCGGTGTCAAAGCGGGCACGCTGCCGCGCCAGCGAGATTATTATCGCCCTCCACTGCCGCCACTTCTTCTTTCACGTTTAACGGCGCGTCGTGCATACGTCAGTTTAGAGAAACCCGTGCAGCTACCTCTTGTTCGCTACCATGCCGATGATGTTGCGCCGCTCGCCAGTCTTACAAAACTTATGTCAGCGCTTGTCGCTTTGTCGCTTCACCCAGACTGGAGCAAAACGGTCACCATTGAAGATGCAGATCGTCGGTCGGGTGCGCAGCAGCGCGTCTATCCTGGTGAAGTTGTCAGCATGCAAGATTTGTGGACACTCATGCTCGTTGGTTCTGATAACGACGCTGTCGTTGCTTTTATTCGAGGGCTTGGTATATCGGAGCAATCTTTTGTAGAGAAGATGAACGCAGAAGCAAAGTCTTTAAATCTTACAAAAACTACTTTTGTTGAACCAACGGGTTTGTCCTCGGGTAACCTATCCACCGCCAGGGAGTATGCCGTTGTGGCTAGGCGTGCTTTTGCAGAGTCGCGCATCGCGGAACCGCTGGCTGAGGCAGAGGCGTTCATTTTGGTCAGCGGGAAACAGCGCAAGGTTTACAATACAGACCAAGAGTTGAAAGGTGCGTTACCGATGCCACATATTTGGCAATTTATTTCCGGCAAAACGGGATTTATTGATGAATCGGGCTATAATGTGGCGGTTTTAGGGGGTGACGTGGTGGGGAATCAAATGCTTACGGTTGTTTTAGGAAGTGCGTCAGTCTTGAATCGAGCCGAGGATGCCTCGGCATTGCTTGAATGGGCCACTGAAACAGCGCAAAAGATGCCCGCAGGTGAAATAGATGGGAATCGTCTGCTATACTAATGCTATGCAAGAACCCATTATCATTGCCAACTGGAAAATGCAGCTCGGCATAGCAGAAAGCCAAGAGCTGGCAAAACAAATTGCTAGTGAAGCAACTGATGTTGTGGGTACGGTTGTTCTTTGTCCAACCTTTGCAGCATTATCCGTTGTTGCTGAAGTCGAAGCTATAAACAGTCAAATACTGCTGGGTGCTCAGGACTGTTACTTTGAAACGAAAGGGACATTTACCAGTGCAACTTCTCCGGCGGTTCTTGCTGAACTCGGTTGCAAGTATGTTATTGTCGGCCACTCAGATCGTCGCTATCTGTTTGGGGATACGAACGATGTTATTCAGAAAAAAATGCGTGCCGTTGCTTTGAATGGTATGACGCCAGTTCTTTGCGTTGGAGAAACAGCTGAGGAGCGGAAACAAGGTCAGAGCGAAGATGTCGTTATGGAGCAGTTGAAAACAGCGCTTGCTGATTTTCCGGTTGACCAGCCCTGCATTATTACCTACGAACCCGTTTGGGCTATTAGTCACGGCACGCCGCATGTTGTCATCAAAGAAGAGGTCGAGCCGCTGCGCGTTCTTATTGCCGCCTACCTTCGAGAAACAAATCGTGTCGCTCCCGTTATCTACGGTGGTAGCGTAGTAGTAGACAATGTGCAGTCGTTGGTGGGGCCATCTGCTTTTGCTGGTGCGCTCGTTGGCGGTGCAAGTTTGACCGCAAAGGATTTTCTTGGCATTCTTGCTAACGTACGTAAACTCTATGCTGTTTAATATATTTCCTGTTCTTCTCATATTTTTTTCAGTTGCGGTTATTGTCATTGTCGTTGGGCGGCGGCTGCCTGAAATTGTTGCTCTTGATTTAAGCGAACTACCTCGAGCGGTTTCTGCAGCAGGCAAGCGGGCGCTTCTCGTGCGTCGTCTTGAGGATCAGTTGCGTGCAATGTTGACGCCAGTCGCTGGAAAAATTGCTCCGTTACGACAGCGATTAGCAGAGCGAACGTCTGCACTCTATCGGCGACTCATGACATTGGAAGCGCGTTATCGAAACCCGTTGCCGCAATCTCAAGAAGAAGGCGGCGTTGTTGCTGTATCTGATGTTGATGCGCTATTAGCAGTTGCACGTGCAGCAGAAGAAGAAGGAAAGACCGTAGACGCAGAGCGTGATTACCTTGGAGTTATTCAGGTTGACCACCATAACGTCGCAGCATATCGCGGGCTGGCGCGCCTCTATGTTAAGGATGAAAACTATAACGAAGCACGGCAGTCATTAGAATTCGCTCGCGGCCTCGATGCAAATAATGATGCCATTTATAGCGAGCTCGCTGAACTCGCAGTTAAAGAGGGGAAACTTGAAGAAGCACGCCTTGCTTATGAACAAGCAGCCAACTTAGCCCCAGAATCAGTTGCTTATCGCATTGGACTGGGTGATATTCTCTTGCAATTAGGAGAGTTACCCAGTGCCACGGGTGCCTTTGAAGAGGCGGTGGCCATTGAGTCAAGTAACCCTCGATGCCTTGACCGTCTCATCGAGGTTTGTATACTTGGAGGCAATAAACGGCTGGCTATCAGCAGTTTACGTCAATTAAAAGCAGTAAACCCGGATAATAACAAATTATCTGAATTTCAGGAGCGTATTGCGGCTATGCCTGCAAAAAAGAGCAATCGTTCCCGTGCTGTCGCACAAACCACCCCAACCGACGAATAGGCTGCAAAGCGCAGTTTTTTTGTCCCAATAATGCCCACGTAGCTCAGTTGGTAGAGCATCTCCATGGTAAGGAGAAGGTCCGCAGTTCGAATCTGCGCGTGGGCTCCAGCCTTCGCCAAGGCTACGGCCGGCAAGCCAGCCATAGTTTTAACGACGGCCGCGAGCCAGCCATTGTTCACGAAGTCTCGTCTGCAAGTCAGGAGTTTAGTTTTCTTCGTAGTTCGCAGTTGTTTCACGATTTGCTATTGGCTATTTGCCATAGGCCAATGTGCGGGTGGTTACCGAAGTAGTCAAACGGGCCTGACTGTAAATCAGGTGGCCATGTGCCTTCGAAGGTGCAAATCCTTCACCACCCACCATTCGACTCGCTACGCTCGCTCATGGCAAGCCAGCCATAGTGAATATATAAGCGAGGAGAATGTCCTGAGCGACTGCAAGGAGTCGAAGGGCGAGTTAATCTTTGATTATGTATTTTGTTTATCTTCTTTTGTGTGAGGATAATTCTATATATACTGGTATAACAGTAAATATAGAAAACCGTTTACGCCGTCATAAAAACGGTAGCGGTGCAAAATATACAAGAGCTAGAAAGCCAGTGCAAGTGCTTTATACTGAACAACACGAAACGAGAAAAGCAGCTGCCAAGCGGGAAGCTCAAATAAAGCGTTGGAAGAGAGGGAAGAAGTTAGAGTTAATTTTGAGTTCATGAGTTTTTGTTTTCTTTTCGCATAGGTCCAGCCTGCTATTGGCTATATGCGATTAGCCATTTGCCAAATACGCCGCCTTAGCTCAGTTGGTAGAGCAACGCTTTTGTAAAGCGAAGGTCCCCGGTTCGAGTCCGGGAGGCGGCTCCAGAAAATAACTTTTTACGAATATGTTTTTATCTTTTTTTAATCCGTTTGTTCTCGGTTGTTTCATCCTACCCGCCTTAGTGTTCGGTTCTGTGGTCGGTGTTGTCATCTACCGCAAGCGAGAAGTGGCAGTGCGAAAGAAAGTTCATGCCACCGCCCTCATTTCTGCTGCCTTTGTTTTTCTGGCCTTTGTATTGTATACCGTTTATTTAATACTTGTCTCAACGAACTCAACAAGAATTCTTGGCATAGTAAACATTCCCTTGTCTGGTCTGCCACTCGCTTTGCTTGCGTACCTAGTTGAATGGGCAATCGCCACGCTGTTGTTTGCAAGAACGATCTTGCGTGGAAACATCGAAGATCATTCTTCTCGCTTGAGAGTGGTTGCACTTATTATTGTGATTTTGTTTGTTGTGGTCGCCGTCGTTGAGAGCTACCGTTTTACGAACATCGAACAGGTTCGTGCCACAACGAGTGCTGCCGAGATAGTCAGACTTTATCATTCTCCGTTAGCGGCTTACGATAGTGTCCTCATTTCTGCAGTTGCCGCCAATGAAAATACTCCAAGTGACATCTTGGGTGATCTTGCAAAGGACAACCGCGGGAGAGTTCTTCATAATGTTGCGCGCAACCCTCAAACGCCCATAGAGTCATTACGGTTTTTGTATGAGCACAATAGTACGAATCGAAATAGCGACGCGTACGTTGCCTATGATCTTGCTGTAAACCCGAGCACCCCCTTAGATATTTTGATTTTATTAAGTAAGAGTGAAGACGAAATCGTGCGCAGTAACAGTACATTTAACCCAAACCTTCCTACAGACATTCTGTGCGTTTTGCGAGAAGATGCTGACCGAACCGTTGTTTCACAGGCAAAAAGCAATTTGAGACAAAGAAACGTCGTGTGTCCATAGTTTTCACGCCGCGATTGACAGTGGTAGCCATTTCTAGTAAGCTGTCACCACATTAGTAGCTGGTTAAGTTTTTCCGCTACTATTATTCAGTCAAATCCGCGGATCCGCCTCTGGCGGAGGATTTTAACTTTCTATCCTATGTCCCAAGACAATCTCATTAAGATGCAGTGTACGAGCTGCAACCAAATTAATTACCACACCTACAAGAACAAGAAGAAGCTCAAGGGCCGTCTTGAGCTGAAGAAGCACTGTGCCTGGTGTGGCAAGCACACCCTTCATAAAGAAACGAAGTAGCCGAATCCCCGCAAGGGGATTTCTGCTACTAGGCAGTACAAATATGTAATGTTATAATGTAACTACACTTGTAGGTACATTAATGTTATACCCAACCAATAAAAAGAAGGAGTCCCAACTGTTAAGAGCGTCCGGGAAATCAATCGACGATATTGCGAAACTTTTAAGTATCGCTAAGAGCACAGCCTATATCTGGGTGCGTGATGTTGACTTATCAATTGCTGCAAAAAATAAATTGTTGAATAATTCAGCACTGGGTCGTGCCCGGGGTCGACACCTACAAGCTGTTCATCGCGATGAAGCAGAAGCGAAGCGGTCGCAAGAAGCAAAAAAACTGGTAGCTGCTCATCTTGGCACCAGGAATAAAGATTTTTGGCGGTTATTCGCTGCTCTTATTTTTTGGTGTGAGGGCAGCAAAAGGTACTTGTCAACATTGCAGTTCACAAATTCTGATCCTGATTTGGTGTCCGCCTTTTTAACTGCACTTAGACGCGGTTACAATATTGACAATGGTAAGCTCCATGCGCTTATTCATTTACACGGATATCATAACGAAAAGGAACAGTTGCAGTTTTGGTCGCGCGTAACAGGTATACCCATTTCGCAGTTCATGAGATCATACCAAAAGCCGAATACTGGTGTGCGAGTTCGAGATGGGTATCAAGGTTGTTTATCGGTACGGTACAATGATGCTAGTATTGCTAGAAGTTTAGCATCTATATATCATGCAGTAGCGCAAACTATGGGAGCGTGGTGAAGTGGCATCATGACCGACTCCAAATCGGTCGTCGTAGGTTCGATTCCTACCGCTCCTGCCAGAAGAACCGGTGGCCATTTTGGTCAGCCGGTTTTTCTGTAGAACCATGATATACTTTCCAGTATGAGCGAATTACGCACCAGTCACAATGAACAAGGATCTGAAAGAATTCCGAGCGAAGAAGAAGTGCGCTGGCTTTTTCGGGGATCAACTGGCGAAGTTCCGTTTACTGAGGTCCCAAAACGGGAAGATGAACAAGGGTTGTGTTTTTGGGAGATTAAAGTGGAAGACGGCGAAGGTCAAAGAGAATATACCTATGAACGGAAGAAGCAGCAGGGAACAGAACAAGGGATTGAGATCACGGCAACTATCTACACAACGTATTACGACAAAGACGGAATGCCTGCGTACGGAGAGTCGATTGCCAAGCTTGTGAATGGTAACTGGCGGGTAACTCCCGTTGGGCCGTTTGAATTAACGAAAAAGTTTGTCTAAAAGCAAGTCGGCGATGACGCTAGAGTTCTAACGTGAGTAGATAGCCTTCTACTAAAGAAGTTCCGCCCGATAAGGGTGGGATTTTTTGTTTTTCAGGGGAGTATTGACCGCCTGTTGCCAGTAAAATTGTGGTAATATGCTACATATATGAGTGAAACGAAAGCAACAATAGAACAGGAGTTCTCTCAAAGGCAGCAGGAGGGTGAGGCGGGGCGAGAATTTGACGATGCTGCTTATCAAGAGATTATGGGTATTATGAGCAACATTAACCATGGGCATGATTATACAGATTCAAGCTTGATGTTTACGCCATGGTCAGAGGAAGAACTTACTGAGTTTTGTTCGGTATTGCAAAAGCACCACAATGTAATTATTCAAGCATACCGTCAACCGTCACTAAAGGAACAAGTTCTACGGGGCCTTGAGGAGTTGACGAGCATACCCTTTTCTGAAGAAGAATCTATGGCAAGAGACGCGCTGACACGTTTTGCCATCGACGTTATAGATGATCTGAAGGATTCTATTGAAGAAGATATTGAACAGAGCGAACATTCACAGGTTGCAGGTTGGGGTATCGATTTAATATGCGATCTAGTTAAACAGGGCAGCAAACGTCAACGTGGTGCCGGCCTTGGTATACTAAGTAAGCATATTTCATTGTTTAAAGAGGAACTTGAAGACGAAAAAAAATATTATACAGCTGCTATTTGTCTTAATACAATGATGGTATACGGTAATGCGGAACAAGTGAAAGAAGCTGCCGATATTCTTGTTGGCCATATACAACAGGACCCTGACGGAAAGTGGGTGCCTAAACTCGTAGGTTTTCTTTTCCAAGGGAATAAAACAGAAGAATTTCGTGACACATACGGTAAGACGGCAGTGAAGCCTATTTTTGAACAATTTGGTTTACCTCCGGAGATATTTTTTAGCGCCTGGATGAAGAGTGGTGACGACCTCGAATATCCAATGCGAAAAAACATCGACAGAATTCGTGAAGTAGAAAAACAGCAGCCGGGTGCTTGTAGGGTACTTTACGATGAATTTGGCATCGCTGATTTTGGTCGTTATCCTACTGACCTTCTTTGCAAACAATATGAAGAACGTAATGATACTACGAAACCGTACGGCGTGATTGTTTATCCTCGTAATGATTACAATGGTGCGTACTATCTCAATAGCATGGCACTTGATGAATTCTATAAGGCAACTCGCGGTTCATTTAGTTTACGCGCAGTGGAGTGTGCAACAAAGTACAATGTTGCTCATGCACTTTATGATCTCGACAAAAAATATAATCCCAAAGATAAAAAAGGACATAAAATTTCCCTCGCAATTATTGGTGGGCACGGCACAGAAAATTCGATCCAATTTGGTGGCACAGACAAGCGGCACTTGTTAACCAGTGAAGACCTTAAGAAAAGAAATGCAAAAGGCGTTGATTCGTTTCTTGAGGAAAATTCAACTATCATTTTGGCATCATGTTCAACTGGTGCTGACGGAGGTATTGGGCAGGAACTATCAAAAATGCTCGGCGCGAAAGTACTCGCTCCAAAAGTTCGCTCGGTAGTCTTACATTATCGTGCAACCCAGCAGGGACGTGATAAGTGGGAGTTTGACGTTGAATATCGACTCGAAGACGCCGATCAGGGGAAAGCAGCCTACATTAAGGGTAGCCCTGTAGTATAAGATTCAAGCGTCTTACTAGTTTTTTTGTTTTTTAAATCTTGAAACTAACTATGGAGCTATTTAAAATCCAGCAGCGTAGGTGAAATAGATAAGTTAAATTTAAACGTGTTCCACAAGGTTATTGGTAATAATGGCTCTAACATCACTTCAGAGCCCCTGCCAAGTTGAGCTAGCACGAGAAGCATTGCAAGAAACGGTGCTATACTAAATATATGAAACATACAAAGTATTTGGTTCTGCTGTTAACCATTGTAAGCAGCGTCATAGGTGCAAACGACGCTTCGGCTCTTACTATGACTGAGCGTGTTCGTGGCAGCATACTCCTTCAAGTCGAGTCAAAAGGTGAGGCGTGGTATGTCAGTCCAATCGATGATAAGCGGTACTATATGCGTGATGGCGCCACAGCCTACCAGATGATGCGCTCGTTCGGTCTTGGGATAACTGACGTTGACCTTACAAAGATTCCGTCCGTTACCAACGAACAAGCCATGCTGCAAAGTGCAAGTGCATGTAGCGCAAACGTTCTCGCTAACCGACTCAAGGGGCGCATACTCTTACGGGTGCAGCAGCATGGCGAAGCTTGGTACATCCATCCAGAAAAATGTCGCCGAATTTATCTGAAGGACGGCAATACGGCCTATCAAGTCATGCGGGTACTTAGTCTTGGAGTTACTAATCAGAATCTTTTTGCTATCCCTACTGGTCTAGTTGCGATTGACACAACTAATTGGCTTCAGCATGAAGCGGGTGGACCTTTTGCGCCCTACAACTTTACCTTTGAGTATCCCACTGACTTTTCTGAAGGTGTTGATATTGGAGCCGTTTTACTAATACCAAAAAAATATGCTAGTGCCAGCGCTGGTTCAAGAAAGCCGATGTTGGCCATATCTTCTTTTCCTCTTTTTTCGGAAACAGACAGCAGATTACGGACGGAAGAATATTTACCTGATCTTGAAAAGAATTACATTGTTGCAAAGGACAGGGTAAAGATTGGTGGGTATGACGCGGTTGCATTGACAAGCCGCGATCAGCCCACTACTGTTGCTTGGTTTTTTACGACCTACCCTAATACATATAAAATTGAGCTTGGGGTAGCGGGAACAGCTGATCCCATTGTGCCCTTGCAGGTCTTAATAACGTCCACTCTGCGTTCAGATCTATCATTGGGTGGAATTGATGAAGCCATACTCGCAACCATGCAATTGCCGCCAGCATTTTTAGTAAATTAAATTCCTTTACTGGTGTTGACCGGTTGGGGTTCGATCTCGAGGTGCCCTGCGGCAACAAATCTGTCTGAAACGGCAGGTTTTTTGCTATGAAAAATAGATAGGCATCGTGGAGTTAGAACTGTGGTATAATTATTTTGTGAAGAAATTTTTAGCAATTATATTTATAGTTTTCGTAATCGCCATTGGCGTCTTTGTTTATGTTATTTTTCCTTTAGGGTATCCGTCTAAAAGTAATCATAGTAATAGCAATAACGTTCTTGAGCTAAAATTGTTGAAGCCCAGTGGCGGGGAAGTATGGAAGATTGGGTCAAAAGAAGTGATATCGTTAAGTTTAAATGGTCTAAAGGATTATTACAGAATAGGTTTCCTCCTTGGCAGTAATAGTGGGAGTGGTGGCGTTCTCGCTATCATCCCCGAGAGCGCATTATATAGTGATCAGTATGAATTTGTAGTACCAGGTGATTTCATAGCATCAACAGATTCCGGATATGGAGTTTATGGAAACAAAATCATTGCACCAGGCAAATATTGGTTAGAGGTGAAAATCTATGATGGAGAGCCGTGTTTAGAAAATTGTCCTATTGTTGAAGGCGTATCACCTAGTATGGTGAAAGTAATTGCCGTTCAGAAGAGTAGTGGTGACATTACTATTGAATAATAATATTCCTATACCAACGTTTATTCATAAATATTCATATTAATTTTGGGATGTTAATATCCGCATTTTGCAGTTGAATAATGGTTCTAACGTCCTCCACGATGCCCTGCCAAAAGGATCTTGCCCGTCGCGGGCAGGATTTTTGTTTCCTCTAGGAAATATTGAACATATGACTCATGATTGTATTTGTTTTTGTTTCTCTGATGCCACAGAAAGGGGAGTGTTGACCGCCCATTGTCCAAAAAATTACCAGTACGTCCAGTGCTTTACTTCAATTCGCTACCGAAAATTGAATGGATGACAGGTTCCTACAAGTTTGTTATACTTAACTGTAATTATGAAGTTTACATATATAAAAATTGTTTTTTCAGGATTAATTCTAATGGTGGCTGTTTTTGCGGGAATTTCCATTTTGGGTTACATATTTATAGGCGGTAGTGCCGACAACGTTGTAAAGTTTACTGCGGTATATAATCGGGTGGCAATTTTTTCGGATGGCTTCGGCGGTGATTTAGTAACGCTCGAACCGAATACTCCAGAGTTACAACAATTGATTTTCCGCCGAGTAGTATTTTTTTCCTCCGCAACTAAATTTATTGGCCTAGATCGGCCAGTGAATACAATCCAATCAAATTCCGTGTTATTGCCAGAATCACAACAAATAAAAGTGACAGGTTATTATCACAAGCCACAAGCTCGGATTGATGCAAATATTGTGGAGCTTTTAAAATAGTAGGACGTTTCTATGTATGTCAATCGGTATTCTATAGAAGATACAGTGCATTGAAGTTAATCTATTGAGTTAAGTTTTGGCCGTACAGCGGTGACTTAGTTTTCTTTAGCAGTACTTAAAAAGAACGAAAAACAAATCTGGCACATACAACCTCTTTGACTGCCGCATTCTGGTTCTCCGCCAGAGGCGGACAGGTAACGTCCTTCACGATACCCTACCAGACAGGACGAGCACCCGAACGTGTCCTTCGAAGCTTTGGCGAAGGAGGAAGGCTGTTCGTCTTTTCTGTTAGAGGAGCAAGTTCGAGTACGGTATCAAAGGGCTTTTTTGTCTGTTTTGCAGGCCTGTACAAAAAATTTGGCGTCTACTATACTCGGGGTGTATGAACGAAGAACAAACAACACAAGAAATTCTCACTATTGTTCAGTTTTTGAAGGATAATATGGCCAGCAAGACCGATCTTGAAGATCGAGTTAGCGGTTTGGTCACTAAGTCTGATCTTGAATTACAAGTTGGTGGTCTTGCAACCCAGGACAGTCTAAAAGAACTTTCTGGCGATATTACACAAGCACTTGATGACCAGATGGTTATTCTAGAAAGGTTGGATCAAGAGAGACTATTCACCATTGAGCGGATTAAAAGAATTGAGACAGATGTTGCGGAGTTGAAATTGCGTTTGAAAATGGTTTAGAAGTAGTATTCCCAGAGTCTCAAATAAGTATCTGCAATAAAGAATCCGCCTGATCCATCTCCGCCATCCGCCTCCGCCAGTTGGCGGATGGCGGGGGCGGGTTTTTTGCTATCTAAAAAAGACAGGCATCGTAAAGTTTGAATTGTGGTATAATAATAACTACTTATTAAATTATCTTATTATATATATGCAAGAAAAAAATGTTTCTATGGAGGACGCTTTTCAAGTGTGGTGGTTTATTTTCTGGAGAACATTCCTGACGATTATCGGCATTTCTATTGTCCTGACACTGCTCCTTACTATAACGGGATCTAAAGAAAGCGTTGGCACATTCGTTAATCCTCTTGCCTTATTAATTTCAATCGTCACCCAAGTTTTTTACACTAAATCGGCAATAAATCGGAGATATAAAAAATTTCGTTTATCCGCCACTGAAAACATTTAATAACGATAATATGGAAAACATTCAAAATACTCAAAGTATTAATGTTGGCTACAATCCTTTAAAGGACGCTAGTTTTTGGGTTGCATTTGTAATGGGCGGTGGCCCTGTGCTGCTGATGCTTATCGGCAGTGGATTTGCAGTTCAAACTCCAATTATAATAAATCTTGTTTTTTTGGTAGCTTGGGTCGGATGGATAATTTTTAAAAAGGGTAAAAAAGGCAGTTTTCTTGGAGGTTTTATTATTGCAGTAGTCGCAGCCGGAATTTCATTCATTCCAGTAATGAAAATTGAGGAGAATAGACGAGAAAAAGAACTTAATAAAGCAATGGAAACATTGCGTCAACAAATGCAGCTTGAAAGTAAAAAAAATATACAGCAGCAAGCAAGGTAATGTTGATGTCATTGCATAGTGTGTGTCGGTGTAGAGATTTATGTGTTGAATCTATACTTCAAATCTAGTATATAAAATTTATTTGACTGCTGTATTCTGGTTCTCCGCCAGAGGCGGACAGGTAACGTCCTTCACGATACCCTACCGTTCGACTCACTGTGTTCGCTTATGACAAGCCAATCTAAGCTAGCACGAGAGGAGTCACTGTAAAGTAGTATTAAAATGTGGTAGAATCATTTTATGAATGATACAAATGTTACATCTCGCACAAGCTTACGGATTACGAGCGGCATCGTGGCGGTTATTTTCACAATTATTACTTTGCTACTGTCTTACCTCCAGATCACAAAGGGTCCCAACCTTGTTGGGCTTATGATGCTCACGGTACCGACGACGATTGCGATTATTTTTTGGTGGGTGACAGCTCGGGTTCATATTTCGGAAAGTCGGAGATTAATGGGCTCTGCGTTAAAGTACGGTGTGATTGTCGGTTTTCTCAGCTTCTTGCTTGGCATCATAGGACCATTAATATTAGGATATGTATCTGGATTATCAGCAGATCAAGGGCCGCTTCTTGGGATTTTTATAACTGGCCCACTCGGCGCCATTTTAGGGGCAATCGGTGGTTATCTCTACGCACGTTCCCATCATCAAAACTAAACTCTAGGAGCCTTACTAGTGTTGACCGATTTGTGTTCGATCTTGAAGTGGTCTGCCAGACAGGACGAGCAGCCGAACGTGTCCTTCGAAGCTTTAGCGAAGGAGGAAGGCTGTTCGTCATTTTTGTTATGGAAACAAGTTCAAGCGCGGTATCAAACGGCTTTCGTAGCACAAACGGTAGCTGTTTATCCCTCTAGATAATTAATGAATCAGAAAGTCTGCTGGATCCGCCTCCGCTATCCGCCTCCGCTATCCGTCTCCGCCAGTTGGCGGATGGCGGAGGCGGGTAGTTTGCGATAGAGGGGAGTAGGATATAGAACTGTGGTAGAATGTAAGTGTAGTTTCTTAATCCTTATCTATAACCATGGAAACCTTAAACGAAAAGAAGAATTACAGA